>JBOHDE010000006.1:0-43791 GCA_050699035.1 Nocardioidaceae bacterium | reverse complement strand
CCCCGTTCCAGACCTAGTGGAACGGGGCGCCCCCGTACCAGAAAATGTCTGGACCGGAGCCACCCAGTCGGCCTATCAGCGGCGCTGCCACCGGACGACGGCCTGCGACCGCACGGCCGGCAGGTTCGAGCCGCTCGCCAGCGCCGACTCGGCGACGTCGAGCGCGGCCTGCAACGACTCGGCCCGCTCGCGCAGCGCCGCGACCTCGCTCTGCAGCTCGAGGATCTGGCGTACGCCTTCGAGGCCGATGCCCTGCGCGGTCAGCCGGGCCACCTCGCGCAGCTGCTCGATGTCGTGCCACGAGTAACGCCGGCCGCCGCCGCCGGTACGCCCCGGGCTGACCAGCCCGATCCGGTCGTACCCGCGGAGCGTCTGCGGATGCATGCCGGCCAGCTCGGCGGCCACGCTGATCACGAACACCGGCGCCTCGCGGCGCACGAACTCGAACCCGCCCACGGTCACCCACTCGCCTTCGTGAACAGGCCGGCCCTCGGGTCGGCGCCGCCGCCGTGCGAGCGCAGCGTCTCGACCGCGGCCCGGGCCTCGGCGGACAGCTCCTCGGGTACGACGACGTCGACGGTCACCAGCAGGTCGCCCTTGGTGCCGTCCTTGCGGGTCGCGCCGCGACCGCGCACGCGGAACGTCCGGCCGTTCGGCGTGCCGGCCGGCACCTTCAGCGTGACCGCACCGCCGGACAGCGTCGGCACCTTCACCGACGCACCGAGAGCGGCCTCGTCGAACGTGATCGGCACGGCCAGCGTGATGTTGTCACCGGCGCGACCGAAGACGGGATGCGGTGTCACGTGGACGACGACGTACAGGTCGCCGGCCGGCCCACCGCGCTCCCCCGGCGCGCCCTTGCCCCGCAGCCGGATCCGCTGACCGTCCTTCACACCGGCCGGGATGCGTGCCTGCAGGGTCCGGGTGGACACACCACGGCCCGAGCCGTTGCAGGTCGGGCACGGGTCGGCGACGACCAGGCCCCGACCGCGGCAGTGCGGGCACGGCTCGGTCATCGCGAACGGCCCGCCGTCGCTGGTCGCCTGCATCCCGGTGCCCTGGCAGTACACGCAGACGGTCGGGACCGTGCCGCTGCGGGCGCCGGTGCCGGAGCAGTCGCGGCAGGCCGCTTCGCTGGTCATCCGCAACGACAGCGTGATGCCGTCGACCGCCTCACGGAACGCGATGGTCGCCTGCGACTCGACGTCCGCACCGCGACGTGGCTGCGGGTTGGTGCGACGCGCGTTGCCGCCGGAGAAGATGTCGCCGAGCAGGTCGCCGATCCCGCCGGCCCCGGCCCCGGACGTGCCGCGGTTGCCGAACAGGTCGCCGAGGTCGAACGTCGTACCCCCACCACCGCGGGGCATCCGGAACCCGCCGGCCCCCGCCCCGAACATGCTGCGGGTGTCGTCGTACTCCTTGCGCTTGGCCGGGTCGGACAGCACGGAGTAGGCCTCGCTGACCGCCTTGAACCGGTCCTCTGCCTTGGCGTCACCCGGCTTGGAGTCGGGGTGGTTCTCCCGCGCGAGCTTGCGGTAGGCCTTCTTGACCACGTCGGCGTCGGCGTCCTTGTCGACGCCGAGCACCTGGTAGTAGTCCTTCTCCAGCCAGTCACTCTTGCTCACGCGAGCTCACCTCCCCGGGTGTCTCCATCGTAGGGATCAGTCGGCGTCGGTCGTCCCCTCGGACGGGTCCGTCTCGGCATCCTCGGGTACGGCAGGGGCGTCGGCCGGCTCCACGACGGCCACCCGGGCCGGGCGCAGGATCCGTTCGCCGATCCGGTAGCCCGCCTGCAGCACGGCCTGGCAGGTCGGCCCGTCGACATCGTCGGCGTGCGCGTGCATCAGGGCCTCGTGGATACGGGGGTCGAACGGATCGCCGACCTCGCCGAAGCGCACCAGTCCCAGGCCGGTCAGCGAGCGCTCGAACGAGTCGGCGACGGCCTTGAACCCGCCTTCGACCTCGCCGTGCTCGCGGGCCCGGTCGATGTCGTCGAGGACCGGCAGCAGCGCCGCCAGGACCGCACCGACCGCAGCCTCGCGTACGGCATCGCGGTCGCGGTCGACGCGGCGCTTGTAGTTGACGTACTCGGCCTGCAGGCGCTGCAGGTCGGCCGTCCGCTCGGCGAGCGCCGTCTCGAGGTCGTTGCTCGGCGCGGTGTCGTCGGCGGCCGGCTCGCCAACCGCCGAATGGCCGGCCGGCTGGCCCGGGGCCGCAGCGGGCTGCTGCGGCTCCCGGACCTGACCGGTCACCGGGTCGATTCGACGTCGGTCGCGGACGACCGGGCCGTCGGCCTGGCCCTCCCTGGCCTCGTCGGGTCGGTCGGTCACTTCGGCTCGCCCTCGCCAGAGGCCGCCTCGTCGGTCGTGTCGTCCTCGACGATCTCGGCGTCGACCACGTCGTCGTCGGAACCACCTTCGGCGCTGGGCCCGGCGTCGGACCCGTCGCCGGTGGGTGCCTGGCCGGACTCGCCACCTTCGGCGGCGGCGTTGGCGTACATCGCGGCGCCCATCTTCTGACTGCTCTCGGCCAGCTTGGCGGCCGCCGTCTTGATGGTGTCGGTGTCGTCGCTCTCGAGCGCGCTCTTCAGCGTGGCCACGTCGGCCTCGACCTCCGCCTTGACGTCGTCGCCGATCTTGTCGCCGTTCTCGGTCAGGAACTTCTCGGTCGTGTAGACGGCGCCGTCGGCCTGGTTGCGGATCTCGACGTCCTCACGGCGCTTGCGGTCTTCGTCGGCGTACTGCTCGGCGTCCTTGATCATCTTGTCGATGTCGTCCTTGGACAGCGCCGAGCCGCCGGTGATCGTCATCGACTGCTCCTTGCCCGTACCCCGGTCCTTGGCGTGGACGTGCACGATGCCGTTGGCGTCGATATCGAAGGTGACCTCGATCTGCGGGACGTTGCGCGGCGCCGGTGGCAGCCCGGTCAGCTCGAAGTTGCCGAGCGGCTGGTTGGCCGACCACATCTCGCGCTCGCCCTGCGCCACCTTGATCTCCACCGAGGGCTGGTTGTCCTCGGCGGTCGTGAAGACCTCGGAGCGCTTGGTCGGGATGGTGGTGTTGCGCTCGATCAGCTTGGTCATCACACCGCCCTTGGTCTCGATGCCGAGGGACAGCGGGGTGACATCGAGCAGCAGGACGTCCTTGACCTCGCCCTTGAGCACGCCGCTCTGCAGGCTCGCGCCGACGGCCACGACCTCGTCGGGGTTGACGCCCTTGTTGGGCTCCTTGCCGCCGGTCAGGTCGCGGACCAGGTCGGTGACGGCCGGCATCCGGGTCGAGCCGCCGACCAAGATCACGTGGTCGATCCCGGCAACGTCGATCTTGGCGTCCTTGATCACCTGCTGGAACGGCGACTTGGCGCGGTCGAGCAGGTCGGAGGTCATCCGCTGGAACTCGGCCCGGCTGAGCTTCTCCTCGAAGTGCAGCGGGCCCTCCGCACCGGCGGTGATGTACGGCAGGTGGATCGTGGTCTCGCTGGACGACGAGAGCTCGATCTTCGCCTTCTCGGCCGACTCCTGCAGCCGCTGACCGGCGATCTTGTCCTTGGACAGGTCGATCCCGTGTGCGTCGTTGAACTTCTTCACCATCCAGTCGACGATGCGGGCGTCCCAGTCGTCCCCACCGAGGTGGTTGTCGCCGCTGGTGGCCTTGACCTCGACGACACCCTCGCCGATCTCCAGCAACGACACGTCGAACGTGCCACCACCGAGGTCGAAGACGAGGATGGTCTGGTCGGACTCCTTGTCGAGGCCGTACGCCAGGGCGGCGGCGGTCGGCTCGTTGACGATGCGCTGGACGGTGAGCCCGGCGATCTCGCCGGCCTCCTTGGTGGCCTGGCGCTGCGAGTCGCTGAAGTACGCCGGCACGGTGATGACCGCGTCGGTCACCGTCTCGCCGAGGTAGGCCTCGGCGTCGCGCTTGAGCTTCTGCAGCACGAACGCCGAGATCTGCTGCGGCGTGAACTCCTTGCCGTCGAGCTCCCGCTTCCAGGCGGTGCCCATCTCACGCTTGACCGAGCGGATCGTACGGTCGACGTTCGTCACCGCCTGACGCTTGGCGACCTCGCCGACAAGCACCTCGCCGTTCTTGGCGAATGCGACCACCGAGGGGGTGGTCCGGGCACCCTCGGCGTTGGGGATGACGGTGGGTTCCCCACCCTCGAGTACGGCGACGACCGAGTTGGTCGTGCCGAGGTCGATACCGACCGCGCGAGCCATCTGCTACCTCCATAAAGTTGAGCGAATCCGACGCAAGTCTTGACGGTGCGACGGCGGAAATCAAATCCGGGTTGAGTGAGCTGCACTCAACCCAGGCGGCGACCACCAACAGACCGCGCACGTACGCTGGGCGCCATGACGACCCTCACCTGCCCGAAGTGCCACGGCGAGATGCGCACCTATGAGCGCAACTCCGTCACCGTCGACCAGTGCGGCGACTGCCGCGGCATCTTCCTCGACCGCGGCGAGCTCGAACGGCTGGTCGACGCCGAGAGCCGTTTCCATTCGACCGCACCGGCCGCACCGCAACAGCAGTACCGCGACGACCAGCGCGGCTATGCACCGCCGCCCCAGCCTCGCCAGAAGAGGCGCAAGTCCATGTTCGAGGAGCTCTTCGACTGATGGCGGCCCGGCAGCTGCTCCGCGCGACGTACGACCAGAACGGCTGACGTCTCGGTGGAGGTGTTGCGCGAGATCTGGTCGCGCGCCCTGTCCAGCCAGCCGCCCCCGGCAGACGACGTCGTGCTCGCCACCGGGCTGGTCGCCGTCGCGCTGGTGGCGTTCCGGCCCGCGTGGTCGGTGACCCGGCACGCCGTCACGCTCGTCCACGAGGCCGGGCACGGCGGCGCGGCGGCGCTGTCCGGACGACGGCTCGTCGGCATCCGGCTGCACTCCGACACCTCGGGGCTGACCGTCTCGGCAGGCAAGCCGACCGGACCCGGCATGGTGGCTACGTTCGCCGCCGGGTACGTCGGGCCGGCCCTGGTCGGTCTGGGCGCGGCGTACCTGCTCGGCGCGGGGCGGGCGGTCGGCCTGCTGTGGCTGCTGCTGCTCCTGTTGGCGGTGCTCCTGGTGCAGATCCGCAACTGGTTCGGGCTGTGGTCGGTCCTGGTGACGGCGGCGCTGGTGTTCGCGGTGTCGTGGTGGCTGCCGGAACGGACCCAGTCGGCGTTCGCCTACCTGGTCAGCTGGTTCCTGCTGCTCGCGGCGCCGCGACCCGTGATCGAGCTGCAGGCCGAGCGGTGGCGCCGCCGTACTCCCACCTCGGACGCCGACCAGCTCGCCGCCCTCACCGGCGTGCCCGCGCTGGTCTGGATCGGCTTCTTCCTGCTGGTCACCGTCGGCGCGCTGGCCCTCGGCTCGACCCTCCTCCTCCGCTGAGTGTGACGAGTTGGTTGCGACACGCCGGCGTGTCGCGCCAACTCGTCACACTGACCGGGGCGGGATCAGATCGGGGCGCTCGAACAGCTGGGCGGTCGCGCGCGCGGACGGCGTGCCGAGATCCGGGTCGGCGCCGGCGTCGAGGAGCACCCGCACCACGGCGTCCTCGCCCTTGAACACCACCCCGGCCAGCGGGCTCTGACCACGGTCGTTCAGCTGGTCGACGTCGGCGCCGCGCGCCACCAGGGCCGACACCGTCTCGGCATGGCCGTGGTACGCCGCGAGCATCAGCAGGCTGTTGCCGGAGGAGTCGCGCATGTTCACCGGGATGCCAGCATCGACAAGCTGGACCAGCCGGTCGGTCCGGCCGTGCCGCGCCAGGTCGAGCATGTCCTGGGCCAGCTCGACGGCCCGCGCCGCCAGGTCGTCCGGCTCGTCGGTCATCGCCTCACCCGATCGCCGGCCGACCGGCCTGCCAGACGGCCGTCACCAAGGGGACGCCCGGCCGGTAGGCCAGGTGCAGGTACGACGGCGCGTCGAGGACGACGAAGTCGGCCTGTGACCCGACCGACAGCCGGCCGAGGTCGGCCCGCCGGAGCGCCACCGCCCCACCCGCGGTCGCCGACCAGAGCGCCTCCGCCGGCGTCATCCGCATCTCCCGCACCGCCAGTGCGATGCACAGCGGCATCGACGAGGAGTAGCCCGAGCCCGGGTTGCAGTCGGTCGCGAGCGCGACGGTCGCGCCGGCCGCCAGCAGCCGGCGGGCGTCCGGGTACGGGGAACGGGTGGAGAACTCCACCGCGGGCAGCAGCGTCGCCACGACGCCGGCGTCGGCCAGCGCGGTCACGTCGGCGTCGTCGAGGAACGTGCAGTGGTCCGCCGACGCAGCACCCACCTCACCCGCCAGCTGGACACCCGGGCCGGGACCGAGCTGGTTGGCGTGCACTCGCGGGAGGAGCCCTTTTGCCTTGCCTGCTTGGAGAACGGCCCGGGCCTGGTCGACGTCGAACGCACCGCGCTCGCAGAAGACGTCGACCCAGCGGGCGTACGGCGCGCTGGCTTCGAGCATCGGTCCGCAGACCAGCTCGACGTACGCCGCAGGGTCGTCGGCGTACTCGGGAGCCACCACATGTGCGCCGAGGTACGTCGTCTCCTCGGTGAACTGGTGGGCGACGGCGAGCGCCCGCGCCTCGTCGACCACGGTCAGCCCGTAGCCGCTCTTGATCTCGACCGTCGTCGTGCCCTGACGCCGCATCTCGTCGACGTGCCGGGCGACCTGCGCGGTGAGCTGCTCGTCGGTCGCGGCCCGCGTCGCCGCCACCGTGGTACGGATGCCGCCGGCCTCGTACGGCTGCCCCGCCATCCGGGCTGCGAACTCCTCGGCGCGGTCGCCGGCGAACACCAGGTGGCTGTGCGAGTCGACGAAGCCGGGGATCACCGCCCGGCCGTTCACGTCCACCTGCAGGTCGGCCGCCGGTGTCGCCCGGGCCGGGCCGACCCAGGCCACCCGATCCCGCTCGACCACCAGCGCCGCGTCGCGCAGCAGACCGAGCGGCGACCCGTCGCCGAGCGTCGGGTCGTTGGTGACGAGCTCGCCGATGCCGCCGACCAGGGTGGCCGTCACGCCAGCTCCCCGATCACCTGCGCCAGATCCGCCCCGACGCCGTCGGTGCGCACGACCCGGCCGCTCGCCAGCACGTGCACCACATCGGCCGACGTCGCGGCGAACACCGCCAGCTCCGGCCCGCCGCCGGTGCCGGCGGTGCGCGGGCTGGCGTCGTCGAGCGTCACCAGGTCGGCCCAGGCACCGGGGGCGATCACGCCCGCGTCCGGGAAACCGAGCGAGGTGTGCCCGGCCGACGTGGCCGCGACCAGCAGTTCCTCGGCCCGCCAGTGCCCCCGCCGCTGGGACCGCAGCCGCTCGTCCAGCTCCACCGCCCGCATCTCCTCGAACAGGTCGATCACCGCGTGCGAGTCCGACCCGAGGGTGAGCGGCGAGCCGGCCTCGACCAGCTCCCGCGACGGGCCGATGCCGTCGGCCAGGTCGCGCTCGGTGGTCGGGCAGAAACAGACATGGGTGCCGCTGCCGCCGAGCAGCTCGATGTCGTCGTCGGTCAGGTGGGTGGCGTGCGCGGCGGACGTGCGGGGGCCAAGCGCACTCGACTCGTGCAGCAGCCGGGCCGGGGTGACGCCGTACGCCTCGACGCACGCGGTGTTCTCGGCGACCTGCTCGGACAGGTGTACGTGCAGCGGTGCCTCGTGCCGTGCCGCCCACTCGGCGACCGTGCCGATCTCGTCGCGCGGCACGGCCCGCACCGAGTGCACCGCCGCGCCCACCACCACACCGGCGTCGTCGCTATAGCGCATGCGCAGGTCGTCGACCCGCTCGGCCCACCGCTTCGCCGATCCGTCGCTGAACCGCTGCTGGGTCTCGTCGGGCGGCTGGTTGATCCCGGCCGCGAGGTAGCAGGTGTCGAGCAGCGTGACCCGCAGACCGACGTCGCGGGCCGCGCCGACCAGCGCCTCACCCATCGCGTTCGGGTCGTCGTACGGCGTGCCCTCCTCGCCGTGGTGCAGGTAGTGGAACTCGCCGACCGCGGTGATGCCGGCCGCGGCCATCTCGGCGTACACGGCGGCTGCCAGCCGGCGGTAGCGGTCGGGGTCGAGCCGGCCGGCCAGCCCGTACATCTGCTCGCGCCAGGTCCAGAACGTGCCACGCTCGGCCTGGGTACGCCCGCGCAGCGCCCGATGGAACGCGTGGCTGTGGCAGTTGGCGAGGCCGGGGACCGTCAGGCCGGGCAGCCGGGTCGCGGTGGCCGGCGGCGCGGCGACGCCCGGGACCACGTCGACGAACCGGTCGCCGTCGACCGTGACGAGGACGTTCTCCTCCACGGGTCCAGCGCCGAGCCAGGCGTGCTGCAACCAGTACGTCGTCATCGTGGTCAGCCTGCCAGGTCGGCCAAGGTGGCGGCCAACGCGTCGACCCCAGCGAGGCAGTCGGCCAGCTCGGCGTGCTCGGCCGGCGAGTGCGACACACCGGTCGGGTTGCGGACGAACAGCATGGCCGTGGGGACGCCGGACGCCGAGAGCACACCCGCGTCATGGCCGGCACCGGTGGCGATGACCGGCACGCCGCCGAGCCGGTCGGCGATCCGCCGCGCCAGCACCGGGTCGAAGTCGACGGCCGGGGACCGGGACTCCACCGTGAGGACGACCCGGGTGCCGTCGCGGCCGGCCCGGTCGGCGGCCTGCCGCCCGATCGTGTCGACGATCGCGTCCAGCGTCTCGGTCTGCGCGGCCCGGGCGTCCAACCAGCCGGTCACCCGGGACGGGACGGCGTTGATGCCGTTCGGGGCGACCTCGACGCGGCCGAAGGTGGCCCGGGCATCGGCCAGCCGGGCCTGCTTGTTGGCGGCCAGCGCGGTCATGGCGTACGTCAGCATCGGGTCTCGCCGGTCCGCCATCCGGGTCGTACCCGCGTGGTTCGCCTCGCCGGTGAAGTCGAGCCGGTAGCGGCCGTGCGGCCAGATCGCGCTGGCCACGCCGACCGGTGCGTCGCGGTCGACCAGGTCACGGCCCTGCTCGACGTGCAGCTCGACGAAGGCGGCCACCTCGCCGAACAGGTCTGACCGGCCGAGCTCAGGCTCGATCCCGGCCGCGCTCATCGCGTCGAGCAGAAAGCCGCCGTCGCGATCCCGCAGCGCGCGCGCCTGGTCCGGCGTGGTCTGGCCGGTGAGCAGCCGAGATCCCAAGCAGGCAAGGCCGAACCGGGACCCCTCCTCCTCGGCGAACGCCGCGATCGCGATCGGCCGCGCGGGTACGAATCCCCGCTCGCGCAGCAGGTCGACCGCACCGAACGCCGACACGACGCCGAGCGGCCCGTCGAACGCGCCGCCGTCGAGGACCGAGTCGAGGTGGGATCCGGTGAGGACCGCCGGCCGTTCGGCGTGCTCCGCCGGGCGCCACCAGGCGACGCTGTTGCCGTTGCCGTCGTGACCGAGCTCGAGCCCCCGCAACCCGGCCTGCTCGACGAACCACGCGTGGCACTCGCGTTCGGCCGCGTCGAACGGCTGCCGGAAGTAGCCGCCGCTGGTGGCACTGCGACCCAGCGGCTGCAGCTCCGCCCACATCTGCTCGAAACCGATGCCCACCGCGTCCCTCATCCGTCTGGCTCGTCGTCGTGGTTACGTTAACCGCATGCTCCCCGCCGAGAACCTCCCGCTACCGCGCACCGCCTCCGCGACGGGCTCGTCCTGATGGAGTTCCGCGACGTCGTACGGCGGCGGCGGATGGTGCGCAACTACGCCGACGAGCCGGTGGACCCGGCGGTGGTCGACCGGATGCTGGAGCACGCCATCCGGTCGCCGAGCGCGGGCTTCAGCCAGGGCTGGGCGTTCCTCGTGCTCGACCAGCCGGCCGACGTCGAGCGGTTCTGGCGGGCGACGTCGCCGCCGGACGCACCGGGCGACGGCTCGCCCTGGCTGCAGGGCATGCGCCGGGCGCCGGTAGTGATCGTGCCGCTGTCGTGCAAGGACGCCTACCTCGACCGCTACACCGAGCCGGACAAGGGCTGGACCGACCGCGACGAGGCCCGCTGGCCGGTGCCGTACTGGCACATCGACACCGGCATGGCGTCGCTGCTGATGCTGCAGACCGCGGTCGACGAGGGCCTGGGCGGCTGCTTCTTCGGCATCCCGCCGGACCGGACGACGGCGTTCCGGGCGGAGTTCGGCGTGCCGGAGCGCTACACCCCGATCGGCGCGATCACCGTCGGCGTGCCCGCGCCCGACCGGCGCTCACCGTCGCTGCGGCGCGGCCGACGCGGGATCTCCGACGTGGTGCACCGGTCGACCTGGTGACCCCTGGCGTCAGACCAGACCGGCCTCGGTGAGCCAGGCCGAGGCGACGTCGGCGGGGTTCTCCTTGTCGACGTCGACCCGCTTCATCAGCGCGATCAGCTGCTCGGTGTCGAGGGCCGATGACACGCCGTTGAGCGCCTCGGTCACCTCGTCGGTCGCCTTCTCCTCGGTGATCAGCGGGACGACGTTCTGGGCGCTGAACAGGCTCTCCGGGTCCTCGAGTACGACCAGGCCCTCGGTCTCGATCACCGGGTTGGTGGTGAACAGGTTGACCACGTCGACGTCGCCCTTGAGCAGGCCCTCGACCGACAGCGGGCCACCGGGGTCGAGCGTCTTGAACTCGCCGAACTCGATGTCGTACACCTCCTTGAGCCCCTCGAGTCCGGCCCGCCGGGTCTCGAACTCCGACGACCCGCCTGCGACCAGGTCGCCGGCGACCGGCTGCAGGTCGGGAATCGTCGCCAGGCTCTGTGATTCGGCGGTCTCCTTCGTAACGACCAGCGCGTCCTTGTCCTCGGCGGGCGACTGCTCGAGCACCTGGCACCCGTCGGGGACCGCCTCGCCGAGCGCCTCGTAGACCGCGTCGCTCTCGGCCTCGTCGGCGTTCTCGTCGAGGTACGTGAGGAGGTTGCCGGTGTACTCGGGGACGAGGTCGATCGAGCCGTCCTTCAGCGCCGGGATCAGCGTCTCGCGGCTGCCGATGTTGAGCTTCTTCTCGACCGTCACGCCCGCCGCCTCCAGGGCGCCGGCGTAGATCTCGGCCAGCAGGACGTTCTCGCTGAAGTTCGCCGAGCCGATCACGATGCTGTCGCCGCTGCTGGCCTGGCAACCCTCACCGCCACCGTCGCTGAGCGGGTCGCCGCCGCCGTCGCCGCCACCGCCGCAGGCGGCGAGCAGACCGGCGGCCAGTGCGAGCCCGGCCAGGCGGGCCGGAGTTCGATAGGACATGGGTTCCTCCTGTGGTGGCGTGTCAGGTTGGTCGGCCCGCAGGCTCACGGGTAGGTGGGTCGGTGGTGATGTCGCCGGTCGTCTGCGGCGGGGAGTCGGCGTCGCGTGCACGGCGGGTACGGGGTAAGCGACCGCTGACCCCGGGGGACACGACGACGCGGTCGACGAGCCCCCACAGCAGGTCGAACGCGATCGCCAGCGCGGCGACCAACACCGCCCCGGCCGCCATCTTGCCGTAGTCGCGCTGCTGTTGACCGTCGATGACGAAGCGGCCCAGCCCGCCGAGTGCGACGTAGGCCGCGATCGTCGCGGTCGACACGATCTGCAGGGTCGCGCTGCGCAGACCGGCGATGACCGTCGGCAGCGCAATCGGCAGCTCGACCTTGAGCAGCATGTTGCGCTCGGTCATGCCCATACTCCTGGCGGCGATGACGGTCGACCCCTCGACCCCGCGGATCCCGGCGTACGTCGAGGTCAGGATCGGTGGGATGCCGAGGATCACCAGGGCGACCAGCACCGGCAGGAATCCCAACCCGGCAAGGAGAACGACCAGGATCAGCACACCGAAGGTGGGTACGGCCCGGGCGGCGTTGCCGATGTTGATGGCGAGGAAGGCGCCGCGGCCGGTGTGGCCGATCAGCAGCCCGATCGGGAACGCGACGGCGAACGCCGCCGCCAGCGCGACGACGGTGTAGAGGACGTGCTCGCCGATCCGGACCGGGATGCCGCGCGAGCCGCTCCAGTTCGCCGACTCGGACAGGAACGCGACCAGCTCGTTGAAGAGAGTCATCGCTAGCGCACCAACCGGGCCCAGGGGGTGAGCCAGCGCTGCAACAGCACCAGGAGGGCATCAGCGAGCAGCGCCAGCAGCACCGACAGCACGAGCCCGACCAACAGTGGCGTGTAGAACCGGCGCTGGAACCCCTGGGTGAACAGCTCGCCGAGGCCCCCGACTCCGATCAGGGCGCCCACGCTGACCATGCTGATGTTGGCCACGGTCGCGACCCGGAGACCGGCGAAGACCAGCGGCATCGCGATCGGCAGGTCGATCTCCCACAGCTGACGGATCGGGGTGTAGCCCATCGACAGCGCGGACTGACGCACCTCCGGCGAAGTGGCGCGCAGACCGTCCATGACGTTGCGGACCAGCAACGACGCGCTGTAGATCGTGAGCGCGATGATGACGTTGATCGGATCGAGGATCTGGGTGCCGATCAGGCCGGGCATGATCACGAACAGCGCGAGCGAGGGGATCGTGTAGAACGTGCTCGACAGCGCGACGATCGGCGGGTAGAGCCGCGGGAAGCGCACCCCGAGCGCACCGACGACGAGCGCGACGACCAGGCCGGCCACGATCGGCACGATGGCGAGGTAGACGTGGTCGCCGAGCAGGCCGCCGATCTCGACGGTGTTGGACGAGATCCACTCCCAGTCCATCAGCCGGCCTGCCTGCCGGCGGTCTGCAGGTGCTCGGCGATCTCACCGTGGCTGACGACGCCGACGAACCTCCCGTCGCCGTCGACGCAGACTGCCTCACCGGTCGGGGAGGCGAGCGCGCCGTCGAGCGCGGCACGCAGCGTTTGGTCGGGCGTGAAGGTCGTGCCGAGCGCCAGCAGCCGCTCCGCGGTGATGTCGGCCTGGCCGTTGACCGGCAGCCAGCCGACCGGGTGCCGTTCGGTGTCGAGCACGAGTACGTGGTCGTCGTCACCGGTCGCCCGGCGTACGTCGTCCTCGGACGCCCCGACGGCGACCGTGGACCGCTCGTGCACCGGCAGCCCCTCGGCGCCGACGAACGACAGCCCCCGGTATCCGCGGTCGCGCCCGATGAAGCCGGCGACGAAGTCGTTGGCCGGCTTGGACAGCAGCTCGGCGGGCGGGGCGAGCTGGGCCAGCGTGCCGCCGACCTGCATCACCGCGACCTGGTCGCCGAGCTTGATCGCCTCGTCGATGTCGTGGGTGACGAACACGATCGTCTTGCCGAGCTCTTGCTGCAGCCGGAGGAACTCGTCCTGCAGACCCTCGCGGACGACCGGGTCGACGGCGCTGAACGGCTCGTCCATCAGCAGCATCGGCGGGTCGGCGGCGAGCGCGCGGGCGACCCCGACCCGCTGCTGCTGCCCACCCGACAGCTGGGCCGGGTAGCGGGTGGCCAGCGCGGTCGACAGCCCGACCCGCTCCATCAGCTCGAGCGCGACTTCCTTGCTGCGCTTCTTGTCCCAACCGAGCAGGTGCGGCACGGTCGCGATGTTGTCGACGACGGTGCGGTGCGGGAACAGCCCGGCATGCTGGATGACGTAGCCGATGTTGCGGCGCAGCGTCACCGCGTCGGTGCTCGCGATGTCCTGGCCGTCGACGGAGATCGTGCCCGACGTCACGTCGATGGTGCGGTTGATCATCCGCAACGAGGTGGTCTTGCCGCATCCCGAGGGTCCGACCAAAACGGTGATCTCACCGTTGGCGGCGACGAGGCTCAGGCTGTCGACGGCGACGGTGCCGTCGTCGTACCGCTTGGTCACGCTGTCGAACTCGATCACTGGGGACCCCCAGGCCTTTCGAACGGTCTTGGCACACCCTAGACGTACCCCCAGACACCCCCGATCACCCGACGGTGGACTGGGCGGATCTGCTCCACAACTTTTCTGGTACGGGGGCGCCCCGTTCCACTAGGTCTGGAACGGGGCGCCCCCGTACCAATCAAAATGGACGTCATGACCCGGCTCCTGTGGGCAGGCCGAGGCCGGGGCCGTGACCTATCGGCGGCGGGCCAGGTAGGCGACGAGCACGCACGAGGCCAGGCCGGCCACGGCGAGCCGACCGACGTCGACCGCTGGCCGCCACTCGACGTCGCCGCCCCGGATCACGTACACACCGACGGGTCGCGCAGTGACAGCGAAGCCCGCGCCGCCGTTCTCATTGTCGTCGCTGCCGCCACCGCCACCCCCGCGGACGGCCGCCACCGGGACGACCGTGACACCGTCGCGCTCGATCGGGTCGCCATAGACACGTTGCACCGACAGGACGTCGCGCGCACCCTTCAACATCTCGTCGACGTTCATCACCGCTCCTCGGAACTCGTCAGAGCTCAGGATTCTGTCATCGGTATCCGGACCTGCTTCGCCTCGGCCACCGCGACCGCCGACTCGTACCCCGCATCGACATGACGGATCACGCCCATCCCCGGGTCGTTGGTGAGGACCCGCTCAGCCTTCTGCCCGGCCAGATCGGTGCCGTCGACGCACACCACCTGCCCGGCATGGATCGAGCGGCCGATGCCGACCCCGCCACCGTGGTGGATCGACACCCACGAGGCCCCGGAGGCCACGTTGACCATCGCGTTCAGCAACGGCCAGTCGGCGATCGCGTCGGACCCGTCCAGCATCGACTCGGTCTCCCGGTACGGCGAGGCGACCGACCCACAGTCCAGGTGGTCGCGCCCAATCACCAACGGCGCACGCACCTCACCCGACGCCACCATGGCGTTGAACCGCTCGCCGGCCAGGTGCCGCTCCCCGTACCCCAGCCAGCAGATCCGCGCCGGCAGGCCCTGGAACTGCACCCGCTCCCGGGCCTTCTTGATCCAGCGGGCCAACGGCTCGTTGTCGGGGAAGAGGTCGAGTACGGCCCGATCGGTCGCCGCGATGTCCTTCGGATCGCCGGACAACGCCGCCCAGCGGAACGGCCCCTTGCCCTCACAGAACAACGGCCGGATGTACGCCGGCACGAACCCCGGGAACGCGAACGCCCGCGCGTAGCCGCCGAGCTTTGCCTCTGCCCGCAGGGAGTTTCCGTAGTCGAAGACCTCGGCGCCGGCGTCCAGGAACCCCACCATCGCCTCGACGTGCCGCGCTATCGACTCCCGCGCCTGCTCGGTGAACCCGGCCGGGTCCTTCTCCCGCGCCGGCACCCAGTCGTCGAAAGCCACGCCGGATGGCAGGTACATCAGCGGGTCGTGCGCCGACGTCTGGTCGGTGACGATGTCGATCGGCGCCGACTTCGCCAGCAGCTCGGGCACCAGGTCGGCGGCGTTGCCGAGAACGCCTACAGACAAGGGATTCCTGGCGTCGCGCGCCTCGACCGCCAGCTGCAGCGCGTGGTCGAGGGAGTCCGCGCGTACGTCCAGGTAGCGGTGCTCGAGACGGCGCTGGATCCGCGACTCGTCGACCTCGATGCAGATGCAGACGCCGTCGTTCATCGTCACGGCCAGCGGCTGCGCACCCCCCATGCCGCCGAGCCCGGCCGTCACGGTGATGGTGCCGGCCAGCGTGCCGTCGTACTTCTTGGCCGCGACGGCGGCGAACGTCTCGTATGTGCCCTGCAGGATGCCCTGCGTCCCGATGTAGATCCACGAGCCGGCCGTCATCTGGCCGTACATGGTGAGCCCGGCCGCCTCGAGCCGGCGGAACTCCTCCCAGTTCGCCCACTCGCCGACCAGGTTGGAGTTGGCGATCAGCACCCGCGGCGCCCACTCATGGGTGCGCATCACCCCGACCGGCCGGCCGGACTGCACCAGCATGGTCTCGTCCTCGCGCAGCGTCTGCAGGGTGCGCACCATCGCGTCGAACGACCGCCAGTCGCGGGCCGCCTTGCCCGACCCGCCGTAGACGACGAGCTCCTCGGGGTGCTCGGCGACCTCCGGGTCGAGGTTGTTCATCAGCATCCGCATCGGCGCCTCGGTCTGCCAACTGCGGGCGGTCAGGTCGGTGCCGCGGGCGGCCCGGATCGTACGACTCATCTCAGTTCCTTTCGCTGACCGTGACGTTTCCGACAGACACGCCAGCGTGTCGCGTCGAGAACGTCACACTCATCAGTCCAGTGGGCCGGTGACGGACTCGGCGGCGGCGGTGAGCTGTCCGCCGGCGACAAGTGCCACAGTGGCGGCGATCTCTGGTGCCAGGTGGCGGTCTGGCCCTGGCCCTGCGACCCGTTCACGCAGGGCCGCGAGTACGGCGGCGGTCGCCGGTGCCGGCGTCAGCGGCGCACGCAGCTCGAGCCCACGCGCAGCGGTGAGGATCTCGATCGCCAGCACCTGACGCAGCCCGTCGATCGACCGGCGCAGCTTGCGGGCCGCCGACCAGCCCATCGACACGTGGTCCTCCTGCATCGCGCTGGACGGGATCGAGTCGACGGACGCGGGGGCGGCGAGCCGTTTCAGCTCGGACACGATCGCCGCCTGGGTGTACTGCGCGATCATGTGGCCGGAGTCGACGCCGGGGTCGTGCGCGAGGAACGCCGGCAGGCCGTGGTTGCGGGCCACGTCGAGGAACCGGTCGGTGCGTCGCTCCGACATGCTCGCCACGTCGGCGACCGGAATCGCCAAGAAGTCGAGGGCGTACGCCAGCGGGGCACCGTGGAAGTTGCCGTTCGACTCGACTCGACCGTCGTCGAGCACCACCGGGTTGTCGACCGCCGACGCGAGCTCGCGAGCAGCTACCAGCCGGGTGTGCTCCAGGCTGTCTCGCGCCGCCCCGAGCACCTGCGGCGAGCAGCGCAGTGAGTACGCGTCCTGCACCACCGCGCAGTCGGGTCCACGGTGGCTCTCGATCACTCCCGACCCGGCCAGCAGCCGCCGCAGGTTGGCCGCGCTGACCGCCTGACCGGGATGCGGCCGCAGTACCTGCAGGTCCTCGGCGAACACCCGGTCGGTGCCCAACAGCCCCTCGACGCTCATCGCGGTCGCGATGTCTGCGACGACGAGCAGGTCCGCCAGATCAGCCTGGGCCAGCACCAGCATGCCGAGCATCCCGTCGGTGCCGTTGATCAGCGCCAGACCCTCCTTGGCGGCGAGCTCGACCGGCTCGACGCCGATCTCCTTGAGCACCTCGGCGGCGGGTCGCAGCGTGCCAGCGGCGTCGCGGACCTCGCCCTCGCCCATCAGCGCCAGCGCGCAGTGCGCCAGCGGGGCCAGGTCGCCGGAGCAGCCCAGGCTGCCGTACTCATGCACGACGGGCGTGACGCCATGGCTGAGCAGGGCCGCGATCGCCTGCGCGGTCTGCGGCCGGATGCCGGTGTGGCCGGTCGCCAGCGTCGACAGCCGCAGCAGCATCAGCGCCCGGACCACCTCACGCTCGACCTCGGGCCCGCTGCCGGCCGCGTGTGACCGCACCAGCGACCGCTGCAGCTGGGCGCGCAGCTCGGTCGGGATGTGCCGGGTGGCAAGGGCACCGAACCCGGTCGAGACGCCGTACGCCGGGGTGGGCGCGGACGCCAGCACCTCGACGGCGGCGCGCGAGCGCTCGATCGCGGTCAGGGCGGCGCTGCCGAGCGTGACCCGGGCGCCTTGCCGGGCGACGGCGACGAGCTCCTCGGGAGAGACCGGGCCGGTGCCGATCTCGACGGTCGTGGTCATGCAGCCATTGCACCGCTCGGCCGGCGCCGGCGCCATGCCCGCTGCCGACAAGGTGTCCCATATTTGGGACACTGTGCGCCATGACGAACGGCGCCGGCGGCGTGCTGCGCATCTTACGGTTCCTGGCAGCTCAGCCGCACCCGCTGCCGGCGAGCCGGATCGCCGCCGCCGTCGGGCTGCCCCGGTCGACGGTCTACCGGCTGCTCGCCACCTTGCGGGCCGAGGGGTTCGTCGTGCACCTCGCCGACGACCGGGCGTGGGGACTCGGCGTGACGGCGTACGAGGTCGGCAGCGGCTATACCCGCCAAGCTCCGCTGCAACGGCTCGCACGGCAGTCGATGGCGCGGCTCGTTGACACGGTCGGGGAGTCGGCGCACTTGGCCGTGTTGTACGGCCGGGACGTCGTGTACGTCATCGAGGAACGCGCCACCGGCCGGCCCTCACTTGTCACCGACGTCGGCGTACGCCTGCCCGCGCACCTCACCGCCAGCGGCCGGGCCATGCTCGCGGCGCTGCCGCCAGCCCAGGTGCGGGCGCTGTTTCCGGATCGCGACGCCTTCGTGCGGCGGGCCGACACCGGGCCGGCCACACCGTCGGCGCTGCGGGCCGTGCTTTCCGCGACCCGCCAGCGCGGCCACGCCCGTGAGGACGGCGAGATCACGCCGGGCTTCGCCTCGGTGGCCGCCGCCGTGCTCGACCACAACGGCCACCCGGTCGCGAGCGTGGCGGTCACCTACCCCGGTGACGCAGCGGTCGACGCCGACGACCTCGCCCGGCCGGTCATCGCCACGGCCGCCGCCCTGGGCCGTCGCCTCGGCGCCCAGTGAGCCGCCGCCCGCCGCTGTGGCGCCGCTCTCATCATCGGCTAGAAGTTACCCGACGGTAGTATCGTCGCCTCAGACCCTCCCGGGGCCGATGAGAACGCCGACAGTGCGTACGCTCGCTGCTACCCCTGGAACCGTCTCACTGCACGAGGAGCACAGGCCGCATGCAGACCCTCGCGATCGTCGTGTCGTCGGTCATCACCGTGGTGGCCGTGGCACTCTTCGCCAAGGCAGCAGGTCAGATCGTCGGCGTCGTCACGATCGGCCAACCGGTCGTCGGCCGCACCGACCAGCCCCGCACGCGCTGGGCGACGATGCTCAAGGAGACGCTCGGCCACACCCGGATGCTGCAGTGGAGTGCGGTCGGCGCGGCGCACTGGTTCGTGTTCGTCGGCTTCGGGTTCCTGTTCTTCACCCTGGTGACGGCGTACGGCCAGCTGGTCGACCCCGACTTCGCGATCCCGCTGATCGGCCACTGGGTCGTCTACGAATGGGTGACCGAGCTGATCACCTGGGTGATGCTGTTCGCGATCACGGCCCTCGCGGCGTACCGGGTTCTCAAGGGGTCACGCACCCGGGGCAGCCGGTTCTTCGGCTCCACCATGTGGCAGGGCTACTTCGTCGAGTTCGTGGTCTTCGCGGTCGGCGTCTGCATCGTGACGCTGCGCGGCCTGGAGTACGCCGTCGGTCGGCTGCACCAGGAGGACTGGGCGACCTGGGCCCACTTCCCGCTGACCGCGTGGATCGGCGAGACGTACGCCGGGGTAGCCGAGCCCGACCTGCACAACGTGATCTGGCTGGTCGCGATGACCAAGATCGTGGTGTCGATGGCCTGGGCGATCGTGCTCGGTCTCAACACCACGATGGGCGTCGCGTGGCACCGCTTCACCGCCTGGCCGAACATCTGGTTCAAACGCGAGGCCGACGGCGGCACGGCTCTCGGCGGCCTGCAGCCGATGATGGCCGGCGGCAAGCCGATCGACTTCGAGAACATCGACGAGCTCGACGAGGACACCGCGTTCGGCGTCGGCAAGGTCGAGGACTTCACTTGGAAGGGGATCCTCGACTTCTCCACCTGCACCGAGTGCGGCCGCTGCCAGAGCCAGTGCCCGGCGTGGGCGACCGACAAGCCACTGTCGCCGAAGCTGTTCGTACTCGGGCTGCGTGACCACGCGCACGCCAAGGCACCGTACCTGCAGACCGCGGAGGAAGCCCGCGGCGACCTGCCGGAGGAACTGCAGCAGGAGGCCGACCGACCGCTGATCGGCGACGAGGCGGCGTACGGCGTGATCGACCCCGACGTGCTCTGGAGCTGCACGTCCTGCGGCGCCTGCGTGCAGCAGTGCCCGGTCGACATCGAGCACGTCGACCACATCATGGACATGCGCCGCTACCAGGTGCTGGTCGAGTCCAACTTCCCGACCGAGCTCAACCAGCTGTTCAAAGGCCTGGAGAACAAGGGCAACCCGTGGAACATGGCCCCCAACGCGCGGATGGACTGGGCCAAGGACCTGCCGTTCCCAGTGAAACAGGTGGGCACTGACGTCGAGACGCTCGACGAGGTCGACTGGCTGTTCTGGGTGGGCTGCGCCGGCGCGTACGAGGACCGGGCGAAGAAGACGACCCGCGCCGTCGCCGAGCTGCTACACCTGGCCGGGGTCGACTTCGCCGTTCTCGGTGACGGCGAAACCTGCACCGGCGACCCGGCCCGCCGCGCCGGCAACGAGTTCGTGTTCCAGCAGCTGGCGATGCAGAACGCCGAGGTTTTCAAGGAGACCAAGGCCAAGCAGGTCGTCTCCACCTGCGCGCACTGCTTCAACACGCTGAAGAACGAGTACGGCCAGCTCGGCGTGGAGCTGGAGGTCGTGCACCACACCCAGCTGCTGAACCGGCTCGTCCGCGAGGGCAGGCTGACCCCGGTCGCGCCGGACGCCGGGTCGGTCAACGGCCGCACCATCACCTACCACGACCCGTGTTACCTCGGCCGCCACAACCAGGTCTACACCCCGCCGCGCGAGCTGCTCGAGATCATCCCGGGTGCGGAGCTCAAGGAGATGCCGCGCAACTCGGAGAAGTCCTTCTGCTGCGGCGCCGGCGGTGCCCGGATGTGGATGGAGGAGAAGATCGGCGAGCGGATCAACAACAACCGCACCGCCGAGGCGGTCGCCACCGGTGCCGACCAGATCGCCACCGGCTGCCCGTTCTGCCGGGTGATGCTGTCCGACGGGCTGACCGCCCAGCAGGCTGCCGGCCAGGCCCGTGAGGAGGTCGAGGTGCTCGACGTCGCGCAGCTGCTGCTCGAGTCGGTCAAGCGCGGCGACGACGGGGCCGCCGCCGAGGCGACCGCCGCCGACCCCGAGCCCGCCCCCACCACCTGACCGCATCCCTAACCCACCACTCGGCCTTGCCGCAGGCGCCACTCGGCCCTGCCGTGGCGCCATTTCCCACGGTTCATTCGAAATAGAACTCTCCTGCTGCCCGTGCCGGCCACCAACGTCACCCTCCGAACCGACATTCTGAGCCCGGAATCGGGGCCGAAAGTGGCGGTTCGAGGGGTGAAGTCATCCAGGCACGCCGAGATCGGTCCGGGTCGTCGCCTGCCGACAGGTGTCCGCAGAATGCAGTCGGGTCCGGCCGCCGGCACCCCGGTCACCGCCCCCAGTCGCGTGTCATCCGCCCCGCGGCGTCTGGCCCACCAGATGACACGCGACCGACCGGAAGCCAGGGCGGCGCCAGCCGCCACCACCAGT
Source organism: Nocardioidaceae bacterium (assembly GCA_050699035.1). Classification (GTDB taxonomy): domain Bacteria; phylum Actinomycetota; class Actinomycetes; order Propionibacteriales; family Nocardioidaceae; genus WHTB01. Next base: position 22,684 of record JBOHDE010000006.1, on the reverse strand, counting down.
TACGTGGCACAGGCCCGGCCGGCCCATGGCCGGCGGTCAGATCCGCCCGCCGGTGTGCGCGAGGATCTCCCGTACTCGCTGCTTGGCCGACTCGCAGTAGTCGCGCGCCGCCTGCCGAGCCGCCGCGGCATCGGCCCACTCGAACGCCTCGGTCAGCTGCCGCTGCACGTCGATGAACCGTTGTGACGTCACCGGCGTGGAGCCGAAGCTGCGCGTCATCACGCTCTTGATGCTCAGCCCGCCGAAGGTGGCGGTGAGCAGCGGGTTGCGGGCCAGCGCCACCAGCTGCTCGTGGAAGGCGTAGTTCGCGTCGAGGTAGTCGTGGAAGTCGACGAAGCGGTCGCCGACGAGCAGCGCCGCCATCTGTTCGAACCGGTGCCGCAGCGCGGCCAGCTCGGACGCACTGACCCGCCCGATGGCCAGGTCGATCACGCCCAGCTCGATCGCCAGCCGGGCATCGAAAGTCTGGTCCGACGTGCCGAGGTCGAAGGCGGTGATGACATAGCCCCGCTCCGGATCTCGACCGACCAGCCCGTCGGCATAGAGCCGGGTCAACGCGTAGAACGCGGCCGACTTCTCCACCCCAAGCTGGGTCGCCAGGTCCTCCAGCACAATCACCTGGTCGGCCTGGTAGACCCGGCTCAACACCTGCTGGCGAGCCTGGCGGTACACCTCGTCGTCGCGGACGAACTCGAACCGGCCGTACCCGCCGCGGAAGTAGGTCAACGGCTGACCGTCGCCGGCGGTGGCCGAGACGACCCGCCCGATGAAGATCGAATGGCTCCCACCGACGACCTTCTCGCTCACCTCACACTCGATGTGCGCCAAGGCGTCGCTGAGCATCGGCAGCCCGAGTACGCCGCGGTGCGACGCCACGTTGCGAAACTTGTCGTCGCTGGCGACCGAGAACTGCTGGGCGAGCTCTCCCTGGTCTTCACCGAGGATGTTGACCACGTACTTGCCGCTCCGAGACACCGCGGCCGCGGTCGGCACCGCGTTGTTGATGCAGGCCAGCATCATCGGCGGCTCCGCGGACAGCGACGTCACCGAGCTCGCGGTCATCCCGTAGTGCTTCTCCTCGGCAGAGGTCGTCACCACGGTGACCCCACTCGCCAGGTGCCCGACCACATGCCGGAAGTGGACCGGGTCGACGGCCGTGGCAGCGCCCGCGCGTCCCTGCTTCATCCCGTACCTCCGTACAAAAGCGCCAGGGCTTGGGCCTCATTACACAAACCCGCGGCAGTGGTCGCACTGTCGTACGCCGTGAAGTTGGGTACGCACGGGTGGCGGAGGACGTAACGCAGCGCGGCCGGGATTCCGGATCCGAGATCGGCGGCTCGGGACTGACGGATTGCGCCACTTCAGGGCCGAAACTTCACGGTCGGAGCCACTACGGCGGTGCACCCTCGACGGCTTGACTGCGCTTGTGATCACCGCAGCAGTCGTCGGCCTGGGATGGTGGGGGCAGAAGGTCCTCCGCGACCTCGAGCACAGCGAGTACGTCGAGGTCACCCGCGGCGTGGACCCCAGCGTGACCGGCCGTGACGCCGCCGCCGAACGCGGGATCGCGACATCGACAGACCTCGCCGACGCGCTCGCCGACTATGCGCTGGACGCGGTGATCCTCTGCACGCCGCACAAGCTCCACGCCGAGCAGATCGCCACCGCAGCGCGGGCCGGCAAGCACGTTTTCTGTGAGAAGCCGCTGACCACCACGGGGGCCGAGGCCGAGGCCGCCCTCGGCGCGGTCACCGCCGCCGGGGTCCAGCTGGGGATCGGGCACGAGCGCCGGTTCGAGCCGGCCGTGCTCCACCTGCGTGAGCTGTGCCGGTCCGGGGAGCTGGGCACGCCGCTGGTGTTCGAGGGCAACTTCAGCCAGGACAAGTTCCTGGAGCTGCCCGGGGACAACTGGCGGCTGTCCAACGCGGAGGCACCGGTCGGCCCGTTGTCGGCCACCGGCATCCACCTGGTCGACCTGGCGATCGCGATCTTCGGGCGGCCCGTCGAGGTCTGGGCCCGGCTGTCGACGCAGGCGACCACGTTCGAGAACGGGGACACCCTCACGGTGACGATGGGGTTCGAGAAGGGTCAGACGGCGATGATCACCGCGATCCTCGCCACCCCTTTCGCGGGCCGGGTGACGCTGCTCGGGTCGCGCGGGTGGGTCGAGATCCGGGACCGGAATCATCCCGAGGACTCCCAGGGCTGGGACGTGACCACCGCGCATCGCGGACGGGCTCCGATCACCACCTTCTACCCGCCGCATCCCTCGGTGCGGGCAAACCTCGAGGAGTTCGCCCGCGCGGTCGCCGGCGAGACGACGTACTCGGTGACGCCGGAGGAGATGCTGGCGAACGTGTACGCGTTCGAGGCGATCACCCGGTCCGCCCGCTCCGGGAAGGTCGAGCCGGTGGCCGCAGCGGCCGGACAGCCCCTGGACCGGGGTTCCACGGCCACCTAGAGTCTCGGAGACACGAGCGCGTCACACCCTCCGGGTCCGCGGTTGGAGAGATTCGGCTTGTCCCCACATGTCGCCGAGACCGAGAACGAGACCGACAGCAAGCATGTCGCAAGTGCAGTCTGGTTCGATGACAAGCCGCTGCCGGTCACGGTGCGTGGTGCCGCCGACGACTTCCCGGTCGAGTCGCTGATCGAGCTGGTCGTCGAGCAGTGCGCCGAGACGGCGTTCACGGCGCACGCCCACGACGAGAAGTTCCTGGCCCGGCTGCGCGCCAGCGTCAGCCAGAACGCCTACGCGTTGCGTGACGTACTCGCCGGCCGGCTGGCGCTTGACGACGTCGCGCTGGACCGGGTCCTGTTCTTCGCCACCGTCCAGGCCCAGCTGCGGATCCCGCAGAAGGCGATGCAGCGCTCCTACCGGGTTAGCTTCTTCATCCAGTGGGAGATGTGGACCCGCCACCTGCGCGCGTGGATGGCGCGGACGGACCTGTCACCGACCGAGACCGTCGAGGCGCTGTTGCAGCTGACCCGGCTGATCCTGAGCTACCAGGACTACGTCGCCTCGCAGGTCGCCGAGACCTACACCCGCGACTACGAGGCGCTGAACCGTTCGCGCGCACACGTACGCAAGAGCCTGATCCGCGATGTGCTGCGCGGGGAGGGCGACAGCCTGTCCGCAGCTGACCTGGCGATCCTGGCCTACCCGCTGGATGCGCACCATGTCGCCGTCTTGCTGCCGACCATGCCCGAGGGCGCGGCGGCCCAGCTGGCCGACGGCCTCCGCTCGGCGACGCACGCCCACCAGTCGCTGCTGTGTCCGCTGACGCTGAGCAGCACGGCGATCTGGCTGTGCCGGCTGGAGCCATGGCGGGCTCCGGCGCTGGACCGGATCTCGGCGGTGCTCGACGAGGTGGGCGCGGCCGCGTCGGTGAGCAACCCGCGCGTCGGCATCGCAGGGTTCCGCGACGCGTTGAAGCAGGCCGAGGACGCCGAGCGAGTACGGGCCGCGTGGGGTCCGCGCAACGCACCCGCGGTGATCAGCTATGCCGACGCCGGGCTGGAGATCCTGCTGCTGCAAGACGACGCCCTGGCGCGCGACTTCGTCAACGCCGAGCTCGGTCCGCTGGCGCAGGACTCCGCTGAAGCCGCCCGGCTGCGCGAGACGCTGGAGGCCTCCTTCCGGTTCGGCAGCCACGTCGCCGCCGCGGAGCACATGCAGCTGCACGAACACACGGTCCGCAACCGGTTACACAAGGCCGAGGAGCTGCTCGGCCACTCGTTGCAGGAGCGCCGCACCGAGCTGCAGGTCGCCGTACGCCTGGTCCGCCTCCTCGCCGACGAAGAGCCCGGCTGACCGCGAGTCGTCAGTCCCCATCCCGACCGCACGCCGCGACCGAGGTCGAATTTTGCCCAATTGGGCAAAGTTCGACCTCGAACCGGCGTGAACCGGGTCGAATTTTGCCCAATTGGGCAATTTTCTACGTCGGGATGAGGGTGACGTCAGCCGTCGACCGGCAACCGGGGCGCATCCGCCGGCGGTGGCGTGCGCGCGACGTTCATCACCATCGCCAGCGTCGTGTAGTAGCCGGCCGTGCCGACGACCTCGACGACGGACGCCTCGCCCAGCGCCTCGACGGCAGCGGAGTACACCGGGTCGGACACCTGCCGCGTCTCGTGCAGCTCGGCGACCAGGTCCCACACCACGGCCAGCTCCGGCCGACCGCTCGTGGGCCGCCGCCCGGCCGCCACGTCCGCGATCACCTCGGCGGGCACACCCTTCTGCAGCGCGATCGGATGGTGGAACCCCCATTCGAACTGCTGGTCCCAAAGGCGAGCGACGCTCAGGATCACCAGCTCGACGAGGTCGTCGTCGAGCACGCTGTCGAACCGGAGGTACGCCCCCACCAGCTGCAGCCGGGTCATCAGCTCGGGGCTGCGCAGCAGCGGGACGAACGGCCCGTCGATCCCGCCGCGCGGACCCGCGGAGATCCGCTCGATCGCGGCGCGCTGCGCGTCGGCCAGCTCGGTGTCCGGCGGGAGCGGCAGGCGGTCCATCAGGCCGATCCGATCGCCGCGTTGACCTCGGGCATCACCTTCTGCGTCATCAGCTCCATCGACCGCCGGGCCAGCGTGGGGTCGACCCAGTCGAGGCCGGCGTACACGAGCTCGCCGAAGTCGCCGGTCTCCTCACGGAAGGCCAGCAGCTGCTCCGCGACCTGCGACGGCGTGCCGGTGATCACCAGCGAGTCGAGGATCCGGTCGAGGGTCACCTGGTCGTCGGGCTCGTCGCGGTAGTTCTTGAACAGCTCGAGCCGGCCGAGCTTCGTCATCTTCGTCAGCATCTGTGAGTAGTAGAACCGGTACGGGCTGTCCGGGTCGTCCCGACCGTACCGCTTCGCCACCGCCGCGTCGTCGGCGACGAAGATCGTCCGCGCGACGCGCCAGTCCGCGGCCGCCGCCTCAGCGCCTGCCTGCGCCTTGCCCAGCACGTAGTTCGGCCAGTGCGTCGCCACCCACTGCGGCAGCAAGAAGTTGGCCGACAACGGGTGGAAGTCCCGCTCACCCATCGCGATGACGCCTTTGGAGAAGGGGGCGACCACCGTGCCGACGATCTCCGGGCGGGGCATCTGCAGCGGCTTCGGGAGTACGCCGACGCCGAGGTCGAGGTCGATCGTCGTCTCCGTGGTGACCTTGAAGCGGTTGCCGGGAAGGTCGATCCGGTACGGCGGGTCCGACTCCCAGATGGCCAGGATCACGTCGATGGCCTCGGCGAACAGCTTGTTGCGGTCCTCGTCGAGGATGCCGAGCGCCTCGGCGTCTGAGGTCAGGGCACCGGGACTGATGCCGAGGATGAAGCGGCCGCCGGACAGGTGGTCGAACATCGCCGAGCTCGCGGCCACCAGCACCGGATGCTGCTGGGACAGGTTGGTGGTCCCGGTCGCCAGCCGGATCCGTTCGGTGTCCGAGACCAACGTCGCCAGGAAGACCAGGCTGTTGGTGATGTTCTCGTACTTGTCGGTCAGATGCTCACCGATGAAGGCATCGTGGAAGCCCAGCGAGTCGGCCAGGATGACGCCGTCGCGGTCCTCCCTCAGCGTCTCGGCCCAGTCCCGGCCGGGCGGGTGCATCGGCATCGAGAAGTAACCCAGTCTCACGGCGTCCCCTCACCATCGGTCGAGCCTGCGCGTACCTCTGAAGTCTTGGCGTCGGCCGCGCCCGAGACAGTGACGACGGCTGTGAAATCGGGGTGGCGATGGTGACGCCGGACGTCATCGGCGACCGGCATAGACCGTCAGAGCGGCAGCAACCGACCTTCGGGCAGGGGTACGTAGAAGACATGCAGCATCAGCACGTAGAACACGGCACAGACGCCGACGGCGACGACCGCCGACTCGACGACGGTGCGCCGGTCGCGGTGCTCGGCGAGGACCAGCGACAGCGCGAAGATCACCACGGTGCTGGTGACCCAGAACCCGACGACGGGCATCACCAGCACGTACGCGATCGCCACGGCGATGAACACCGCGACGTCCGTACCCCTGCCCTGGAGTACGGAGGGGATGACCGGCACCGTCGCCCCCGGCCGCAGCAGACCCTTGGCCAGCAGCACCACGCCGATGCCGACCAGCAGGTAGTTCAACGACCGTGGCATCACCCAGTCGCGGACGCCGTCACCGGTCTGCGACAGCAGCACCCCCGCGATGGCGAACAGGGCGAGCGCGGCGAGCACATCTACGCCGACCCGTGGGCCGCGTGTCGTCGTACTCATCGGCCGACTCTGTCCGCCGAAGGGCTCTCGTCCGAGTCCGGAGCGGGCTCCGCTGCCTCGGTCGTTGCCGCCGACCTCCCGGTGCCGCGGCGGTCACGCGCGTCCTTGACCTGGGAGAAGACCACCCAACCGGCCGAGAACACGGTGAGCACGATCAGCACGATACTGATCGGCCGGCCGAAGAACACCGCGGCGACCGAGCTCGACTTGGCGATCGACAGCGACTGGACGAGGGCCGGCTCGACGATCGGGCCGAGGATCACGCCGAGCCCGATCGGGCCGGGGTGGAAGCCGAGCAGGGACAGGAAGTAGATGCCGACTCCCAGCCCGAGCATCAAGAACACGTCCATCACGCTGCTGCGGATCGCGTAGGAGCCGATCACCGAGAGAAACAAGATGACCGGCGCCAGCAGCCGGACCGGGATCATCACCATCCGGGCGAGCCCACCCGCGAGCACCATGCCGAGCACGAAGGTGACCACGCCGGCGAGCATCACCGACCAGGCGAAGCTGTACACCAGGCTGGCGTCGCTGGCGAACAGCTCGGGGCCCGGCCGGAGCCCCTGGAGGAGCAGGGCGCCGTAGATCACCGCGGCCGGGGCCGACCCCGGGATGCCGAGCGCAACCAGCGGCACCATCGCACCACCGGCGGCGCTGTTGCCGGACGACTCGGACGCGACCACGCCATCCACGTTCCCGCGGCCGAAGCTCGCCTTGTCCTTGCTCCAGCGCACCGCCTCGTTGTACGACACCAGGGACGCGACCGGGCTCCCGGCGCCGGGGAGGATGCCGATCGCGGTGCCGATCAGCGAGGAGCGCAGCAGGTTGACCGGTCGGCTGAGAATGTCTCGGATGGTCTGCCAGGTGACCCCCCGGCGGCGGGTGAACTCCGCGACGTACGGGTCCGCGCGCCGGTCCCGCACCATCTGGATCACCTGCGGGATCGCGAAGATCCCGATCAGCGCAGCGACGATGGAGATCCCGCCGAGCAGCTCAGGGGTCCCGAAGGTGTAGCGCGGCACGGCACCGGTGGCGCTGATCCCGACGGCACCGATCAGCATTCCGAGGCAGCCGCCGGCGATGCCCTTGAGCAGCGAGTCGCCAGCGATGCTGCCGATGATGGTGAGCGCGAAGACACCGATCCAGAAGAACTCCGGCGGCCCGAACGTCAACGCCACCTCCGCCAGCGGCTGGGACAGGAGCAGGAAGGCCAGTCCCCCGATGAGGGTCCCGACCAGCGCGCTGAAGCAGGACGCGATCAGCGCGGCCTGACCCCGCCCCTGCTTCGTCATCGGATACCCGTCCAGCGCGGTGGCCACCGCCGACGGCGTGCCCGGGGTGTTCACAAGGCAGGCGGGCACCGAGTCGGCGAACATCGCGGCTACGTACAGCGCGGCGAGCATGGCGAAGCCTTGCCCCGGAGGGAGCGCGAACGTGAACGGCAGCATCAGCGCCGTCCCCATCGTCGCGGTGAACCCCGGCAGCGCTCCCACCACGATCCCGGCCAGCACGCCGATGCACATGTAGACCAGGTAGCCCGGCGTCAGCGCCGCCATCAGCCCATCGAGCATGTCCGCCCTCGCTCCCGGTCACTTCACGTTGTCGCGGGCCGCCTTCAGCGCTTCGTGCATCTCGTTCAGGTAGTCGACTGCCTCGTCCGGCGACTGCTCCAACGGCATCAGCCCCTCGTCCTCGAGAGCCTGCTTCGTACCCTCGGAAGCCATCGCCTCCTGGACCGCGTCGTTCCAGATCTTGACGATGTCCTTGGGCGTCCCCGGTGGTGCGATGACGCCCCAGGACTGGCCGAGCGTAGCCCCTTCGAAGCCACGTTCCTCGTACGTCGGGACGTCGGGGAGCGCGGGCGACTCCTCGCTGCCGGTGATGCCGAGCGCCACGATCTTGCCGTTGGACTCGGCGACGTGGGCCGCGCCGACGATGCCGGCGTCGACGTGGCCGCCGAGGATGTCGGGGATGATGTCGCCGACGCCGCCGCTCACCGGCACGTAGGAGACCTCCATCCCGGTCGCGGTCCCGAGCTCGGCGGACAGCAGCGAACCGATCTCGCCGACGCCAGCCACCGTGAGGCCACCGGGATCCTGCTTCGCCGCGTCGACGAACTCCTCGATCGTCGTGTAGGGCGAGCCCTTGGCGACCGCCAGGGCATTGGCCGTCGCCTCCGTCCAGGCGATGTACTCGAAGTCGGCGGCCTTGAAGCCGACATCCTGGTCAGAGTCCGAGAGGAGCATGATGTTCGGCGCGACCACGTTGCTGACCGAGCAGCCATCCGGCCTCTTGTCGGTCAGTGCCTGCCAGCCGATCGCGCCGTCGCCACCCTCCATGTACGTGACGTTGATCTTCACGTCCAGGGCCTTCTCGAGGTGCGGCTGCATCCGTCGCACCTGCCGGTCGGAGCCGCCGCCGGGAGAGTACGGGACGATGAAGTCGACGTTGCGGCAGTCCAGCCCCTCGTTGCTGTCGGCCTGGCTGCCGCCGCCACACGCGCTCAGTCCGACGACGAGAGCTACGACGGCCAGCAGGTTCGTACGCTTCATGTCCACTCCTTCACCGGGTCAGCCGTGGTCGGAGCCATCGCTGCGCACGCTGTGGCGGTCGACCACGTTCGGCAGTCAACCGCGTTCGTAGGGCGTGCGTAGTGGCAAGCACCGTGAACTTTCGCGGACACCGATGCCGGGATCCGTCAGTGTCGCTTGGCGTACTGGTGCCGCGACGTCGTCGCCGCCAGGCCGAGCACGAGCATCAGCACCAGGCCGAGGACGAACAGCAGCCGGAAACGCCCGTCCAGGACCAGTCCGGAGCCGAGCCCGCTGGCCACCGCGGATCCGGTGAACAGCATCGTCGCAAAGAGGCAGACGGCCGTGGCCCGCGCCTCCGGCACCACCTCGGTCACCCAGGTCTGCAGGGTGGAGTGCATGAACGCCCAGGCGGCGCCGAGCAGCGTGGAGCCGACGAGCACGCCGACCGCCTGCTGGTCCGCAACCATGGCACCGTACGCGAGCGCACCGCAGCCGCCACCCAGCCCGATCAGCCGAGCCGGTGGCAGCCGGAACGACAGCCGACGGACGACCCGGGCGAACACCAGCACGACCACGCCGTACACGGCGGTGATCGCGCCTGCCGTACTCGTGCTGGAGCCGTGCGACTGCAAGGTGACGGGGAGGAACGTCAGCAGCCCGACCAGGATCACCCCCTCGCCGAACCCCAGGGCCAGCACGACCAGGGCCCACCGATGGCGCAGCACCAGGGCGAACGACCGGCGATTCGGCATCCGGACGACGTCGGTCGGCTCAGGCACGCCGCGCATGAGCACCGCCAGGACGCCCGCGCCCAGCGCCGGCAGGGCGAAGGCGATTCTCCAGTGCAGGAAGTCCCCGATCAGGCCGGCGCCCAAGGTGGCGAGGGCGATGCCGATCGCGGCGCCGGTCATCAGGTCGGTGAGCGGTGCCTGGCGGACCTCGAAGGGCGTCGTGTCGCCGACGTACATCATCGCGCCGGGCACAGCGGCCGCGAAGCTGGCGCCGCACAGTGCTCGGCAGATCAGCAGCCAGCCCAGGTCGAGGGCGGCGGCGGAGGCGAGCCCGGCCACGGCAGCCAGCAGCAGGGACAGCCGGATGGTGCGGACCCGGCCGAGCTTGTCGGAGACCACCGCCCAGGCCGCCTGCATCAGGCCGTAGGCCTGGAAGTAGACGGTCGCCGCGAGGGTCACCGCGGCGATCGACTCGCCCAGGTCGACGGCGATGACCACGATCAGCGGAGCGATCAGGAAGCGGTCGAACGAGCTGGTGAACGAAGCGACTTGCAGCAGCCGCAAGGACGCTAGCTCACTGCTCCCCGACTCGCCGACCACCCTCGCACGCTAGGCATGCCGGCGCAGTCCGGGCAATGTGCGATCCCGGCAGTCTCACGTCAGCGCGCTGGCGGCTCCCGCGTCCCGAACCTTCCCGCCGAGGTTGCACCTATGTTCGCCCCGTCCCGCCATCGGTCCGACATACGCGCAACCTCGGCGCGAGTATTCGGGAGGCTTGCGCCGCACCAGTGTCCGGGAAATGTAGGAGGTGCGGGTCGGCGAAGCCATGCTTCCAGATCGACGAAGTCGGGCCCGATCCGGCGGCCGAACTCGTACAACGGCTGGGAAAGCGTGACGTATGTGTCACGCCTCCCCAGCCGTTAACACAGGCGCGCTGATGCCGCTGGCTCGAAGTGAACGAAACTGTCGCCACCAGCGTCTGCAGACAGCAATTCCGTTCACTTCGTCGCGAGCAACACGCCCAACCCGACATACGCGCAACCTCGGCGCGATGGGGGCAGGGGGTGCGTTACGTCCTCCGCCACATGTGGTGGCGAAGATTCACGCGTCCCGACAGTGCGGCAGCCCGGCCCCGTCAATGTAATGAGTGACACGAGCCACTCCCTGCTGGCTCCGACACGAAGGGCAGAAGACGGTGAGGGTCACCCACACACTGCAGCTCGTCACCCTGGCAACAACCGTCGCGCTGGTCACGGCCGCCTGCGGCGGTGGAGGAGGATCCACCTCTGCCGACGGTGAGCGCGAGGTGATCAAGTTCGCCTTCGCCCCCGATCCCGTGTGGGACCTGATGGCAGACTCGGGCCTGCTCAAGAAGTGGCAGGACGAGAACAACGTGGTGATCGAGACCAGCACCACCTGGGACGAGTTCACCTACTTCGCCGGCGGGCACGGCGACATCGTCTCGATGTCGACCCAGGAGACACCGGTCCTCGAGGCCGAGACCGACATCGAGACCGTCACCTTCGGCAAGTACAACTACCAGCGCGTCCCGATGATCCGCCGGGCCGGCGATCCGTACGAGACCCTCGAGGACGTGCCGAAGGGCTCGAAGATCTGCGTGTCAGGCCCCACCTCCAACACCGCCTTCTGGACGGTCCTCGCCAAGGAGATGCACGACCTGGACTACCGGGTCGGCGGCGGTGACTTCAAGCTGGTCGTCAACGACCACTTCGTCAACCCGACCAACCTGCTCCGCGGCGACTGCGAGGTGGCCGCGATCATCCCGGAGGCCGCCGTGCCCCAGCTGCGCAAGGGCGAGCTGGAGCTGATGTACGACGGCAAGCTGCCCTTCCAGCTGTACGACGAGTTCGCCCCGGAGGGCGACGGCGAGCTGCACGTCCTGGGCAACAACTTCACCGCCACCAAGGAGTGGTTCGAGGGACACGAGGACCTCGCGGTGAAGTTCCTCGAGCTCTGGCAGTCCGGCATCGACCTGTGGAAGGAGCAGAAGGCGGAGACCGTCCAGAAGTACCCGCAGCACTTCTCGGTCGAATCCGAGGAGGACATCGACTACATGATCGAGTTCGTCAGCGGGGACAACGACTGGTTCGTCGACAGCCCCTTCCTGGAGAGCGACGATTGGATCACCACCGAGACCGCGATCTGGGACCTGATGAAGAACCTCGACCCGGACAACGCGAACTTCCTGAAGGAGGACGCGCCGACCCCGGAGTTCGTGGCACTGTCGCCCAACGGCTGATCGGCACGTGGCCCGACCGCTGAACGACCGAGGAGAGACTGTGGCGACCGCTGTGGCCCCGCCCTCCAGGACCGACCCGCCGTACGTCACCGGCGAAGAGCTGGCACGCCGAAAGCGTCGCCGGCAGCGGTTCAGCTCGGGCGGCTGGCGGATCGCCGGGTACCTCTTCGTGCTGGGCCTGTGGGAGTTCGCCTCGGGCCGGTTCATGGACGAGAACCTCCTCCCGGGACCGATCAGGGTCTTCCAGACCTTCGGCGACCTGTGGGCGTCGGGCAAGGTCCCCGGCGCGTTCGCGGACACGCTGACCAGGATCGGGATCGGGTTCACGATCGCGTTCTTCGTCGGCGCGGCGGTCGGCGTACTCATGCAGCACCGGTGGCTGAACGGCTTCTTCCGCGACGCCGTGACCATCGGGGTCACGACCCCCGGCCTCATCTGGGCGCTGATCACCGCCATCATCTTCGGCAACCGGACAACCGGCCCGCTGCTGGCCATCGTGCTCACCACGTTCGCGCTGATCAGCGTCAACGTGTCCGAGGGCATCAAGACAATCCCCAAGGACCTGGTCGACATGGCGAAGTCGTTCGGCGTCGGCGTGGTGAAGCGCAACCGGCAGATCGTCATCCCGCACCTGGCGCCGTTCATCTTCACCGGTGTCCGGTTCGGCTTCTCGATCGCCTGGAAGGTCACCGTCCTGACCGAGGTGTTCGCCTCGTCGAGCGGGATCGGCTTCGAGATGCGCACCGCCAGCCAGCTGTTCCGACTGCCGGAGTTCCTGACCTGGATCCTCGCCTTCTACATCCTGGCGCTGTTCTTGGAGAAGGTGGTCCTCGAGGTGATCGAGCGTCGATTCTTCGGCTGGCGAAAGACGATCGCGGCATGAGCGGGGGTACGGTCGTCACCGCCCGCGTGGCCCGGGGACTCAAGAGCCCGCTGGCCGGTCGGCTGACGTTCCCCTTGGTCTGCCTCGCCGTCTGGATGATCACCATCGAGGTCGTCACCTCGATCTGGCCGTTCGCCGTCGACGTGCTCCCGCAGCCCACCGAGGTCGCCGGCTTCATGTGGGACGAGATCACCGGAAACACGCTGGCACCGCGCAACATGTACGCGACGTTCTGGATCTCGCTGCAACGCCTCGGCATCGGGATGGCGATCGCGATGGTGCTCGGCACCGTGATCGGCCTCGGCATGGGACTGTCCCGTGCGGTCAACGCGTTCTTCAACGACTGGGTGGTCGCCATCTTGGCGATGCCCAACCTGGCCTGGGCGCTGTTTTGCAGTCTCGCCTTCGGATTCGGCATCACCGGCCCGATCGTGACCGTGGTGCTCACCGGCATCCCGTACGTGATCATCAACATCCGCGAGGGCGTGCGCAACGCGCCCTCCGACCTGTACGACATGGCGCGCGCGTTCGACGTCACCCGCGCGCACATCATCCGCCATGTGCTGATCCCGTCGCTGATGCCGTTCATGTTCGCGGCCGGCCGCTACGCGTTCGCCCTGGGCTGGAAGGGCCTGGTGGTGGCCGAGGTCTTCGGCGGGCAGGACGGTGCCGGCTGGACGATCAAGTTCTGGTACGACGCGCACCGCGCCCATGGGGTGATCGGCTACGCCCTGCTGTTCGTCATCTTCGCGCTCGTCTTCGAGAAGTTCATGTTCGACCGGCTGTCGCGCTACTTCTTCAAGTGGCGGCCGGCGTCCGACGTGGAGCTCGTCGAGGAGCGGTTCGACCCGGCCGGTGCGGGTACGCAGAAGGTCACCGCAGGGCCTCGACCCCGGCGTGACGAACCGACCGAGACGAGGAGACCCGACGATGGCTGAGATCACCGTCCAGCACCTGCACAAGGAGTTCGGCGTCGGTGCCGACAAGGTGGTCGCACTCGAGGACGTCAACCTCGAGATCGGCGGACACGTGTTCGTGTCGATCGTGGGCGCCTCGGGCTGCGGCAAGTCCACCCTGCTGAACATCCTGAGCGGCATCGAGACGCCGACCAACGGGCGGGTGTCGATCACCCACGACGGCCGGCCCGCGCGGGCGGGGTACGTCTTCCAGGCCGCCCGGCTGCTGCCCTGGCGGACCGTGATGGACAACCTGCTGTTCGTCCAGAAGGACCGGTCCGAGGCGACCCGGGCCCGCTGCCAGCACTACCTCGACATGGTGCAGCTCGGTGACAAGGGCAAGAAGTTCCCCGGTGAGCTCTCCGGCGGCATGCAGCAGCGGGTCGGCATCGCCCGGGCGTTCTCCACCGAGCCGGACGTCTTGTTCATGGACGAGCCGTTCAGCCACCTCGACGCGATCACCGCCCGTTCGCTGCGGGCCGAGCTGCAGACCATGTGGCAGGAGACCAAGAAGACCGTGGTCTTCGTGACGCACGACGTCGGCGAGGCGGTGGAGCTGTCTGAGCGGATCCTGGTCTTCGCCAAGGGCGGCCGGCTCGCCGACGACCTGACCATGTCGCTGCCCTTCCCGCGCGACGTGTCTGACCCGAAGGTCGCCGTCGCCAAGGCGAACGTGTTCAAGACGTTCGAGCAGATCGGCGCGCTCGCGGTGACCTGACCGCTCACCCGGTCGGGTTCGTGAGTACGCCGACGCCGTCGACCGACACCTCGACGACGTCGCCCGGCGCGAGGTACCGCGGTGGGTCGAAGCCGATGCCCACGCCCGCCGGGGTGCCGGTGGCGATGACGTCTCCGGGCTCGAGCAACACGGTCGCCGAGATGGCGGCGATCAGCGTGGGGATCGAGAAGATCAGGTCCGACAGCGGGGCGGCCTGCCGCTCCTCTCCGTTGACCCGCGTACGTACCCACACCGCGGTGATGTCCTCGATCTCGTCGCGGGTCACGATCTGCGGGCCGATCGGACAGTAGGTCGCCGCACTTTTGCCGATGAAGAACTGCACATGCTGACGCTGCAGGGCACGCACGGTCAGGTCGTTGACGACGGTGTAGCCGTACACGTGGTCCCACGCGTCGGCGGCCGCGATCTTCGTGCCGCCGGTCCCGATCACGACGCCGAGCTCGCCCTCGTAGTCGGTGGTCGCGGTGTCGTCGGCGGAGACGTCGATCCGGTCACCCGGGCCGATGACCGAAGAGAGCGCCTTGGTGAACACCACCGGATGCTCCGGGACCGCCTGCTGCTGCGACGCGTCGAAGCCACTCCCGGCGAACTCCGCGGCGTGGTCGAGATAGTTCTTGCCGACGCACATGATGTTGTTGCGAGGCCGGATCGGCGCCAGCAGACGTACGTCGTCCGCGGCGATGCCCCGGCCGCCCTCGGCCACCAGGGCACGGGCCCGCCGCAGGGCCGGCTCACCCTGAGCCACGAAGTCGACCATGGTGCGCGGCAGGGCGGGGTCGGCAGCCAGGTCGACGACGTCGCCGACCTCGTTCACGGCACCGACTCTCGTCTCGCCGCGATGTTCGAAGGTGACCAGCTTCATCCGTGAGTCCTCACTGAGTTGTCGACAGGCATCGGGTCAGCCGCCGAGAGTCGGACACCCGAGCGACGTGGCCGCCGCGTCGAGATCGGCGTGCAGTGTTGCGGGCAGGCTGAGTCCGAGCCGTTGGTTCTTCACCACGAGCTCGGCCGCCCGGTCGCCGGGAAGCCGCACCGGACCGCCGTCACTGGTGCCGGACGCGCGCAGCTGCGCCAGCTGAGCGGTGACGTCACCGAGCACCTCGTCCAGCGGCCGGAACAGGTCGGCGCGGAGGACCACGATCAGCTGTCCGGTGTTGGTCGGCACGCCGAGGTCGACCCGATGGTCCACCACCGAGCGCCCGAAGGCCGCGCCGTTGACCACCCCGGCGAGCAGCCCGATCGCGATGGTGAGTCCCGAGCCCTTGTAGCCCCCGAACGGCACCAGGACTCCCTCGTCGGCGCGGTTCGGATCGGTGATCGGCTCGCCGTCCGGTCCGACCACCCACCCCACCGGCATCGGCTCGCCCGCCTGCTTGGCCACCTTGATGGTGCCGTGTGAGGCGGTCGAGGTCGCGATGTCGAGCAGGAACGGTTGGCCGTCGGCAGCAGGGATGGCGACCGCGACCGGGTTCGTACCCAAGATCGGCGAGCTGCCACCCCATGGCGGCATCCCGTTCGCGTTCGCCACCGCGAAGTACACGCCGATCAGCCCCTGCTCGGCGGCCATCGCGGGATAGAGTCCGGCCGCCCCGGCGTGGTTGGAGTGCACCGTCCCGACCACGGCGATCCCGGACGCGCTGGCCTTGTCGACCGCGAGCTCGGCCGCCTTCGTCATCGCCACCTGGCCGGGTCCGTTGTCGGCGTCGACCTGCGCCGACACCGCCGTCTCGTGCAGCACCCGCAGCACCGGCGCCGGGTTCATCCCACCGGCCCGGATCCGGTCCAGGTACGGCATGGCGCGGATCAGCCCATGCCCCGTACGACCTCGGAAGTCGGCCTCCACCAACCGTCGCGCCACGGTGCGGGCATGCTCGTCACCGACGCCGACCGCGCCGAAGAGCCGGGAGCAGAAGTCGACGAGATGCTCGAACGAGTAGCGCATGCGGGTTCCAAGGAGGTCGGCCGACGAGACGATCGGGACAGGTGCGTCGGGGGCGCTGGTCGGGCGATATCGTCGGGCGGACCGCGAACGGACTCCAGGGGAGGCACCACCCGATGGCTGAGGAACACACCGCGGAGAATGGCCGGGAGTGGTGGCCGGAGCTGGCGCCGAAGATCCGGCCGACCACGGCCAGCAAGCCGGCGCACCGCACCATCGACGTGCACACGCATCTGTCCGTGCCGGCCGGCAGCAAGATCGCCCAGCCGTTCTTCAAGCCGGAGTACGAGCCACGCAGCCTCTACTCCTCGCCGGAGACCCTTGCGTACAACAAGGAGTACCGCGCCAGCGCCGGCCAGACCGCAGCGTTCGAGGATGCCGAGCACCGGATCGCCGACATGGACCTGCAGGGCATCGACATGCAGGTGCTCTCGGTGCCGCCGACGGAGTACTTCTACTGGCTCGACGAGGAGCACGCCCTGCGCGCGAACCGAGCACAGCACGAGCGGTTCGCCGAGGTCGTCGCCACGCATCCGGACCGGTTCGCCGCCGTCGCGAACGTGCCGATGAACCATCCGGAGCTCGCGGTCGAGGTGCTGCGCGAGGCGCGGGACGACTTCGGGTTCCACGGCTTCGAACTGAGCGCCGACGTCGTCGGGCAGGACCTGGACGACCCGCGTTACGACGTCGTGTGGGAGGCCGCGGTCGAGCTGGGGATGACCGCGATCATGCACCCGCAGGGCTTCACCCACGGCCAGCGGATGACCGACTACTACCTGGTCAACGTGATGTGCATGCCGCTGGCCTCCACCTTGGCCACGACCCGGATGATCCTCGGCGGCGTCTGGCGACGACACCCGGACCTCGCCATGATCGTGGTCCACGGCGGCGGCTACCTGCCGTTCTACTCGGCCCGGACCGACCACGCGTACGCCGTGCGCCCGGAGCTGCGTCAGCACATCGACCGGCCGCCGAGTGACTACCTGGCCAAGCTCTACTTCGACACCAACGTCTTCGAGGCCGGCATGGTCGCGCACCTGGTCGACCGGTTCGGCGCCGACCACGTGCTGCTCGGCACCGACTACCCCTTCGACATGGGGACGACGGACCCGCTGGGCTTCCTGGAGCAGGTGGACCTCTCCGAGGCGGACCGCGGGCTGGTTCTCGGCGGGAACGCCGCTCGGCTGCTCACGATCGGTTGACGTAGAGCCCTGCCAAGGCCAGCCCGATCTGGTCGGGGGTGAGCGGAAGGGAGACGACCTCGTTCAGCTCGGCGGAGAGGTCCGCGGCGATATAGACCTCCATCACCACGCGGGCGAGCCGCGGGTCGACCAGCACCGGTCGGTCGTAGGCGACCGCTTCGAGGAAGTGCACGGTCTCCCGCTCCATCGGGCCGGCGTACACGTGGTCGACGTACTCCCCCGGCATCGTCGACAGCGGGAACTGGACACCATTCTGCACGGTGTTGAGCACGACGTCGCGGTGGCTGGCGTCGACGAGCACCGCCCCTTCCGTCCCGAGGATCTCGATCCAGGTGCTCGACTGGTTCGGGTAGCCGGGCGGCAGCGACATGCCCGCGCCGACGTTGACCACGGTGCCATCGTCCATGGTGACCACGAGGTACTGCGTGTCCGGGACCCCCAGGGTCGCCTCACGGGCACCCCACGCGTTCTGCGAGTAGACCCGCACTGGGCGCCGCGGCTCCAGACACCAGAACGCGAAGTCGAGGTCGTGGGTCGCCTCCATCGCCGCTGGCGACAGCTTGGTGCGGCTGCTGATCTTGGCGCCCAGCGAGCGGGTGATGTGCCGACTGACCAGGATGCTGCTGACCTCGCCGAGGGTGCCGTCGGTGATCGCCCGCTTCACCATCGCCTGCTTGGCGTTGAACCGCTGCGAGTATCCGATGGTGAACTTCAGGCCCTTGTCGGCGGCGATCCCGATCAGCTCGTCGGCCTCGTCGAGGGTGAGCGCGATCGGCTTCTCCAGGAGTACGTGCTTGCCGGCCGTGAGCGCGGCCTTCGCCATCGGGTGGTGCAGGTCCTCCGGCGTCGCCGAGACCATGATCGCATCGATGCCCGGATGGTCGACCAGCTCGGTCCAGTCCGCGGTGGCGGTCGTCGCCGAGGTGAGGGTGGCGACCTCCTGCCGCCGCTCGGCGTCGGTCTCGGCGAGGTGCAGCTCGGCGACCAGCGCGCTGCGCGCCGAGGCGACGGCGCGGATCCCGCCGCACCAGCCGGTGCCGATGATGCCGACCTTGAGCTGGCTCATGATGCGTCCGCTCGCAGACCCGACTGCAGCTCCTCGGGGGTGATCGGCAGGGCGACCGGGGCGCCACGGCGGGCCGAGAGGTCCATCGCCATGGTCAGCAGCAGGTTGGAGTGTCCTTCGGCCGCCGTCGCGTGCGGGGTGCGTACTCCCTTGCTGAGGCGGCTGAACCAGGACATCGTCTCCTCCCGCATCGGGCCCCACAGCAGGCCGTCGGAGAGATCACCGGGCGGGTAGCTGCCGAGGAAGTCGATGTGCCGGGTCGCCGGCGCCTCGAACCCCCGGCTGTTGTACCCGGCGGGCTGGCCGTGCTCGGAGGCGAGGATGACGTCGCGGTGCGTGTCCTCGATGTCGATGATGCCCTCGGAGCCGACGATGCCGATCTCCAGGCCGTAGACCGCGCCCGGCCAGACCGCTGGCAGCGCCCAGTTGATGTTCATCGACAAGATGGTGCCGTCGTCCATCGTGAACACGCCGAAGGTGCCGTCCTTCGTACCCAGGTCGCCGAGCACCACGTCGGTGGACCTCGCGTACACCTCGACCGGAGTCTTGCCCTCCAGCAGCCACATGCACATGTCCAGGCTGTGCGTGCCCGACACCACCATCGGCGTCAGGTTGGTGGTGTCGTCGACCTTGCGGAGGGTGGCCTCGGGGACCATCCGGTTCATGAACGCCCGGGTGACGATTGACGTCACCGCACCGATCTGCTGGTCGCGCAGCCGCTGCTTGACGGCCAGGAAACGGCGCCGGAACCGCTGGGTGTAGCCGACGACCGCGTCGACGCCCGCTGCCTCGATCGCGGCCAGGACCTGCGCCGACTCGACCGGGTCGGTGGCCAGCGGCTTCTCGATGAACAGCGGGTGGCCGTACTCGACGGCCCGGAGGATGGGGTCGACGTGCTCGCGTTCGTCGGTGGCCACGATCACCGCCGTGACCTCCGGCCGGGCCAGCAGCGCAGCGACGTCGGTGGTGGCGAAGTCGGCCTGGGTGTCGGCGGCGAGCTGCTTGAGGGTCTCGGCGTCGATGTCGCAAAGCCCGAGCCAGCCCACGCCCGGGTGCTCCCGGGCGAGCACGGAGCGGATCCGGCCGATCGCGCCGCAGCCGATCACGGCCAGGCCGATCCCGGCGGTCGTCGTCTGCGTCATCAGCCCATCCCCAGGAGTCGGGCGGCGTTGCCGCCGCTGATCAGGTCGACCTGGTCCTGCGTCAGCCCGTCGGCCCTCCCGAGCAGCGCGAGCGGGTCGTCGTCGCCCATGTCGTACGGGTAGTCCGTGCCGAGCAGTACGTGGTCCGCGCCGTACCTGTCGACCAGGAACCGCAGCTGGTCAGGCCCGAACACCATGGTGTCGAAGCAGAACCGTCTCAGGTACTCGCTCGGCAGGTGCGGCACGCCCTCGCTGACGTCCTCGCGCGCCCGCCAGCCGTGGTCGATCCGGCCGGGGTACGCCGGGAGGTAGCCGCCACCGTGCACGACGACGATCTTGAGGTCGGGGTGGCGCTCCAGCACGCCGTCGAAGATCAGGTGCGCCTGGGCCAAGGTGGCCTCGAACGCGTGCCCGATGATGTTGACGAAGTTGTGCCCCTGCAACCGGTCCGCGTGCGTGGCGCCCTGGGTGTGGATCACGACCACGGCACCGAGCTGCTCGACCTCGGCCCAGAACGGGTCGAGCCGGGCCGCGGAGATCTCCTCGCCCTCGACGTGGGTGCCGATCTCGATGCCGCGCATGCCGAGCTGCTGGACCAGGTGGCGCAGCTCCTGGACCGCCGCGTCGGTGTCCTGCAGCGGCACCGTGCCGAGTGGCAGGAACCGCTCGCCGTACTCCGCGGTCGACTCCACCAGCTCCTCGTTCATCATTCGCGAGACTTTGGCGCCGAGCTCCGCGTCGGACCAGTAGTAGAACTGGTACACGGCGATGGCCACCGCCTGGACGTCGACGCCCATCGCGTCCATGTCGGCGACCCGGACGTCGAGCAGGTCCATCTTCGGTCTGATCGTGACCAGCTGCCGCTCGTTGACCTTGCGGGTGACGGCGTTGCCGTGGCCGAGGGCGGCCTTGCCGGCGGCGAGCTGCGCCTCCCTCATCAGGTCGGCGGCGGGGGCGCACTCGCGGTGGCAGTGGATGTCGATCACGGGTCCGTCGGACCGGCGCGCTCTGCCCATCGGCTGGCTCCCTCGGGCTGGGGTGTCATGGGTACGTCGGCACTCGGTACTGAAGGACAGTAGGTAGCGCCGCCGGCCGCGACAATGGGGAATTCCGGCAGTCTGACCCGTCGAACATGTCGCTCACCACGACTCTCCCCCTCCCGGGTGCCGGGCGCGGAGCGCCGCATCGATGCCTACCGTGACGTCAAGTGGCGTCATGTTGATGGTGTTGTGGTGTTGACGTGACGTCATAACGGTGTCATAGTGGTGCGCATGGACATCACGACGTACGTCGAAGGCCTGCGGCGGGACCTCACCACCGCCGCCGCCGCGGGCGGCCCCGAGGTGCAGGACGCCGCCGAGCGGCTCGCCCTCGCCCTCGACCCCGCGATGCGGATGGTGCTGCTGGAGGCGCTGTCGCATGCGGCGGCGGAGATCAGCCAGGACCTGGCCGGCGGATCCATCGACGTACGCCTCAAGGGGCGCGACCCGCAGTTCGTGGTCACCCCGCCTCCCGCGCCCACCGCCGAACCGACCACCCCGTCCGCCGACGACGCGGACGACGACACCGACGACGCAGAGGAAGGTCCGGTCTCCCGGATCACCCTCC
This sequence comes from Nocardioidaceae bacterium, assembly GCA_050699035.1. Taxonomy (GTDB): domain Bacteria; phylum Actinomycetota; class Actinomycetes; order Propionibacteriales; family Nocardioidaceae; genus WHTB01. The sequence goes on along the minus strand of JBOHDE010000006.1, from coordinate 1,395 downwards.
GCCTCCCCGAGTCCCTCAAGCAGCGCGCCGAGGACGCCGCCGCCAAGCGCGGCCAGTCGCTCAACACCTGGCTGGTCGCCGCGGTGCGGATGGTCGCCCGAGAGCGCGCGATCAACGTCGACATCGACCTCAGCGGCATCCCGATCGGAGACGGCGGCCGCGGCCGTCGTGGCCCCGGCCAGTCCGTCAGCGGCTGGGTCCGCTAACCACAACTCATCCACCCGCACGACACCGCGCCGACAACGCGGGAGTCGAGTACGCCCTCAGGAGGCACACCATGTTTCGCTTCGACACATCCACCCCGCCCACCCTCAAGGTCGACTTCCGCGCCGGCTCGATCACCATCGACGCCACCGAGACGGCCGAGACGACGGTGGAGCTGATCGCGCACCGCGACAACGCGGCGGCCCAGGACCTGATTGCCGCCACCACGGTCGAGCAGCGCGGCGACACCGTCGTGGTGCACATGCCGAAGGGCAGCGGTGGCGGGCTGTTCGGCCGGAGCACACCGGAGATCGACCTGCGCATCGTCGCGCCGCACCACAGCGTGCTCGTGGTCAAGGCCGGGTCGGCCGACATCACCGCCCGCGGCAGCTACGCAGGCAGCCGGGTCGACAGCGGCTCCGGAGACATCAGCATCGAGCACCTGACCGGGTCCACTCGCCTGCGGGCCGGCTCCGGCGACGTCACACTCGACTCCACGGAGGCCGACCTCGACGTACAGACCGGCTCGGGTGACGTGGAGATCGGCAGCATCTCCGGAGCCGCCTCGGTGCAGGCCGGGTCGGGCGACGTCAAGGTCGAGCACGTCTCCGGCGCGATCAAGTCCCAGACCGGGTCCGGTGACGTCGACCTGGGCGAGGCCGAGAGCGACGTCACCGCACAGACCGGGTCCGGCTCGGTGCACGTACGCAAGGTCTACCGCGGCATGGTCAAGGCCACCGGCGCCTCAGGCGACGTGTACGTCGGCGTGGCCGAGGGTACGGCGGCCTGGCTCGACGTACACACGCTCACCGGCCGCGTCAGCAGCGACCTCGAGTCGGCCGACGAGCCCGGCGCTGATGAGGAGAAGGTGCGGCTCAAGCTGAACAGCGTCAGCGGCGACATCACCGTCGTACGTGCCTGACTCGGCAACTGCGATCAGGCAACCGACCCATCCGATCAGCAACGCTCATTGCAGAAACTCGACACCGAAGGAGACCGACCATGGAACTCAACTACCCCGAGCTCGTGCAGGCGATCGACGACCAGAAGCACGCCCGGCACCGCGGCCCGACCTTGCCGATGCAGCGCACCCGCAAGCGACACCGGTTAGCCAACCGGCTGCGCTCGCTGGCCGACCGCATCGATGACTGACCCCGACCCGGTTGAGTGTGACGACTTGGTGCCACACGC
>JBOHDE010000005.1:0-44810 GCA_050699035.1 Nocardioidaceae bacterium | reverse complement strand
GGCCGGGCTGGGTCGTTCTCGCGCTCCAGGGTGTCCAGCAGCTGGGCCAGGCTCAAGCCGCTCTCGTCCTCGTTGCGACCGTCGGTGAGGACGACGATGCTGTTCGACCGCGCGGAGTCGTACGAGGCCATCGCGGTACGGAACGCGGCGAGCGTGCTGTCGTAAAGCCCGGTGCCGCCGCCGACGAGGTCGCTGAGGCCGGAGATGGCCGCTTCGGCCTTCTTTCGGTGCGAACGACCCTCCGATGTGGATCCGAGGGTGCGCGTCGGAGCCAGCTCGCGGTAGTCCCGGTTGCCGTTGCCGAGACCGATCGAGAAGGCCCACACGCCGACTTGGGCGTCGTCCGGCATGAACGCGAGCGACGCGGTCGCGGCTGCCGTGGCGAGCTGCATCCGGGTCTTGTTGCCGGCCGCCTCGGCCATCGACCCCGACACGTCGATGACGGCGAGCATCCGGGTACGAACGCTAAGCGTCACCCACTGCCGCAGCAGCCGGTCGAGGCCGGGCGCATCCACCAACCCGAGCTCGATCACATCCGCCACTCCATCGGAGTCCTTCGGCGCCTTGCCCGACGGTGGGCGGAAGCCGGCGTCGACCAGCGACTGCCAGCCGGCCGCCGTGCCGAAGTAGTCGCCGAGGGCCGCGAACGCCGGCCCGTACCCACCGCCCGCGAGCCGGGCCAACGGGTAGTCGAGCAGCACCGAGCCCGACTTCGGCACCTGTGCGGAGATGGGCAGGTCGGGATCAGCGGCCTTCCGCTGGAGGTACCGCTGCTCGGTGGACGGGAAGTATCCCGGCGCGGTGACAGTCGAGTCGGCGGCCCGCTTGTACAGGGTGCCCTCGGTCAGCTTCTTCTTGCCCCCCGTCCGCTGCGCGGCGCCGACCATCCAGCCGGCGAGCTCCGTGCCGGTCGACTTGCCGGCGATCGACTCACCATGGATCGCGGCCAGCGTGCCCAGCCCTGCCGACGAAGAGCGCGGGTCGAGCATGATCGACGACTTGGTGTTCAGTGCGGACAGCCAGGTGGCGGGCTCCGCCGCACCCTTGTGGCCGACCAGCACGACCGGCGACTTCGCCAGCTTCCGGACGCTCGCGTCGTCGGGGACGTCGCCCTTGGGCAGCTCGCCCAGCCAGGCGCTGGCGTCGGGGATCCACAGCTCGGGGAGCTCGGCCTTGCCGTCCTCGACGGCCTGCAACATCGCTGCGGCGGTCTGCTCCTCGACCTGGAAGTCGGCGCAACCTTCGGGTAGCGCCACCTTGCGTCGGTTGAGCTCCTTCGCCGCCTGCTTGACCACCGGTGCGAGCTCCGGCGTGACGACCACGCGGACAGCGGTATCGCCGCTGCACGAGTCGGCGCCGCCGAACACCGCGCGTGCGCCGACGCCGAGCAGCGTCACCAGCATTACCGTGACGACCACAACCGCGATCCGCGCCACCGGCAGCTCATTGCTTGAAGATGCCTTCGGGGGCGTCGCTGAGTGGCGACCAGACATCGGGTCATCCCTCCATGAGTGCGCGGGCAACTTAACAGTCTGTCGCGGGATAACGCTATTTAGGGCCCACCGCCGTGCGTACTTCACCCGAAATGTCTGTCCAAATTTCACGTTCTGTAGTCGGTCAGTAGCAATGTAGATACGGCCTCGGACATGGCCCCGAACCTGCCGCGCGGGCCATGCGAGAGGATGCCGCCATGACGACTTCTGCCGGCCGTTTGATGCTGCTCGACACCGCCTCGCTGTACTTCCGTGCCTTCTTCGGCGTGCCCGACTCGGTGCGGGCGCCGGACGGCTCTCCGGTCAACGCCGTCCGTGGCCTGCTCGACTTCATCGCCCGGCTGGTCGACCAGTACTCACCGACCGACCTGGTCTGCTGCTGGGACGACGACTGGCGGCCCCAGTGGCGGGTCGACCTGATCCCGACCTACAAGTCCCATCGTGTCGTCGCCGCGAGACGGGGCGGCGTCGACATCGAGGAGACACCGGACGCCCTCGTCACCCAGGTCCCGGTGATCAGGGAGGTGCTCGCGGCACTCGGCATCGCGGTCGTCGGCGCACCCCAGATGGAGGCCGACGACGTCATCGGCAGCCTGGCCAGCCAGGCCACGATGCCGGTCGACATCGTGACCGGTGACCGCGACCTGTTCCAACTGGTCGACGACGACCGCGACGTCCGCGTCCTGTACACCGCCCGGGGAGTCGGGCGGCATGAGGTGCTCACCGACTCCACGGTGGTCACGAAGTACGGCGTCCTGCCCGTCCAGTACGCCGACTTCGCCACGCTGCGGGGCGATAACTCCGACGGTCTGCCGGGGGTCGCCGGCGTGGGTGAGAAGACGGCGGCGTCCCTGATGGCGCGGTTCGGGGACCTCTCCGGTGTGATCGACGCGGTCGCCGATCCCTCCAGCGGTCTGGCCTCGGGCGTGCGTACGAAGATCCAGGCGGCGGCCGACTACCTCGCGGTGGCCCCGACCGTCGTCGCCGTACGCCGTGACCTCGACCTCGGACCGCTCGACACCGCCCTGCCCGACCCGGTCCCGGCGGCTCCGGAGGAGTTCGCGGCGCTCACCGAGCGCTGGGGTCTCGGGTCGTCTGCCGTTCGGGTCGTGACTGCGCTCAGCCCAGCCTGACGGGGTCGCCGACGACCATCGCGCCGGGCCGGACGACCTCCGCGATCACGCCGAAGTTGTTGTCGTTCGCATTGGCGACCGTCGAGAGCACCCGCTTGTCGACCGGCAGATCGTCCTGCGCATGGGTGACCATCACGCAGCGCGGCACCGGCTCCACCACCCGCAAGACGGCGCCGTTCCCGACGGTCACCGGCCGGCCGATCCACTCCTCCTCGACGAACCCGTCGAGGTCGGGGGTGTCGACCACCAGGTTGCAACGGAACCGGCGTACGTCGACCGGCGCGCCGAGCAGGGTCGCGAGCTGCCGCAGCGACGCCGTGGTGACCAGGTGCACCGGCCCGCCGTCGAAGTGCGACACATCGCCCTCCTCGGTGAGCCGCACCGGCAGCCCGACCTGCGCACTGAGCGCGTCGTGCACGGCATCGTCGTACGCGCCGAGCCTGCGGCCGTCCGGGAATGTCACCACCGGGACGCCGTCGTCGTAGGTCGCGCTCAGCTCGAGGAGGCCGTCCATCCTCCGGAACCGCCGCGTCGACTTCCCGCTGCCGAGCTTGCCGGCCTCGTCGTGCAGCGCCCACCGGCGGTCGTCGCGAACGCCACGCAGGTCGACGTCGACGCGAGCCTCCGGCTGCCCCCGCAACGACTTGACTGGGTAGCGGTAGAGCGCGCCGACGGCGCCGACCGCGCTCATCCTCCGGTCACCGAGGAGTACGCGACGACGCCGCGCCGCAGGGCACCGGCCGTCTTGCGCGCGGTCCGGCGCAGCGCGTTGTCGCCCGCGGCGTCGGCGATCTGGTCGGTCAGGTCGAGCAGCTGCTTGACCCACCGCACGAAGTCGCCGGCCGCCAGGTCGGTCTCGCCCAGCACGTCGTCGAGCGAGGCGCCCTGGCCCCAGCGGTAGGCGGCCCACGCGAAGCCGAGGTCGGGCTCGCGCAGGAAGTCGACTCGGTGGTCACGCTCCAGGGCATCGAGGTCGCCCCAGATCGACACGGTCTCCGCGAGTACGTCACGGACCCGGCCGGGTGGCAGTCGGGGCGGGCTGGCGTCGTCCGGCCGGCGCGACTCGAACACCAGCGCCGACAGCGCGGCCGCCAGCTCGGCCGGGTTGAGACCGGTCCACACACCTCGGGCGAGACACTCCGCGGCGACCAGGTCCATCTCGCTGTAGAGACGCATCAGCCGCTCGCCGTCGGGGGTGACCTGGGGGTCGTCGCGGTCGCCGTCGAGGTAGCCCAGGGACTGCAGGACCTCACACACCCGGTCGAACTGGCGGGCGATGGTGTTGGTGCGCTGCTCGATGCGCCGCTTCAGGGCCTGCGCCTCCCGGTCGAGCTTGACGTACCGCTCGGCCCAGCGGGCATGGTCCTCGCGCTCGTCGCAGCCGTGGCAGGGGTGCGCACGCAGCGCGGTCCGAAGCTGGGCGACGTCTCCGTCCTCCGCGATCCCGGCCGGCCCTCGGTCGGCGCGGCGCGGCGCGGCCAGGTCGAGGTGTCCGGCCTTGGTGCGCAGCGTCGATGCCAGGTCACGGCGCTGGGTCGGGTTGCGGGCGTTGAAGTTGCGCGGGACCCGCATCCGCATCAGCGGCTCGACCGGCGTCGGGAAGTCGACCACGGACAGCCGCCGGGCCTGCCGCTCGGCGGTCAGCACGAACGGCCGCGGACCGTCTCGCTCCGAGCGGATGCCGGGGTCCAGCACCACCGCCAGACCGGCCCAGCGGCCGGCCGGCACGGCGATGACGTCGCCCGGGCGGAGGTCCTCCAGGGTCCGCTCCGACTCCTCGCGACGGTCGGCCTTGCGGCGTCTCGACAGCGAGCGCTCGCGGTCGGTGAGCTGCCGTCGAAGGTCGGCGTACTCCATGAAGTCGCCGAGGTGGCAGCTGGCCGCCGCGCGGTAGCCGTCGAGCGCCTCCTCGCTCTTGCGCAGCTGGCGGGCGAGCCCGACGACCGCCTTGTCGGCCTGGAACTGCGCGAAGGACGCCTCCAACAGCTCACGCGCCGTCGAGCGGCCCACCTGGCGCACCAGGTTGACCGCCATGTTGTACGACGGGCGGAACGACGACCGCAACGGGTACGTACGCGTCGACGCGAGGCCGGCCACCGACTGCGGTTCCAGACCGGGCTGCCAGAGGACGACGGCATGCCCCTCGACGTCGATGCCACGTCGCCCGGCCCGGCCGGTCAGCTGGGTGTACTCCCCCGGTGTGACGTCGGCGTGGGTCTCGCCGTTCCACTTGGTGAGCCGCTCGAGCACCACCGACCGGGCCGGCATGTTGATGCCGAGCGCCAGCGTCTCGGTGGCGAACACCACCTTGAGCAGGCCCAGGCTGAACAGCTTCTCGACGACCTCCTTGAACGTCGGCAGCAGACCGGCATGGTGTGCGGCAACGCCCCGCTCCAGGCCCTCGGCCCAGTCGTGGAAGCCGAGTACGCGGAGGTCCTCCTCGGGGAGGTCGGCCGTGTGCTCGCGTACGAACGCCTTGATCTCCTCGCGCTCGGCCGGCGTGGTGAGCCGAAGGTTCGCCTGCAGGCACTGCAAGACGGCCGCGTCGCAGCCGACCCGGCTGAAGATGAAGTTGATCGCCGGCAGCAGGCCGGCACCGTCGAGCCGGTCGACGACATCCACCCGGCTCGGGGTGTACGCCCGGCTGCGCCGTTGGTAGCCGGGCTTGTTGCGCCCGCCCCGGCCGCGGTGGTCCTGCGCGCGCCGGGACCGCCAGTCGTCGCGAGCCACATGCAGCAGCTGGGTGTTGACCCGAGGCTCGGTGTGCGTGCCGTCGTCGGCGAACAGGTCGAACAGCCGGCGTCCGACCATCACGTGCTGGAACAGCGGCACCGGACGGCGTTCCTCGACGATCGTGCGGGTGTCGCCGCGCACCGTCGACAGCCACTCGCCGAACTCCTCGGCGTTCGACACGGTCGCCGACAGGGACACCAGGGCGACCGACTCGGGGAGGTGGATGATCACCTCTTCCCACACGGCGCCGCGGAACCGGTCGGCGAGGTAGTGCACCTCGTCCATCACGACGTACCCGAGCCCGGCCAACGTCACGGAGCCGGCGTACAGCATGTTGCGCAGGACCTCGGTCGTCATCACGACCACGGGGGCGTCGCCGTTGATGGTGTTGTCTCCGGTGAGCAGGCCCACGCTCTCGGGGCCGTAGCGGCGGACCAGGTCGTTGAACTTCTGGTTCGACAGCGCCTTGATCGGGGTGGTGTAGAAGCACTTGCGCCCGGTGCGCAGGGCCAGGTGTACGGCGAACTCGCCGACGACGGTCTTGCCGGACCCGGTGGGCGCCGCCACCAGCACGCCGTGGCCGGCCTCGAGCGCCTCGCAGGCCGTCACCTGGTAGTCGTCGAGGCCGAAGTCGTACAGGCCGCGGAACTCGGCCAGTGCGGGCGTGTGCTGGTCGGCCCGGAACCGGGCGTAGTGCTCGGCGGGCGTGCTCATGACAACGACCCTACGGGGTGGGTGGCGCGAACACGGTAAGAGCGCCGGGGATGCACTCCACGGTCATCGGCAGCGGCCCGATGCGCTCGCCGTCGGCGTACGCCACGACGCCGGCGGCCGCGACCGTCACCCGGCGCACCCGGTGGTGCTCGTACTTGGGATGCGTGACGTGGCTGCCGGTGTAGAGCCGCGGGAAGACCCGGACCAGCTCGGCGCGCCCGACCGGCCGGATGACCACCACGTCGAGCAGCCCGTCGTCGAGCACCGCGCCCTCGCACATCCGCAACCCGCCGCCGTACGACGGGCCGTTGCCGACGGCGACCAGGGTCGCGTCGACCGTGCGGACCTCGCCGTCGAGCTCCAGGGTGTAGTGGAGGCTCTGCAGCCGCCGCAGCTCGGCCGCGACGGCGAGGTTGTAGCGGGCCTGCCCACGCGGCCACGTCATCGCGTTGGCCCGCTCGTTGACGAACGAGTCGAAGCCGCTGGCGAGCACCGTCACGAAGTAGGTGCCGTTGGCGCTGGCCAGGTCGACGGTGCGGGTGCCGCCCGCCGCGATGACGCCGACCGCGGCCGCGGTGTCTCGCCGTGGCACGCCGAAGTAGCGCGCCACGTCGTTGCCGGTGCCGGCGGGTACGAGACCGACCGGGACCGGGGTGCCGGCGACAACCTGCAGCGCCTGGTGCACGAGCCCGTCGCCGCCGACGAGCACCAGGGCGTCGGTGCCCTTCTCCACCGCGACGCGGGCCAGGTCGGTCGACTCGTCGGCATCGCGTCCGACCAGGGCGTGGACGGCGATCCCGCGCTCGCGTAGCAGCCGGAGGGTGCGCATCCCGACGCGGGCGCCCTTGCCGCGACCGGCGGTCGGGTTGACGAGGACGGCTGCGTCACGCAGTGGCTGAGGCACGGCCGGAGCATACGCGCTCCAGGAGTACCGGCCGGCGCGACATACGTGCAACCTCGGCGGGAGGGACCCGCCCTTCGCGTCGAGGTTGCGCGTATGTCGGCCCGGTGGCGGCTCACCCCGACCCGTACCCGGTCACCCCCACTGCTGCAGAGCTGGGCCTGGTCGGGAACGGCACGGGCCCGTGCCGTTCAGGAGTCCCGGGTCGGCGCGCACATACGTGCAACCTCGGCGGGAGGGACCCGCCCTTCGCGTCGAGGTTGCGCGTATGTCGGCCCGGTGGCGGCTAGTCGTCGAGGGTGCTCGGTCGGTCGTCGTCGGGGTCGTGCCGCGCCGGCAGCGGGGAGACCTCGTCGTCGTCGTAGGTGTCGTACGACCCCTCGCCCTCCCGAGCCCGGCGGCGGTCGACCAGTCGCGCGATGACCTCCGAGACCAAGAACAGCACGGTCATCGGCACCGCCAGGAACAGCATGGTGATCGGGTCGGTGGACGGTGTGGCGATCGCCGAGAACAGAAAGACGCCGAGGATGATCCACGACCTGCTCCGCCCGAGCGCCCTCGCCGAGACGACGCCGGCGAGGTTGAGCAGCACGACGAACAGCGGGATCTCCATCGCGATGCCGAAGACCAACAGCATCCGCAGCACGAACGACAGATAGCCGTCCACCTGCACCAGGTTGCTGACGTCGCTCGGCGTGAAGTTGATCAGGATCTCGATGCTCTTGGGCAGCACGAGGTAGCCGAGCCCGATCCCGGCCAGGAAGAACGGGCTGGAGACCCCGATGAAGATCAGGCCCCAGCGGCGCTCCTTGCGGTGGAGCCCGGGGGCGACGAAAGCCCACACCTGGTAGAGCCAGACCGGGCTCGCGAGCACGATGCCGGCGACCAGGGCGACCTTGACCTGCAGTGTGAACGGCGACGCGATGCCGCCAAGGGTCAGCTCGGCGTTGAGGTCACGGTCCTCGGCGAGCCGCCCGATGGAGCTCTGGAACGGCTCCTTCAGCAGCTCGAACAGCTGCTCGTAGAACACCCAGCCGACGATGCCGCCGACCAGGATGGCGACAGCGCTCCGCATCAGCCGGTTGCGCAGCTCCCGGAGGTGCTCGACCAGCGGCATCCGGCCTTCGTCGAGCGCCTCGACGTCTGAGGAGACCACCTAAGGTCAGTCGGAGTACGGACGCTGCGCCTGGTTCGGCTGCTCGGTCGGAGGAGTCTGCTCGCCACTGGTGATCGACCGAGGCGGCTCCTCGTTGGGCTTGTCGTCGGCGGGCTTGTCGTCGTCATCGTCCATCAGGCCACGGGTCTCGGACTTGAAGATCCGCAACGCGCGGCCCGTGCCGCGGGCCAGGTCAGGCAGCTTCTTGGCACCGAACAGCAAGATCAGGACCAAGACGATGAGCACGAGCTCCCAACCACCGGGGAACGCGACCATAGGTACAGACATGGGGTGCCTACTCTGGTTATCGGATGCGTCGTCTGTGAGTTTACGCCGCTCGCACCCTAGCCGTCCCCGGCGCGGTCGCGCGTGACTGGGCGGGCTGTCGGGCCGTCAGGAGTACGCCGCCAGGGCCGCAGCCGCCTCGTCCCGTACTTCGACCGCCAGCTCCACCGGGTCGACCACCTTGGCGTGTCCGCCGAGGCGTAGCACCAGCCGGCGCAACCAGGCGGGGTCGCTGACCCGGAGCCGTAGCCGCAGGCCACCACCGGGGAGGTCCTCGACCGACTCGTGCGGGTAGTAGTCGACGACCCAGCGGGCGTCCGGGTCCAGGTCGACGGTCGCCAGCAGTTGCTCCTCGGTCGGCTGGAACAGGCCCGAGGACAGGTCGCGCGGCCGTGCCTCCTGCGGCGGACTGGCGGGCTGGTCGAGGACCTCGGCCTCGCTGATCCGGTCGAGCCGGAACAACCGCTGGCCGTCAGCCCGGTAGCACCAGGCCTCGAGGTAGCGGCGGCCCTCGGCCACGATCAGCCGCAGCGGGTCCACGTCGCGATCGGTCGTCTCGTCTCGCGCCAGCACGAGGTAACGGATCCGCAGCCGCCGCTGCTCTTGCAGCCCACGGCTGACGGCCACCGCGACGGTCTCGTCCGCACGGTCGATCTGGACGTCGACCTGGTCGGCCATCGCCAGCGCGTCGCCGGCCGCCGACTCCACCTTGCCCAGCGCCCGCTCGACCGCGTCCCGCTCGCCAGGCCCGCCGACGTCGCGGAGGGTGCGCAGCCCGACGATCAGCGCCAGCGCCTCGTGGGCGTCGAGCCGGAGCGGCCGGTCGAGGAAGTCGGCGTTGTCGATGTGCACGACGCCGTCGCCCTCCAGCGCGTCCATGTCGACCTCGATCAGGTCGCCGGGCATCGCCCCGGGCAGCCCGCAGAACCACAGCACCTGCAGGTCCTGGGTGATCTGCCTGGCGGTCACGCCGAAGTCGCTGGCGACCTCCTCCAGGCGCACCCCGCCGCGGTCGCGAAGGTACGGCACCAGGGCGAGCAGCCGCTCGACCTGCGCCTTCGCGCCCTGGCTCACTCCGTCCCGCCCTCGGCCAGCGCCCGCAGCATCGTGACAACGGTGTCCCGCAGGTCGGTCGGCTCCTGGACGACCACATCGGTCCCGAAGCTGCACACCTGCTCGGCCATCGACCACACCCCGGCGTACCGGACGGTGACCGTGTCCCAGCCATCGTCGCCAGTCACGACGGACAGCGCCCGACGGCGCAGGACGACACCCGCGCCCTGACGGATGCGGAGCGTCGCCTCGGCCTTCTCCGCCGCCGGCTGCAGGTTGGCGGCCAGCTTCCGGATGTCGACGTCCTCCGGTACGACGAACCCGCCGGGCCGGCCGTCCTTGGCCACCGGCCCGTCGACCCGGGACAGCCGGAACATCCGTACGCCGTCGCGGTCCCGGTCATGGCCGATGACGTACCAGTGGCCGTGCCAGGACAGCACGCCCCACGGCTCCAGGTGCCGCTCGGCAGGCTCGGCGCCGGGCCGCCGGTAGGGGAACCGCACCGGCGTCCGCGTGACCACTGCCTGCCACAGCGGGTCGAACGCGGCGTCCTGGGTGTCGACGTGCGGCTCGACGACGGCCAGTGCCCGCGTATCGACGGTCACTCCCCCGGCCCGCAACTTCCGCAGGGCGCCCGACGTGGCCTCGGCCAGGCTGGCGTCCTGCCAGACCCGCGCGGCGAGGCCGACTACCGCCGCCTCGTCGGGCTCCAGCCGGATCTCCGGGAGCGCGAACAGGTCGCGGCGGATCCGGTAGCCGGGCTCGTCGCCGAAGGCCTTCTCGACGTGGCCGACCTCGATCGGGATGGACAGGTCGCGCAGCTCGTCCTTGTCGCGTTCGAACATCTTCTCGAACGCGTCGTCGGTCTGGTCACGGTAGCCGTCGACCACCTCGCGGATCCGCTCCTTGGTCACGTACGTGCGCGCGACCAGCAGGCAGATCACGAGGTTCATCAGCCGCTCGCTCTTGCGTGCGGTCACTGCCCACCCCCTTCACACTCAGGGGCTCAGCTGACCCCGAGGATGTCGATGACGAAGACCAGCGTCGCGTTGGCCGGGATGGCCGGCGGGCTGCCCTGCTTACCGTAGCCCTGCTCCGGCGGCACCCCGAGGACGACGCGGCTGCCCTTCTTGATCCCGACCAGACCGGCGTCCCAGGCCTTGATCAGGCCACCAGTGCCGACCTGGAACACGGCCGGCGTCGGGCGGGTGTAGGACTGGTCGAAGATCTTGCCGGCCGGGTAGATCTGGCCGAGGTACTGGAAGGTGACCAGGTCGCCCGGCTCGACGGCGTCGCCGTCACCCTCGACCAGCACCTCGGTGACCAGCTTCTTCGGGGCGGACGCGGTCTTGGCGCTCTTGCTGAAGCCGGTCGGCGTGCCCTTGTCGTCGAGCTTGAGCTGCGGCAGGTCGGCGGGCAGCTTGGCGGTCTCGCCCTCGATCGCCTTCAGCGGCTTCGGGTCGCTGACCTTGGCGATGTCGAACAGGAACACGAGGGTGTCGTCGGCGGCCATGCCGGACTGTTTCAGCTGGTTCTCGTCGGGGATCAGGTCGGATGCCTTCATCCCCATCGCGACCCGGTCTCCCACCTTGCGGTCGACGAGACCCTTGACCAGGTCAGGGTGGAACTGCTTCTCGTCCAGCAGGAACGTCGCCTGCTGACCCGACTTGTAGGTGCTGTCGAAGGTCTTGCCGTCCTTCGCGTTGACCGCGACGTAGTCCACCAGGACCGAGGCGCCCTTCGTGGTCTCGGCGCCGTCACCCTTGTCGACCAGCGCGGTCGCGGGCTTCTTGGCCTTGTACTTCTTGTCGACCTTGAGCTCGGGCTCGTCCTTGCCCGACACCGTCACGGCGTCGGCGAGCGCCTTGTCATCGCGGTCGGAGGTCTTCGACTCAGCCTCGCCGCCACCACCGCAGGCGGAGACGAGGAAGACGGGAACGAGCACTAGCGGGAGCAGGCGACGCACGTGGGAACCCCAAAGCAATTGAATGACGGGTGGCGATCAGCCCACACCTTAACTGCATGCTCCAAACCACGGAGGGTCACATCGACTCGATCAGCCGTTCGACGCGCTCGTCGTGGGCCCGGAACGGGTCCTTGCACAGCACCGTGCGCTGGGCCTGGTCGTTGAGCTTGAGGTGCACCCAGTCGACGGTGAAGTCACGGCGGCGCTCCTGCGCCTTGCGGATGAACTCACCGCGCAGCCGGGCCCGGGTGGTCTGTGGCGGCACGGACTTCGCCTCGAAGACGGCCAGGTCGGTGGTCGCCCGTGCGACCGCCCCCCGCGCCTCCAGCAGGTAGTAGAGACCGCGGCCGCGGTGGATGTCGTGGTACGCGAGGTCCAGCTGCGCGACCCGGGCGTGGCTGAGCGGCAGCCCGTGTTGCTCCCGGTAGCGCTCGATCAGCTTCCACTTGATCACCCAGTCGATCTCGCGCTCGACCAGCGACAGGTCCTGCGACTCGACCGCCTTGAGGCTGCGCTCCCACAGGTCGAGTACGCGATCGATGACCGGTGAGTGGAGCTCACGGCGGTCGACGAAGTCGCGGGCCTTGCCGAGGTACTCGCCCTGCAGGTCGAGGGCACTCGCCTCCCGCCCGTTGGCGAGCCGCACCGTCCGCTTGCCGGTCAGGTCGTGCGAGATCTCGCGGATCGCCCGGATCGGGTTCTCGATCGTGAGGTCGCGCATCACGACGCCCTCCTCGATCATCCGCAGCACGAGGTCGGCGCTCGCGACCTTGAGCATCGTCGTGGTCTCGCTCATGTTGGAGTCGCCGACGATGACGTGCAGACGGCGGAAACGCTCGGCGTCCGCATGCGGCTCGTCACGGGTGTTGATGATCGGACGGGACCGCGTGGTGGCGCTCGAGACGCCTTCCCAGATGTGCTCGGCCCGCTGGCTGACGGAGTAGACCGCACCGCGCGGTGTCTGCAGCACCTTGCCGGCGCCGCAGATGATCTGCCGGCTCACCAGGAACGGGATGAGGACGTCGGCGATGCGGCTGAACTCGCCATGCCGGCCGACGAGGTAGTTCTCGTGGCAGCCGTACGAGTTGCCGGCCGAGTCGGTGTTGTTCTTGAACAGGTAGACGTCGCCGGTGATGCCCTCGTCGGCGAGCCGCTTCTCGGCGTCGACCAGCAGACCCTCCAGGACCCGCTCGCCCGCCTTGTCGTGCGTGACCAGATCGACGATGTCGTCGCACTCGGGCGTGGCGTACTCGGGGTGGCTGCCGACGTCGAGGTAGAGCCGGGCGCCGTTGCGGAGGAAGACGTTGCTGCTGCGGCCCCACGAGACCACCCTCCGGAACAGGTAGCGGGCGACCTCGTCCGGCGAGAGGCGCCGCTGCCCTCGAAAGGTGCAAGTGACGCCGTACTCGTTCTCGATCCCGAAGATCCGGCGGTCCACGTGGTCACCCTACGCGGAAGCCAAAGCACGCATCTATGGACTCGCCAACCCGTCTCCCTGGTCGGTCAGTCGGCCACTCGCCAGGCCCGGTCGATCCGCTGGGTCAGCCGGTTGCCGCCGGCATCGGTGACCGTGACCCGGGCGGTGGCTAGGGCATGGGTCGGCACTCCACCTCATCGACTGGCGCGTTGCGTAGGCCCGGTGCCCGGTTTGTCCCTACGAAACGCGCCAGTCAACGGCGGCAGACCCCTGAGGTCCACCCAGCACGGTCAGGCGGTCGGTGTGGTCGGCGCGGGCGGGTCGGGCGGCAGGTCGGTCACGTCGATGCTGTCCTCCGCGGCGCCGTCCTTGCTCCCATCGGTCGGCTCCGCTGCCGGCTCGGAGGACGGCCCGGCGCTCGGCTCCGCCGAGTCCGAGGTCGCGTCCGTGGTCGCGTCCGCTGCTGCCGGCGTCTCGTCATCCGCGGTCGCGGTGGCGTCGGTGCCGCCGAACAGCGCGGTCACCCGCTCGCCGCGGATCCGCCGGAACTTGCGCGGTTGGCTGCGGGCGCGGTCGAGCACGGCGACCTCGAGCTGTTCGGGGTCGGGCGTGCGCGGCTGCTGCGAGTCGTGGCCGAGCGCCGCCGACGCGAGCCGGACGGCGTCCTCGAGCGACAGCCCGGCGGAGTAGCTCGTGGAGAGGTACTCGTTGACCGAGTCGACCTGCCCGCCCATCACGGCGTAGCCCTGCTCGTCGGCGACTGACCCGTCATAGGTCAGCCGGTAGATCTGGTCCTCGTCGACGCTCTCCCCGATCTCGGCGACGAAGATCTCCACCTCGTACGGCTTCTCGCCGCCGCTGGAGAAGATCGTGCCGAGGGTCTGGGCGTACGCGTTCGCGAGCCCGCGGCCGGTGACGTCGGCCCGGTCATAGGAGTAGCCGCGCAGGTCGGCGAGGCGTACGCCGGCGATGCGGAGGTTCTCGAACTCGTTGTAGCGCCCGACCGCGGCGAACGCCACCCGGTCGTAGATCTCGCTGATCTTGTGCAACGCCTGCGAAGGGTTCTCGGCGACGAACGCGATCCCGTCGGCGTACTGCAGGACGACCACGCTGCGGCCGCGGGCGATGCCCTTGCGCGCGTAGTCGGCCCGGTCCTTCATCAGCTGTTCGGGCGAGACGTAGAACGGGGTGGTCATGGAGGCCTTTCTCGCCGGGTCAGATCAGCTGGGCAGCGGGGCCGTCGGGGCGTTGCATCCGGCCGGCGACCACCTCGTCGGCGATCGCGCCGACGTCGGCATCGGGAAGCCGACGGAAGCCCTCAGCGGTGACCACCGAGACGATCGGGAAGATCCGCCGGGTGAGGTCCGGGCCGCCGGTCGCGGAGTCGTCGTCGGCGGCGTCGTACAGCGACTGGATGACCGCCATCACGCACTCGCGTTCGCTGAGGTCCTCGCGGTACAGCTTCTTCAGCGAGCCGCGGGCGAACAGCGAGCCCGAGCCGACCGCGTGGAACGCGGTCTCCTCGTAGCGGCCGCCGGCGACGTCATAGGAGAAGATCCGTCCGCCATCGGCCTGCGGGTCGAAGCCGGCGAACAGCGGCACGACGGCCAGGCCCTGCATCGCCATCGACAGGTTGCCGCGGATCAAGGTGGCCAGCCGGTTGGCCTTGCCGTCGATCGAGAGCGTAGTGCCCTCGATCTTCTCGTAATGCTCGAGCTCGACCTGGAACAGCCGCACCATCTCGACTCCGAGCCCGGCCGTACCCGCGAACCCGACGGCGGAGAACTCGTCGGCCGGGTAGACCTTCTCGATGTCGCGTTGCGCGATGACGTTGCCCATCGTGGCGCGGCGATCGCCGGCCATGATCACACCGTCGGGAAACGTTGCGGCCACGATGGTGGTGCCGTGCGGTACGTCGACCTGCCCGGAGGGTGGGGTGAGTCGCCCGGGCAGCAGCTCAGGTGACTGCTGCGCCAGGAAGTCCGCGAACGACGAGCTCCCCGGCGTCAGGAAGGACGCGGGGAGCCGCGAGTCGGACGGTCTGCTCATTCTCCACCCTTCTGGACGAACCCTCGCACGAACTCTTCGGCATTGGACTCGAGGACCTCGTCGATCTCGTCGAGGATCGAGTCGATGTCGTCGTCGAGCTTCTCCTTGCGCTCGGCCACGTCCTCGCTCGGCGCGACCTCGGTCGCGTCCTCGGTCTCCGTGGACCGCTGCGGACGTTTCTGCTGCTGACCTCCGTCACGTGCCATGTGTCCTCACCTCCCGACCGCAATCGGTCATACGTTCGCCTGCACCCGACCCTACCTGGATCCGGTGATCGCGCGAACGAGCTCCTCGGCGGTTCGGCAGCGGTCGAGCAGTCCGGCGACATGCTGCTCGGTCCCGCGCAGCGGCTCCATGGTCGGCACCCGCTGCAACGACTCCCGGCCGGGCAGGTCGAAGATCACCGAGTCCCAGGAGGCCGCGGCCACCTGGTCGGCGTACTGCTGCAGGCAGCGACCACGGAAGTACGCCCGGGTGTCGGTCGGCGGATGTGCCACGCCATGGTCGACCTCCGCGTCGGTGAGCAGGCGGTCGATCGAGCCGCGTCTGACCAGCTGGTGGTAGAGACCCTTCTCCGGGCGGATGTCGGCGTACTGCAGGTCGACGAGGTGCAGCTTGGGGTGGTCCCAGTCGATCCCGTCGCGGTCGCGGTAGGAGGTCAGCAGGCCGAGCTTGGCGACCCAGTCGAGCTCACGACGGCACTCCATCGGGTCCCGCTCCAGCCGGGTGAGGACCGACTCCCAGCGCTCCAGCACGTCGACCGTCTGCTCGTCCGCGTCGGCGCCGTAGCGGTCCTCGATGAACTTGCGGGCGTGCTCGAGGTAGTCCAGCTGCACCTGTACGGCGGTTACCCGCCGCCCGTCCTTGAGCTCGACCAGGTGCCGGAGGGTCGGGTCGTGGGAGATGCTGCGCAGCTCCTTCACCGGATGCGCGAACGCCAGATCGCCCGGGAGGAAGCGCTCCTCGATCATCGCCAGCACGAGCGACGTGGTGCCGACCTTCAGGTACGTCGAGATCTCGGACAGGTTGGCGTCGCCGATGATGACGTGCAGACGGCGGTACTTCTCCGGGTCGGCATGTGGCTCGTCGCGGGTGTTGACGATCGGACGCTTGAGCGTCGTCTCCAGGCCGACCTCGACCTCGAAGTAGTCGGCCCGCTGGCTGATCTGGAACCCGTTGACCGCGCCGTCTTGGCCGATGCCGACCCGGCCGGCTCCGCAGATCACCTGCCGGCTTACGAAGAACGGCGTGATGTGCCGGACGATGTCGGCGAACGGTGTGCGCCGAGGCATCAGGTAGTTCTCGTGGGCGCCGTACGACGCGCCCTTGTTGTCGGTGTTGTTCTTGTACAGCTGGATCGGGCGGCTGTTCGGCACCTGCGCGGCGCGCTGGGAGGCCGCCAGCATGATCTGCTCCCCCGCCTTGTCCCACCGGACGATGTCGAGCGGGCTCATGCACTCCGGCGTCGAGTACTCCGGGTGCGCGTGGTCGACGTAGAGGCGGGCCCCGTTGGTCAAGATGACGTTGGCGAGCCCCAGCTCCTCGTCGGTCAGCTGGCTCGGGTCGGCGACCTGCCGGCTCATGTCGAACCCGCGCGCGTCCCGCAGCGGGCTCTCCTCCTCGAAGTCCCACCGTGCGCGTCGGGCCCGCACCGTCGCGTTGGCGTAGGCGTTCACGATCTGCGAGGACGCGAGCATGGGGTTGGCGGTGGGCTGCCCTTGGACCGAGATGCCGTACTCGGTCTCGGTGCCCATCACGCGTCGCACACTCATGATCACGAGCGTACGCGGTGGAGGTCTGGTTCAACGTCGCCCGGCCCGCAGCCACCGTGAGCGCCCTGGCCCCTGGCCGGTTGGGATGATAGGTGACATGGACGAGATCCTCGCGCTGTACGGCACGGACCGCCGGCCCTGCGGACGGGCGCCGCGCTCGCAGGTCCGCCGCGAGAACCTCCGCCACGCCGCGACCGCGGTGGTCGTGCACGACGGCAACGGCTCGATCTACGTCCACCGCCGCACCGACACCAAAGACGTCTACCCCGGCCTGTACGACTTCGCGGCCGGCGGCTGCGTGCTGGCCGGCGAGGACCCGGGCGACGCGGCCCGACGTGAGCTCGCCGAGGAGCTCGGCATCGCCGGTGTCCCGATCCGGCCGCTGCTGGAGACGTCCTACACCGACGACGTGACCGACTATGTCGGGTTCGTCTTCGAGGCGACCTACGACGGGCCGGTCAGGCACCAGCCGGAGGAGGTGGCCTGGGGTGCCTGGGTGCCGGTCAAGGAGGTGGTCGGCCACATCGACGGGACGCTCGAGCCGTGGACGTTCGTGCCGGACACGCTCGCCTGCGCCGGCGCGTGGCTACGCACGCTTCCGCGCTGAGACCGGGGAGGCTTCGGTGGCGTTCTTGGTGATGTCCTTGCCGAGGTGGATGGCCCGGTGGTCGTCGGCGTAGTAGCCGAAGTGGGGAATGTCGACGTAGCCGGTCGCGCGGTAGAGGCTGACCGCGGCCGGCTGCTCCAGGCCGGTCTCGAGCACCAGCCAGTCGACGCCGGCGGCGCGTGCGGAGTCCTCGATCGCGCGCAGCATCAGCCTCGACAGCCCGCGGCCACGGGCCTCGGGGACGACGTACATCCGCTTGATCTCACCGGGCCGCTCGCCGGGCACCGCGCCAGGCGGATGCCTGCGCCAGCCGCCCATCGCCACCGGCTTCCCGTCCAGGTAGCCGACCGCGAACCAGCCGGTCGGGTGCTCGAAGTCGGCGACGTCGACCGGTGCGGTGTCACCGTCACCGCCGTACAGCTCGCGGTACTCCTCCTCGACGGCGGCGGTCATCGCGCGTACGTCGGGGTGCTCGTAGGTCCGGAAGGTGAAGTCCACCGGCCAATCCTACGAGGGCCGGCGGAGACTCCAGGCGTGGGAGACGTTGACGCCGACGATGCCCAGCCACGCCACCGCTATACCCGCGACGTTGTTCTCGCCGACCGTCATCCCGCTGGCGAACAGAGTGATCGGGACCCCGGTGCCCATCGACACCAGGCCGAGTACGAACTGGCGGATCCGCGCGCCCTCGTCCAGCCGATGCAGCCGCTTCAGCCCATGGTCGCGCTCGGCCACCTGCTGCTCGACCCGCTCGGCGATGGACCGGTCGATCTTGTCGACGAACGACGCGACCAGCGCCGGCCATCGGTCAGAGGTACTGCCCGGTGTTGGCCACCGTGTCGATCGACCGGCCGGCCTCGGTGCCCTGCTTGCCCGAGATCAGGGTGCGGATGAAGACGATCCGCTCGCCCTTCTTGCCGGAGATGCGGGCCCAGTCGTCGGGGTTGGTGGTGTTGGGCAGGTCCTCGTTCTCCTTGAACTCGTCGATGCAGGCCTGCAGCATGTGCTGGACCCTCAGGCCACGCTGCTCGTTGTCGAGCAGGTCCTTGATCGCCATCTTCTTGGCGCGGTCGACGATGTTCTGGATCATCGCGCCGGAGTTGAAGTCCTTGAAGTACAGGATCTCCTTGTCGCCGTTGGCGTACGTCACCTCGAGGAAGCGGTTCTCCTCGACCTCGGTGTACATCCGCTCGACGGTGCGCTGGATCATGCCGTTGACGCAGGACACCCGGTCGCCGCCGAACTCCCCGAGGTCGTCGTCGTGCAGCGGCAGGCCGGGAGTGAGGTACTTCGAGAAGATGTCGCGGGCCGACTCGGCGTCGGGCCGCTCGATCTTGATCTTCACGTCGAGCCGGCCGGGCCGCAGAATCGCCGGGTCGATCATGTCCTCACGGTTGGACGCACCGATCACGATGACGTTCTCGAGGCCCTCGACGCCGTCGATCTCACTGAGCAGCTGCGGCACGATGGTGTTCTCGACGTCGGAGGACACCCCCGATCCGCGAGTACGGAACAGCGAGTCCATCTCGTCGAAGAACACGATCACGGGCGTGCCCTCGCTGGCCTTCTCACGGGCCCGCTGGAACACCAGCCGGATATGCCGCTCGGTCTCGCCGACGTACTTGTTGAGCAGCTCGGGGCCCTTGATGTTCAGGAAGAAGCTCTTGCCCTCCTGGCCGGTCTTCGCGGCGACCTTCTTGGCCAGCGAGTTGGCGACGGCCTTGGCGATCAGGGTCTTGCCGCAGCCGGGTGGGCCGTACAGCAAGACGCCCTTCGGCGGCTTCAGCTCGTGCTCGGCGAACACGTCCGGGTAGAGGTACGGCAGCTCGATCGCGTCGCGGATCTGCTCGATCTGGCCTCGCAGACCGCCGATCCGCTCGTAGTCGATGTCGGGGACCTCTTCGAGGATGAGCTCCTCCACCTCGCTCTTCGGGATCCGCTCGTAGACGTACCCGGCGCGGGCGTCGAGCAGCAGCGAGTCGCCGGCCCGCATCTTGCTCCCGTGCAGCGGCTCGGCGATGCGGACGACACGCTCCTCGTCGGCGTTGGCGATCACCAGCGCCCGCTCGCCGTCGGCCAGCAGCTCCTTGAGCATCACGACCTCGCCGATCTCCTCGTACTCGAGAGCGGCGACGACGTTCAGAGCCTCGTTGAGCATGACCTCCTGGCCCTTGCGCACCTTGTCGAGATCGATCGACGGGCTGACACTCACCCGCAGCTTGCGACCGCCGGTGAAGATGTCGACCGTGTCGTCGTCGTTGCGCTGCAGGAACGTGCCGAACCCGGCCGGCGGCTGCGCCAACCGGTCGACCTCCTCCTTCAGCGTCATGATCTGGTCGCGGGCCTCCCGCAACGTCTCGGCGAGCCGCTCGTTCTGGGCGTTCATCTGGGCCAACGAGGCCTGGGTCTCGGCGAGCCGCTGCTCGACCGCGCGCGAGTGTGACGGGTGGGACGTGAGTCGCCGGCGCAGCTCGGTGACTTCCTGCTCAAGGAAGCGGACCTGGCTCGCGAGCTCCTCGGGTGTACGTCTGGGGTCGTCGTGAATCGACACCGCCATCACCTCCGCAGCAGGGGCCCTTCGGGCGTCGTGCCTTGCCTGTCACACGACCCTACCTGCGGATACCCGTGAACGGGTGAGGTCCCACCGCCGTCACCCATCTGTGTCGGAATCGACACCTGTTCGGCGGGGTCCGGTGTAGTCATCTCCGTAGGCCCCGGGCGCCGGCCGTCGGCGCTTCTCGGGAGCCAGGACGCCGGGTGCCATCCGCCGGGCGGTGACCAGGAACCCGGTGTGACCGTTCATCCGGTGCTCGGGGCGGACGGCCAGCCCCTCGACGTGCCAGGAGCGCACCAGCGTCTCCCACGACTGCGGCTCGGTGAACTCTCCGTGCGCACGCAGCGTCTCGACCATCCGGGACAGCTGGGTGGTCGTGGCCACGTAGGCGCAGACCAGCCCTCCTGCGACCAGCCGCTCCCCCACGGCGTCCACGCACTCCCAGGGCGCCAGCATGTCCAGGACCACCCGGTCCACCTCGTGGTCCTCGCTCGCCGGGAGGGTCTCCACCAGGTCGCCGACCGTCAGCCGCCAGGCGGGGTGGTCGGCACCGAAGAACGTCGCTACGTTGCGGCGGGCGATCTCGGCGAAGTCCTCGCGGCGTTCGTACGACGAGACCAGCCCGTGCTCGCCGACGGCTCGCAGCAGGGAGCAGGTCAGCGCGCCGGAGCCGACGCCCGCCTCCACCACCCGGGCCCCGGGGAAGATGTCGGCCATCGCGACGATCTGGGCGGCATCCTTGGGGTAGACCACGGCGGCGCCACGCGGCATCGACGTGACGTACTCGCTCAGCAGGGGACGCAGCACCAGGTAGTCCACGCCGCCGGCACTGCGGACAACGATGCCCTCGGGCTGACCGATCATCGCGTCGTGGTCCATCCCGCCCTTCGTGGTGTGGAACCGCTTGCCCACCTCGAGGCAGATGTTGTGACGCCGCCCCTTGGGGTCGGTCAGGCGCACCCACTCCCCCGCGCGGAGGGGTCCACGGCGCACGCCGGACATCGGATCCACCGGCTGCTCGGCCATCTGCGGAGACCCAGGACCCACTAGACGGCGGCGAACGCGGCGTCGACGTCGGCGGTCGCGAGCACGCCGTAGATCTGACCGTCCGGCTCGACCAGGACGTACTCGCTGGACGGCGTCGCCTGCATCGCGAGCAGCAGCTCCTCGCCGGACAGGTCGGCCTCGAGCAGCAGGCCAGGCTTGACCGGACGGGAGACGGCGCCGACGTTGACCCACGGGCGGCGCTCCTCGGGCGTCGCGCTGACCGCTGACTCGACGACGACGCCGCTGGGGGTGCCGTCGGTCTCGAGGACGACGATGCCGCCGGCCTGCTCGGCCTCCGCCCGGCGGATCGCCTCCGCCAGCGGTAGGTCACGCTCGACGCCGATGGCCCGGCGGGCGATCGTGCGGGCGTGCAGCCCCGGCAGCTTGCGCCGGATCTTGGCCCCGACCAGGGCCTGTGACGCGCCCTCCCAGAGGAACAGCCCGATCACGCCGGCCAGGAAGTAGTCGAACAGCTGCGGCTCGATCGACGTGAACGCGCCGAGCAGCATCGGCGTGACCAGCGCGAGGATCGCCACGACCCGCCCACTCCAGCCGGCCACGGTCGTCGCGAAGTGCGGCCGCCGGGTCAGCCACCACACGACGGCGCGCAGCACCCGGCCGCCGTCGAGCGGCAGGCCCGGCACCAGGTTGAGGACGCCGACCACGATGTTGGCGATCGCCAGACCCTCGACCACGAAGGTCAACAGACCTTCGGGGGCGGGGTCGATGGCGAGGTAGGCGAGCCCGCCCAGCGCCAGCGACGTCAACGGCCCGACCACCGCGACCACGAACTCGCGCCACGGGGTCGGCGGCTCGCCCTCGATCTCGGTGACACCGCCGAGGAAGTGCAGGGTCACCGACCGCACCGGCATGCCGAAGCCCTTTGCGGCCAGCGCATGCGACAGCTCGTGCAAGAGCACGGACAGATAGAGGAGTACGGCGAACGCGAGGCCGGCGACGTAGGCCAGGCCGCCAAGACCAGGCGCGACGTCTTGGATGCGCGGGGCGAACAGCACGCTGATCAGGGCCGCGATCAGCAGCCACGACGCGCGGACGAAGACGTCCACGCCGGCGATCTGGGCAATGCGAAGGGTGCCCGGCGGGCGCGCTGGTCGGCGCGGCTCGGGCTCGCGCTCCGTTCGGTGTGCAGACTCCACACCCCCACGCTAGTCCGCATCGGCGAAGCGCACAGCATCGCCGGGCCGGACGACGCTTCGCTGCCGGTCCGTACACGCGGAGTCAGCGGCGTTGTCGGCGGCGTGACCTAGCCTGGTCGTCATGACGGTAGAGACTCCCGACACGGCCGAGCAGAGGCTCGCGTCGCTGTCGCCCAGCCGGGCCAGCGACTTCATGACGTGTCCGCTGCTCTACCGGTTCCGGGTGATCGACAAGCTGCCCGAGACACCGAGCCCCGACGCCGTGCGCGGCACCGTCGTGCACTCGGTCCTCGAGCGGCTGTTCGACCTGCCGGCCGCCGAGCGCACACCGGCGCAGGCCGGCGAGCTGCTCCAGCCGGCCTGGACCGACCTGCTCGCCGAGGCCCCGGAGCTCGCGGAGATGTTCGGCGACGAGGGTCCTGACCTGGCTGGCTGGCTCCAGCAGTGCCGGTCACTGCTGGACCGCTACTTCACCCTCGAGGACCCGAGCCTCCTCGAGCCGACCGAGCGCGAGGTGTACGTCGAGACGTTGCTCGAGTCCGGCCTGACGCTGCGCGGCTACATCGACCGGGTCGACGTCGCACCCACCGGCGAGGTGCGCATTGTCGACTACAAGACCGGCCGGGCGCCGAGCGAGTACTTCGAGGCCAAGGCGTTGTTCCAGATGAAGTTCTACGCCTTGGTGGTCTGGCGCACCCGCGGTGTGCTCCCCCGCATGCTGCAGCTGATCTACCTCGGCAGCGGCGAGATGCTGCGCTACGTCCCCGAGGAGCGCGACCTGATCGCGACCGAGCGGAAGGTCCAGGCGCTGTGGGCGGCGATCAAGCGGGCCACCGAGACCGGAGAGTGGCGCCCGCACCGGTCGGTCCTATGCGGCTGGTGCGACCACCAGGCCATCTGCCCGGCCTGGGGCGGCACGCCCCCGCCGCTGCCGGACATCCGCGCTGGCGCACAGCCCGACCCAGGCGCGTGAGCCCACCGCGGCCAGCGGTCACGATTGAGCAACGCACCCCTGTCGCTACTTGACTCGTTGCATGATGGGAGCGAGGTTGAGCGTCGGAAATCGCCGTTTTCGCACGCCCACAGCCGAGGGGAGCCATATCGCGTGAGCACGCCACTCGAGGTCGAGCCTGGCTCGAGCATCGCGCAGCCCGAGGCTGTGCTGGTGGGTGCCGGGAAGATCGAGGGGCGCTCGCTCGGACAGATCGCCTGGATGCGGCTGAAACGCGACAAGGTAGCGCTCGGCGGCGCCACGATCGTGCTTCTGCTCGTGCTGATGGCGATCTTCGCCCCGCTCATCGTCCGGCTCCTCGGGCATCCGCCGAACGAGTTCCACCAGGACCTGATCGACACCGCCGGCGGCACGCTGGCCCCGCTCGGCGGCTTCGGCGGCATCAGCTGGGACCACCTGATGGGCCTGGAGCCGGTCAACGGCCGCGACATCTTCAGCCGGGTGGTCTACGGGTCGCGGATCTCGCTGCTGATCGCCTTCTTCGCCACCATGCTGTCGGTGCTGCTCGGCACGACCCTGGGCGTCGTGGCCGGCTTCTTCGGCGGCTGGGTCGACGCCGTCATCAGCCGGGTCATGGACGCGTTCCTCGCGTTTCCGTTGTTGGTCTTCGCCATCGCCCTCGCCGGCGTAGTGCCCGACAAGGCGTTCGGCCTCGGCGGCGACATGCTGCGCATCGTGCTGTTGGTGTTCATCATCGGCTTCTTCAGCTGGCCCTACATCGGGCGCATCGTGCGCGGCCAGACGCTGTCGCTGCGAGAGCGCGAGTTCGTCGACGCCGCGCGCAGCATCGGGGCGAAGAACTCCTACATCCTGTTCAAAGAGCTGCTGCCCAACCTGATGGCCCCGATCCTCGTCTACGCGACGCTGCTGATCCCGACCAACATCATCTTCGAGGCGTCGCTGTCCTTCCTAGGTGTCGGCATCCGGCCACCGACGGCGACCTGGGGCGGCATGCTGTCCGAGGCAGTGGCCTTCTACACCATGCCGCACTTCATGCTCTGGCCCGGCATGGCGATCTTCGTCACCGTCCTGGCCTTCAACCTGTTCGGGGACGGGCTGCGCGACGCACTCGATCCCCGGACCCGATAGGAACGCGAATGAATGTCCCTGCTCCCACCTACCTCCTGACTAGAAGGGGTGTAACTGCACGATGAACACCAAGCGATGGAGGGCCCTGGTCGCCCTCGCTGCAGTCGCCTCGTTCGGCCTCGCGGCCTGCGGCGGCGGTGGCACCGACGGAGACGGCGACGGCGGTGGGGGCAGTGAGCCCGCTTTCAACGCCGCGGTCGAGGGCGTTTTCAACCCGTCCGACAAGAAGGGCGGCACGATCAAGGTCGCCAACAACGGTGACTGGGACTCGCTCGACACGGGTGAGACCTACTACGGCTACTCGTGGAACTTCGCCCGCCTGTACGGCCGCTCGCTGCTGATGTTCAAGCCCGCGCCGGGCAAGGAGAGCAACGAGCTGGTCCCGGACCTCGCCGAAGACCTCGGCGAGCCGAGTGACGGCGGCAAGACCTGGACGTACAAGATCAAGAAGGGCGTCAAGTACCAGGACGGCACCGAGGTGACGTCCAAGGACGTCAAGCACGCCGTGCTGCGGTCGACGGACAAGACGACCTTCCCCAACGGGCCGGCCTACTTCGAGGCGTTCCTCGACCTGCCCAAGGGGTACGACGGTCCGTACCGCACCAAGGACATGAACACCGACCAGGCGATCGAGACACCTGACGACTACACGATCGTGTTCCACCTGAAGGCGCCCTTCAGCGGCTTCGACTTCATGGCCCAACTGGCCCAGACGATGCCGGTGCCCGAGGCCAAGGACACCGGTGCGAAGTACCGCAACGAGATCATCTCGTCCGGTCCGTACATGTTCGCGGACTTCGAGGCCGGCAAGAGTTTCAGCCTCGTCCGCAACCCGGAGTGGGACCAAAGCACCGACGAGTACCGCAAGGCCCTGCCGGACAAGTACGAGGTGACGCTCAACGTCAACCCCGACGACATCGACAACCGGCTGATCTCCGGCGACTTGCACATCGACATCGCCGGCACCGGCGTGCAGCCCGCTTCGCTGAGCCGTGTCCTCGGCGACCCGGAGCTGAAGAAGAACGCCGACAATGCCAGCATCGCGCGGAACTGGTACACCTCGATCAACCCGACGGTGAAGCCGCTCGACAACATCGACTGCCGCAAGGCGATCATGTACGCGATGGACCGGACGGCCTACCAGACGGCGTTCGGTGGCGAGTTCGCCGGCGGCGACATCGCCACCACCGTCCTGCCGCCACAGATCCCGGGCTACGAGAAGTTCGACCTCTACCCCGCGGGTGAGGACAACAAGGGCGACCTCGATAAGGCGAAGGAGCACCTGGAGGCCTGCGGCCAGCCCGACGGCTTCGAGACCAACATCGCCTACCGGGCCGAGCGGCCGCGCGAGAAGGCGACCGCCGAGGCGTTCCAGCAGGCGCTGAGCCGGGTCGGCATCAAGCTGACGCTGCGTCCGTTCCCGCAGGGCGACTACTTCTCCCAGTTCGCCGGCAACCCGCCGTACGTCGTCAAGAACAACCTCGGCCTGGCCATCAACGGCTGGGGCGCGGACTGGAACGACGGCTTCGGCTTCCTGTCCCAGATCGTCGACAGCCGGGTGATCCGGCCGGCCGGTGGTTCGTCCAACACCAGCGTCCGCATCCCCGAGGTCGACAAGATGCTCGACGAGGCTCTGCTCGAGCTCGACGAGGACGCCCGCAACAAGCTGTGGGGCGAGATCGACAAGCGCGTCATGGAGGAGGCGGTCTTCTTCCCGGGCGTGTACGCCAAGAGCCTGTTGGTGCGCGGTCAGGGCCTGACGAACGTCTTCGTCAGTGAGGCGTTCGGCATGTACGACTACCTGAACATGGGGGTCGAGGAGTAGTCCCTGTCCGCCAGCAAGCCGTGTTAGGCAGGTGAAGGCAGTCGGTGCCCGGTTCTGGACTCAGTCCGGGGCCGGGCACCGACTCCGACCAGAGTGATCACATACATCATCAGGCGGTTGTTCGCGGCGGTGGTGCTGCTGTTCGTCGTCAGCGTCATCACGTTCTCGATCTTCTACCTGATCCCCCGGCTGATCGGCGGCTCGGCCGAGAGCCTGGCCACCCGCTACGTCGGCCGGGCGGCGACGGCGGAGACCGTCAAGGTCACCACCGAACGGCTCGGCTTCAACGACCCGATCTACGTGCAGTACGCCAACTGGGCCAAAGGCGTCGCGATCGGGACGGAGTACGACTACGGCGCGGGCGTGGAGCAGTGCCCCGCACCCTGTCTCGGCTACTCCTTCATCACCCGGCAGCCGGTATGGCCCGAGCTGCTCGACCGGATCCCGGTGACCCTGTCGCTCGCCGTCGGGGCCGCCCTGATCTGGGTGACGTTCGGCGTGTCGGTCGGGGTGCTGTCGGCGCTGAGACGCGGGTCGGTCTTCGACCGGGCCGCGATGAGCGTCTCGCTGGCCGGCGTGTCACTCCCGATCTTCTTCACCGGCCTGGTGTGCCTGTCGTTCTTCAGCTACAAGCTCGGCTGGACGGCGCCCGGCGGTCAGTTCGTCCCGGTGACTGAGAATCCCGCGCAGTGGGCGTACTCGATGGTCCTGCCGTGGATCACGCTGGCGTTCCTGTTCTCTGCGCAGTACGCCCGGCTGACCCGGGCCGGGATGCTGGAGACGATGAACGAGGACTATGTGCGCACCGCTCGCGCCAAGGGACTGCCGGAGAAGACCGTGGTCGTCCGCCACGGGCTGCGTGGCGCGCTCACGCCGATCCTCACCATCTTCGGCCTCGACCTCGGCCTCCTGCTCGGCGGTGCGGTGCTGACCGAGAAGACCTTCTCCCTCAACGGTCTTGGCAAGTACGCCGTCGACGGGATCGTCGCCAACGACCTGCCCAAGATCATGGGTGTCACGCTGACCGCTGCGTTCTTCATCGTGATGGCCAGCCTGATCGTGGACCTGTTGTACGCCGTCGTCGACCCGAGGGTGCGGAAGTGACCGAGATCGCGGAGCACAGCTACCGAGCCGGCACCGAGAAGCCGACGTCGTTCCTCGACGTCCGCGACCTGCGTGTGCACTTCCCCACCGACGACGGTCTGGTCAAGTCGGTCGACGGGCTCACCTTCCGCGTCGACCGGGGCAAGACCCTCGGCATCGTCGGCGAGTCAGGCTCGGGCAAGAGCGTGACGAGCTTGTCGGTGATGGGGCTGCACCATGGTGGCTCCGCCAAGATCACCGGCGAGATCTTCCTCGACGGCGAGGAGCTGGTCGGTGCCAGCCCGGAGGGGGTCCGGCTCCTCCGCGGCCAGAAGATGGCGATGATCTTCCAGGACCCGCTGTCGTCGATGCACCCCTACTACACGATCGGCTACCAGATCGTGGAGGCCTACCGGATTCACAACGAGGTAAGCAAAAAGGCGGCCTACCAGCACGCGATCGACATGCTCGACCGGGTGGGGATCCCGCAACCTGACAAGCGGGTGCACGACTATCCGCATCAGTTCTCCGGCGGCATGCGCCAGCGCGCGATGATCGCGATGGCGCTGTCGTGCGACCCCGAGCTGCTGATCGCCGACGAGCCGACCACGGCCCTCGACGTCACCGTCCAGGCCCAGATCCTCGACCTGATCCGCGACCTGCAGAAGGAGTTCAACTCCGCGGTGATCATCATCACCCACGACCTCGGGGTGGTGGCCGAGCTGGCCGACGACATCCTGGTCATGTACGCCGGGCGGTGCGCGGAGTACGGCACCGCCGACGACATCTTCCGCGAGCCCCAGCATCCGTACACCTGGGGGCTGTTGGGCTCGATGCCGCGGATCGACCGCGAGCGTTCCGAGCGGCTGCTCCCGATCAAGGGCACGCCACCCAGCCTGATCAACGTGCCGAGCGGCTGCGCCTTCAACCCGCGATGCTCCTACTGCGACCTCACCGGCGGTCGGAGCACGAGCGAGCGGCCCGAGCTGATCGACGTCGGCCACGGCCACCGGGTGGCCTGCCACCTGACCCGCGACCAACGCGACCAGATCTGGCGCGACGACATCCAGCCGAAGCTGTGAGCGAGCGCGAGGCGATGAGCGAGCCGGCCGAAAGACGCGATGACGGAGCGACCGTGACCACTGCCGACACCACACCGACCGCAGCGCCCACAACCGCGGGCGAGGTCCTGCTGTCGGTGCAGGGTCTGGTGAAGCACTTCCCGATCCGCCGCGGTCTGCTGCAGCGGCAGGTCGGAGCCGTGCAGGCGGTCGACGGCCTGACCTTCGACGTTCGCCAGGGCGAGACGCTGTCCCTGGTCGGCGAGTCGGGTTGCGGCAAGAGCACGACCGGTCGGCTGCTGACCCGGCTGCTGGAGCCGACCGGCGGCAGCGTCACCTTCGACGGTCACGACATCTCCCACATCTCGAACGGCAAGATGCGGCCGCTGCGTCGCGACGTCCAGATGATCTTCCAGGACCCGTACTCGTCGCTGAACCCACGGCACACGGTGGGCCGGATCGTCGGTGCGCCGTTCAAGCTGCAGAACGTCGAGACCGAGATCGGCACCAAGAAGACGGTGCAGGATCTGCTCGAGCTGGTCGGCCTCAACCCGGAGCACTACAACCGCTACCCGCACGAGTTCTCCGGCGGGCAGCGGCAGCGGATCGGCATCGCCCGCACGCTCGCCCTGCGGCCCAAGCTGATCGTCGCCGACGAGCCCGTGTCCGCGCTCGACGTGTCGATCCAGGCCCAGGTGGTCAACCTGCTCGAGGACCTGCAAGACGAGCTCGGGCTGACGTACGTGATGATCGCGCACGACCTGTCCGTGGTGCGGCACGTCTCCGACCGGGTCGCGGTCATGTACCTCGGCAAGATCGTCGAGCTGGCCGACCGCCACAACCTGTACGAGACGCCGATGCACCCGTACACGGTGGCGCTGATGTCCGCCGTGCCCATTCCCGACACCAAACGGCGCACCGAGCGGGAGCGGATCCGGCTGCAGGGCGACGTGCCGAGCCCGATCAACCCGCCGCCGGCCTGCCGGTTCCACACCCGCTGCTGGAAGGCCCAGGAGATCTGCAAGACGACCGAGCCGCCGTTGGTCGACCTGGCGCCGCGGCACCAGGTGGCGTGCCACTTCCCCGAGAACCAGGACGCCGTCGCGGCGACGCGGGCCTAGCGCGTCTGCCTGTGGTGCACCGTTTGCCACCGCTCGGCGCATCCCGGTGCAGGAGTCGGCCCGCGTCAGGCGGCCTTGCGGCCGTCGCGATCTCGGATCTTTGTCGAGATGGACGAAGTCGGGGTCAGACCCACCCGAGCGACCCCGACTTCGTCCATCTCGGTGGCGGGATCTGGGCGGCGGGACCCCACGTTGCGTCACGTGCCATGTATCGGGCCGACGGCGCCCCTCCGGCGTCGGGCCAACCCACACGCGACTGACGACACTCGCCCACGGTCCGCCGGAATGCGATCTGCCGACCTATGTCCGCAGAATGCGAGCGGATCCGCGGCGCCGGTGCACCGTTTGGCACCACTCGGCGCATCCCGGTGCAGGAACGGCCCGCGTCAGGCGGCCTTGCGTCCACTCACCAGAAGGCGCCGAGGTCGGACACCTCGAGCCCCACCAGCGAGTCACGGCGGGTGCGCCGCGGGCCGGTCGCCACCTCGACGTGGTTGGGCACGACCAGCACATGGCACCCCGCCGCCTCGGCCGACGTCGCGCCCGGACCGGAGTCCTCGATCGCCAGGCAGTTCGCCGGGTCGGCGCCGAGCAGTGCGGCGGCCGCGAGGTAGGGCTCGGGGTGGGGCTTGCCGTTGTCGACCTCGTCGCCGACGACGATGGCGGAGAACGTGTCGTCGGGCAGCGAGTCGATCACGGCCTGGGCGAAGCGCCGGTACGACATCGTGACCAGGGCAGCCGGGATGCCGGCCTCCACGTGGCTCAGCAGCAGATCGAGTGCACCCGGCCGCCACGGCACCGTCCGGCGTACCTCCTCGACGACATGGTCGAGCAACGCGTCCACGATCTGCTCCGGACTCAGGTCGATGCCCATGTGCTCACGGATGTACGTCGCGGAAGTGAGCAGGTCGTTGCCCACCAGGTTGAGCGCGTGGTCCTCGCTCCAGGTCCCACCATGGCGCTCGGCCAGCCGGAACTCACCGGCGATCCAGGCCGGCTCGGTGTCGACCAGGGTGCCATCCATGTCCCAGAGGACCGCGTGCGGCAGCTCGGAGCGAGGTGTTCGGGTCATCACCGCACAGCCTAGATCCCGTCAGGTGGCGTTGAAGTACTTGGCCTCGGGGTGGTGGACGATCATCGCGTCGGTGGACTGCTCAGGATGCAGCTGCAGCTCCTCGGACAGCTCGACGCCGATCCGTTCCGGCTTCAGCATCCGGACGAGCGTCGCCCGGTCCTCGAGCTCGGGGCAGGCCGGGTAGCCGAAGGAGTAGCGCGATCCCCGGTAGCCCTGGCGGAACACCTCGCCCATGTCGTCGGAGTCCTGGTCGGCGATGCCGAGCTCCTCGCGGACCCGGGCGTGCCAGTACTCGGCCAGCGCCTCGGTCAGCTGGACCGACAGGCCGTGCAGCTCGAGATAGTCGCGGTAGGCGTTCTTCGCGAACATCTCCCCCGTCACGTCGGCGACCCGGGACCCCATCGTGACCAGATGGAACCCGACGACGTCGAGCTCGCCGGAGTCCTTGGCGCGGAAGAAGTCCGACAGGCACAGGAAGCGGTCACGACGCTGCCGCGGGAAGGTGAACCTGGCCACCTCGTCGGTCTGCTTGTCGGCATCGAGTACGACCAGGTCGTTGCCCTCGGAGTAGCAGGGCCAGTAGCCGTACACGACCGCCGGCTCCATGATCGCGTCGGTCTGGATCTGGTCGAGCCAGGCTCGCAGCCGTGGTCGTCCCTCGGTCTCGACGAGGTCCTCGTACGACGGCCCACCCTCGGCGCGGGAGGTCTTCAGGCCCCACTGCCCCATGAACGTGGCCCGTTCGTCGAGGTACGACGCGAACTCCGCGAGCGCGATGCCCTTGACGATCCGGTCGCCCCAGAACGGCGGCTTGGGTACGTCGTTGGTCGTGCTGACGTCGGAGCGGGCCGGCAGCTCGACCTGCTCCGTGGTCGTCGCAGCGCGCTGGCGTACTCGTCGCTGCCGGCGCTCGGGCAGGGCGGCGCCCGGAACCCCACGCTTCACCGCCATCGCCGCGTCCATCAGGCGGAGACCCTCGAACGCGTCGCGGGCGTAGCGCACCTCACCGCTGAACTGCTCGGCCAGGTCCTGCTCGACGTACGCGCGGGTGAGGGCGGCGCCGCCGAGCAGGATGGGCCAACTCTGTCCGAGCGAGCGCTGGTTGAGCTCTTCGAGGTTCTCCCGCATCACGACGGTGCTCTTGACCAGCAGACCGGACATGCCGATCACATCGGCCCGGTGCTCCTGGGCTGCGTCGATGATGGCGTTGACGGGCTGCTTGATCCCGAGGTTGACGACGGTGTAGCCGTTGTTGGTCAAGATGATGTCGACGAGGTTCTTGCCGATGTCGTGGACGTCGCCCTTGACGGTGGCGAGCACGATCGTGCCCTTGCCCTCGTCGTCGGTCTTCTCCATGTGCGGTTCGAGATAGGCGACCGCGGTCTTCATCACCTCGGCCGACTGCAGCACGAACGGCAGCTGCATCTCGCCGGAGCCGAACAGCTCGCCGACCACCTTCATGCCACCGAGCAGCTCCTCGTTGACGATCTCGAGCGCTCCGCGGCCGCCGCCGAGCGCCTCGTCGAGGTCGGCTTCGAGCCCCTTGCGCTCACCGTCGATGATGCGGCGTTCGAGCCGCTCCTTCAGCGGCAGCGCGGCCAGCTCGGCGGCCCGGTCGGCCTTCGCGTCCGCGGCGGTGACACCAGCGAACACCTCGAGCAGCGTCTGCAGTGGGTCGTAGTCCTCGCCACGGCGGTCGTAGACCAGGTCGAGCGCTACCTCGCGCTGCTCGTCGGGGATCTTCGACATCGGCACGATCCGGCTGGCGTGCACGATCGCCGAGTCGAGACCTGCCTGCGCGCACTCGTGCAGGAAGACCGAGTTGACCACGTGCCGGGCGGCCGGGTTGAGTCCGAAGGAGATGTTGGACAGTCCGAGCACGGTCTGCACGTCGGGGCGCCGCCGCTTCAGCTCGCGGATCGCCTCGATCGTCTCCAACCCGTCGCGGCGCGACTCCTCCTGCCCGGTCGCCAAGGTGAAGGTGAGGCAGTCGATGAGTACGTCGTGACCAGGGATGCCGTACCGCTCCTGCAGGGTGTCGAGCAGCCGCTCGGCGATCGCGACCTTGTGGTCGGCGGTGCGGGCCTGCCCCTCCTCGTCGATGGTGAGAGCGACGAGCGCCGAGCCGTACTCCTTGGCCAGCGAGGCGATCCGGGCGAACCGGGAGTCCTCGGCCTCGCCGTCCTCGAAGTTGACGGAGTTGAGAGCGCAGCGTCCGCCGAGCAGCTGCAACCCGGCCTCGAGCACGGCCGGTTCGGTCGAGTCGAGCACGATCGGCAGGGTCGACGAGGTGGCCAGCCGTGAGGCGACCTCCTTCATGTCCGCCACCCCGTCGCGCCCGACGTAGTCGACGCACAGGTCGAGCAGGTGGGCGCCGTCGCGGATCTGGGCCCGAGCGATCTCCACGCAGTCGTCCCAGCGCTCCTCGAGCATCGCCTCGCGGAAGGCCTTGCTGCCGTTCGCGTTGGTGCGCTCGCCGATCGAGAGGTACGAGACGTCCTGGCGGAACGGTACGTGTTGGTACAGCGAGGCAGCGCCGGCCTCGAACGTGGGCTCGCGGGTCGTCAGCTCACGGCCACGCACGCGCTCGACCAGCTGCCGGATGTGCTCGGGCGTCGTGCCGCAACACCCACCGACCAGAGCCAGGCCGTACTCACGGGTGAACGTGTCGTGGGCGTCGGCCAGCTCCTTCGGAGTCAGCGGATACTCCGCGCCGTTCGGCCCGAGCTGGGGCAGACCCGCGTTGGGCATGCAGGCCAGGCCGATCGTGGCGTGTCGGGAGAGGTGGCGGAGGTGCTCGCTCATCTCGTCCGGCCCGGTGGCGCAGTTGAGCCCGATCAGGTCGATCCGGAGCGGCTCGAGCGCGGTCAGCGCCGCACCGATCTCGGTGCCGAGCAGCATGGTGCCGGTGGTCTCGACGGTGACGTTGACGATCAGGGTGAGGTCGGCACCGGCCGCGTCCAGTGCCCGTCGCGCGCCGACGACGGCTGCCTTCGCCTGCAGCAGGTCCTGGGCGGTTTCGACGAGTACGGCGTCGGCGCCGCCGTCGATGAGCCCGCGTACCTCCTCCTGGTAGGCGTCTCTGAGGGTCGCGAACGGGGCGTGGCCGAGGGTAGGGAGCTTGGTGCCGGGACCGAGGGACCCCAGCACGTAGCGGGGACGGTCCGGTGTCGACCAGCGGTCGGCGACCTCCCGGGCGATCCGGGTGCCGGCGACCGTGAGCTCGTAGTTCCGGTCCGTGATGCCGTACTCGTTGAGGTTGCCGAAGTTGCAGCCGAACGTGTTGGTGCCGACGCAGTCCGCGCCGGCCTCGAAGTAGGCGTCGTGGATCGCGTCGACGACGTCTGGACGGGTGACGTTGAGGATCTCGTTGCAGCCCTCATGGCCCTCGAAGTCGTCGAGCGCCAGGTCGTGCAGCTGCAGCATGGTGCCCATCGCCCCATCGGCCACGACGACGCGCTCCTTGAGCGCGGTGCGGAGGCTGAGCGATGAGCTGGGCACGATGAGACTCCCTGCGGAACGTGGGTAGAGGCCCGCCCAGGGTATGGGGCGGGCCCAGAAACTCCTGTTTCAAGGGTCCATCCTACGAGCACGCTGTCCAGTTGTTGGAGCAGGTGGAACAGGGTGGCCGGCTTGTGCAGGCTGTACCGACCACCCTGTCCCAGGTCGTCAGGAGCTGGCCACCCCCTTCCGTCGGAGAAGCAACAGGCCGCCGCCGATCAGTGAGCCGCCCAGCAGCAGAAGCCACAGCAGCGAATCACCAACCCCCGTATTGGGCAGCGGGGAGGTGTCGAGCGCCGACCCTCCGCTTGCCACGGTCACGCCGCCGGTAGGTGGCACAAGCACCGGTGCCACCCGGTTGAGCGTCGTGTCGTCGCGTTCGGAACCGTCGTTCGCGTTGTCACCGTCCGTGTTGTCGCCGGGCTGATCACCGTCAGTGCCGTCGCCAGGCTCAACGGCGGCCTCGCCCGACAGCGTGCCGACACCCGGCACGACTGCGTCGGCCGATCCACCTGGACCAGGCGGGGTTGAGGGATGCCACGGACGTGAGCCGTCAAGCCCGTGCTCGGAGAAAGGTCAGTCAGGAGCGAAGCCCGGCCGGGCCGCGTAGCCCGCCGGAGTAACGTCCGCCTGCGGACCCGGCAGGCCCGAGACGACCGTCGTGTACGCGATCAGCTGACTCTCGACCGCGCACAACGGGGCTCCGATTGAACTGCCGGACGCGGCTGTGTCCGCGGAGCCCGACGGCGACGCGGGCAACTGCCCATCCGTGCCGTCAGCAGCTGATGAGGACTGAAGCGGCGACGCCGGCCGGGCGACCTGTGCCGGCGCGGAGGGAGCGTTTCCCTCGCGCAGCCCGACCAGACTGGCCGACGCGGCCAGGTGCGTGCTCTCGGGACGGTCGCCGCTACGCCGATCGGCCCGAATGGTCTGTGGTGTCGCGTCCCGATCGAGGATCGGCGATGCGGTGCCGTCCGGTGCTGGCGGCACCAGGTCATCTACCCGCGGCGGCTCCGGCCGTGGCACGTTCGCCTTGTCCAGCAGGGAGTCCACGGCACCCCGTACTGCATCGTCGGTCGGGCCGACGACTCGGTCGTGAAGCTGTCGCGTCGTCGTCGGGGCGAGGTCGGTCGTCTCCGTGACTGCAGCCGCCGTCGTGTTCCGCGAACTCTGAACCACGGACTTCGTCGCGGACCGAGTGAGCCCGACTACGCGTTCGACGCCAGCCCGTACGGGCTGGTCCGGCGACGCATCGGTGTCGTCACTCGGTCCGGGCGGACCAGCCGTCGACGAGTCTCCCGAACCGCTGCTGTCGCGGCTCGTTGACTCACCGTCAGTGTCGGCGGAATTTACTTCTGTGGAAGGCGATTCACTGGTTTCCGACTCTTCACGCGTCGGCTCGGCCGGCTCTTCAGCGGGCTCCTCAACCGGCTCCCCGGCTGGTTCCTCCGTCGGCTCATCGGCCGCGACGGACCACGAAGACGATCCAGCGTCGCGGCTGTCAGGGTCCGACGAGTCGTCCGCGGATGCGGCCGACATCGACACCAGATAGGCGAGGACGACGCCAGCGGCCACCAGGCTCGCCCGCACGCACCAAGCGACGATCGCCTGGCTGCCCGGCCTGACGGCCGGTGCTGCGTATCCTGCGACACCCATGCTGTCCACCCGAGTACGACGTGGGGAACGCGCTGCCTCGGGTCACGTTATGCACTTAAGTGCTCACTGTCGAGAGTTATATCGGATATTTCTTCCATTTCGGACAGAACGGTCGGACATGCCGCAATCGACCCGGCGCCGCACCAGCGCCCTCACCGGCACCGTAGGCTTTCACGGTGATCGAACTCGAAGACGTCCCGGACCTTGTCGACCCGATCATGATCGCCGCGTTCGAGGGGTGGAACGACGCCGGTGAGTCCGCGTCCGGCGCACTGGACCACCTGATGCTGGTCTGGGACGCCACCACCGTGGCAGCACTCGACCCGGAGGACTTCTACGACTTCCAGGTCAACCGACCCACCGTCGCGATCGGTCCGAACGGTGACCGAGAGCTGACCTGGCCGACCTCACAGATCGCGGTCTGCCGCCCGACCGGGTCTCCGCGCGACGTCGTGCTGTTGCGCGGCATCGAGCCCAACATGAGGTGGCGGGAGTTCTGCGCACAGCTCCTGGCCCGGGCCGACGACCTGGGCGTGCAGACGGTCGTCACCCTTGGCGCGCTGCTCGCCGACACTCCCCACACCCGGCCCGTGCCGGTCACGGGCACGTCGAGCGACCCTGAGCTCGCGCGCCGACTCGAGCTCGAGGAGTCCCACTACGAGGGCCCGACCGGTATCGTCGGCGTCTTCCAGGACGCCTGCCGCCGGCTCGACATCCCCTCGGTGTCGTTCTGGGCGGCGGTGCCGCACTACGTGGCCCAGCCCCCGTGCCCGAAGGCGACGATCGCGCTGCTCGGCCAGATCGAGGACCTGCTCGAGGTGGCCGTACCCCTCGGAGACCTGCCCGAAGAGGCGCGCGCCTGGGAGCGTGGCGTCGACGAGCTGTCACGTGAGGACTCCGAGGTGGCCGAGTACGTCCGTTCGCTGGAGGAGTCACGCGACGCCGCGGAGCTGCCGGAAGCGAGTGGCGACGCCATCGCCCGTGAGTTCGAGCGCTACCTCAAGCGCCGCCAGCACGGTCAGGGCGAGGCCTGACGTCGGGTCCGGTGCCAGGGATCAGGCCGAGCTCCAGACCCCGCAGCACCGCCCTCGTACGGTCGCGCACCCCCAGCTTCCAGAGCACGCTCGACACATGGTTCTTGACGGTCCCCTCGGCGACATGGGTCGCCGTGGCGATCTCCCGGTTCGAGTAGCCGCCGGCCAACAGCCGCAGGATCTCCAGCTCGCGGGTGGTGAGCGGCTCCGGCGGCGTCTCGGGCTCGAACCCCAGCGGGTGCTCGGCGACGCGCTCCAGCAGCCGCGCGGTGACGGCCGGCTGAATCAGCGTCCCGCCAGCGGCCAGCGTGTGGATGGCGTGTACGAGCTGGTCCAGCGTGACGTCCTTGAGCAGGTAGCCGCGCGCCCCCGACCGCAGCGCACTGAGCAGCAGCGCGTCGTCGTCGAACGTGGTCAGGACCAGGGTCGGGACCGTCAGTGCCTGCTCGGCCATCCGGCGCAGCGTGCCGATGCCGTCCAGCACGGGCATCCGCAGGTCGAGCAGGAGTACGTCGGGCGCGGTCTCCACCACGAGCTCCAGCGCCTGCTCGCCGTCCGCCGCCTCGCCGACCACCTCGATGTCGTCGGCCAGGGCGAGCAGGCTACGGATGCCCTGCCGGACGAGGGTCTGGTCGTCGACGAGCCCGACCCGGATCATCGGGGCAGCACCGCCGACAGCTGAAAGCCCTCGCCCGGCCCAGTGACGTACGCGACGCGCCCCCCGAGCGCCTCGAACCGCTCGCGCATGCCCGCCAGCCCGTTGCCGGGCAGCACGTCGCTGCCGCCACGCCCGTCGTCCCTTGCCTGCACGGACACGCCGTCCTCGCCGCTCGACACGTCGATCCACAGGTTGTCGGCTGCGGCGTGGCGAACGGTGTTCGTGATGACCTCTTGGACGCACCGTACGAGGGTGTGCGCCTGCTCGGGATCCGCGACCGTCAGGTCGCTCGGCAGCGACAGATGGACCACCGGCTTCGGCACCCGAGCACTCAGCCGGCGCAGCTCGGCCGCAACGTCGGCGACCGGCTCACGCAGCTGGCTCACCGCTTCGCGCACGTCGCCGAGCAGGTCTTTCGCCGTTCCCCTGGCCCGCTCGACGTGCTCCGCGGACGGCCCCTCGGCGTGATGCGCCGCAACTTCCAGCTCGAGGGTCAGCCCGGTGAGCTGGTGACCGACCAGGTCGTGCAGCTCGCGAGCGATCCGCAGCCGCTCGGCCCAGCGGCTGGACTCGGCCAGCAGCGCCTGCGCGGCCTCGAGCTCCGCATTGGCAACGGCAAGCGCCTCCGCAGTCCTGGCCGCCCGGAGGCTGGTCTCGACCATGATCACCGCGAACACCTGGAAGGCCGCGAAAACCGCAGCGGTGGTGAAGACGTCACCGCCGGTCATCCGCGGCGTCATGACGGCGACGGCCCAGCCGGTCTGCACGACCACGAGGCCGAGGCTCAGCCTGACCGGGAGGACGTACGCAGCGGTCGCCGCCGACGTGACCAGCAGCACCGAGGTGAACCCCCAGTCCGGTGCCAGCGCGAACGCAGCCAGGCCGAGCAGGACCTGCAGCGTGAGCGAGGACAGCTCGACCGTACGCGGCTCCTCCGGCCAGACCCGACCGGCGGCGAGGAACACGGCGCCGTACGCCAGAAACACGGTCCACCACACCCACGGCGGACCGACGAGCTCCGGTGGGTCGTGGCTCGACTGCGTCAGCGCCATCGGTACGCCGACGGCCAGCCAGGCCAGCAGTCCGGCACCCAGCGCCAGTCGGTCGAGCCCGCGAGCGTCCATCAGCCCGAACTCTACGGCTCTCGGGCGGGCCCTGCGGGTGCCAGAAGTCATGCCCCGAACCGATGACGGTCGGCACATGTGCCGGCCGCTCTGACGAGCAACCGTAGAGCCATGGATGTCATTGAAGCGGTACAGATCCGCAAGCGGTACGGCGACGTCGAGGCCGTGGACGGCATCGACCTCGTTGTCACGGAGGGTGAGGTCGTCGCCGTGCTCGGGCCCAACGGGGCCGGCAAGACGACCACGATCGAGCTGCTGCTCGGTCTGCGGCTGCCCACGGCCGGCACGGTCCGGGTGTTCGGCGAACCGCCCGACCGGCCGGCGGTCCGCGGCCGGGTGGGCGCCATGTTGCAGGACACCGCAGTCCCCGAGGGGCTGACGGTGGCCGAGGCGATCCGCCTGGTCGGCCGGTACTACCCGTACCGGCTGCCGGTCGACGACGTGCTCGCCCGCGCCGAGCTGACCGACAAGCGGCGGGCCCGGGTCGGTGACCTGTCCGGTGGGCAGCTGCAGCGGCTGTCGTTCGGCCTGGCCATCGCCGGCGACCCCGACGTGCTGTTCCTCGACGAGCCGACCGTCGCGCTCGATGTGGAGGGTCGGCGGGCGTTCTGGGAGCAGGTCCGCGGCTTCGCGGCGCTCGGCAAGACCATCTTGTTCTCGACGCACTACCTCGCCGAGGCGGACGCCGTGGCCGACCGGGTGCTGGTGATCCACCGCGGCCGACTGATCCAGGACGGCCCGCCGGCGGCGCTGAAAGCACTGGTCGCCGCCAGGACGATCCGGGTGGCGACCGACCTCCCGCTCGACGACCTGCGCGCGATCGCCGGCGTCGACCAGGTGGCGGCCGACGTCGACCGCACCGCGCCCGCGGGCCTGCAGTACGTCACCGTCCGGTCCAGCCGCCCCGAGGAGGTAGTGGCCCAGATCAGCATCGCGGGGTGCCGCCTGCACGACCTCACCGTCGAGGACACCGACCTGGAGGCGGCCTTCGTCCGCCTCACCCACGAGGGGACTTCAGCATGAGCACCAACGACCTCCTTGGCGACAGCGCTCGTCGCCTCAGCCCGCAGGCGACCCCCACCGGGTCGACACTCGGCATGCTGGCCGAGCACATCCGGGCCGACATCCGGCAGAACCTGCGGGTGCCGGAGTACATGATCGGGGTGGTGGCGATTCCCGTGCTGCTGTTCGCGATGTTCGGGCTCCCGGAGTCGGGCCAGATCATGCCGGACGGCACCGACGTCGGCGCGATGATGTTCGCGTCGCTGTCCAGTTACGGCGTCGTCAGCCTGGCGATCTTCACCTTCGGCGTCGACATCGCCCAGGAACGGGGCAAGGGGTGGGTCCGCCGGCTGCGCGCGACGCCGATGCCGATGTGGGTGTACTTCGCCGGCAAGTCGGCGATGGCGCTGGTGTTCTCCGCCGTGATCCTGGTGGTGATGTACGTCGTCGCCGTGCTGGGCGGCACCGAGTTCGACCTGGCCCGGCTGGCCCGCACGGCCGCCGTGCTGCTCGCCGGCGCGCTCGCGTTCGCGCCGCTGGGCTTCGCGCTGGCGTACTGGACCCGGCCCCGCGCGGCGTCGGCGATCGCGAACCTGGTCTTCCTGCCGCTGTCGTTCGCCTCGGGCTTCTTCTTCACCCTCAACGGCCTGCCCGCGATCCTCCAGGACACGGCGCCCTACCTGCCGACGTACCACTTCGGGCAGCTGGTGTGGAGCTCGATGGCGACGCCGGCCGACGTCCAGGACTTCGGCAGCCCGGCACCGGACAGTCTGCTCGTGCACCTGACCTGGGTGGTCGCCTGCTTCGTGGTGTTCGGCGCCCTCGCCGTGTGGGGTTACCGCCGCGACCTGCAGCGGACCATCAACCGCTGACGCCACAGTTGTCAGACGATTTCGACCACATGCAGTCGATATCGTCTGACAACGTCAGAGGAGTACGCCGAGACGGGCGTCGACCAGGTCGCGGACGAGGCGGCCAGCCTGCGGGTGGTGACCGGCCGGGGACCCCGCCTCGGTGATCGCCGCCTCGGCCCAGTTGTCCACCGCGAGCAGCGCCTGCGGCGCGTCCAGGTCGCGGGCCAGCGCGCTGCGCAGGTCGATCAGCAGGTTGCCGACGTCCGGCCCGGCGCCGAGCGCGACCGCCTCCCGCCAGCGGCTCAGCCGCCGCTCGGCCTCGGCGAGGTCGTCGTCGGTCCACTCCCAGTCGTCGCGGTAGTGGTGGGCCAGCAACGCCAGCCGGATCGCCATCGGGTCGGTGCCCGCCCGCCGCACCGTGGACACGAACACCAGGTTGCCCTTGGACTTGCTCATCTTCTCGCCGTCGAGCCCGACCAAGCCGGCGTGGACGTACGTCTGGGCGAACGGACGCTCGCCGGTGACGGCGTGTGCCTCGGACGCACACATCTCGTGGTGCGGGAACGTCAGGTCGCTCCCGCCGCCGTTGACGTCGAATGCCATCCCCAGGTACTCGAGCGCGATCGCCGTGCACTCCAGGTGCCAGCCGGGCCGCCCCGTGCCGAGGGACGACTCCCAGCCGGGGTCGTCCCCGCGCTGCTGCTGCCAGACCAGGGAGTCCAGTGGATCCTTCTTGCCTTGGCGGTCGGGATCACCACCGCGCTCGCGGAACAAGGAGACCATCGTCTCCCGGTCCAGGCCCGACAGTGCGCCGAACGTCGGGTCGGCCGACACCGGGAAGTACAGGTCGCCGTCCACCTCGTACAGCGCGCCGCGCGCCCGCAGCTCCTCGATCTGCCGGACGACCAGCGGGATCGACTCGACCGCGCCGATGTAGTGGTCCGGCGGGATCACCCGGAGCTCGGCCATGTCCTCGCGGAACAGCTCGGTCTCCCGCTCGGCGAGCTTCTCCCAGTCCTCCCCCGACTCGCGGGCGCGCTCGATCAGTGGGTCGTCGACATCGGTGACGTTCTGTACGTAGACGACGTCGTGCCCGCCGTCGCGCCAGGCACGTACCAACAGGTCGAACGCGAGGTAGGTCGCGGCGTGCCCCAGATGCGTCGCGTCGTACGGGGTGATGCCGCAGACGTAGAGCCGCGCGGCGTCCACGGGCTGCGTCGCGACGTAGCCGCCGCTAGCGGTGTCGTGCACGACCACGGTCGGCGCGAAGCCGAAGGCGTCGGTGAGCGAGGGGACGTCAGGGGACTGCCAGGCACGCATGCACAGAACTCTATCGAGCCGCTCTAGAACGCCGGCCACGGAATAGCGGGCCACTCCTGGGACGGCAACGGGAAGCGGGCCGTCCGGGTCAGCCGTCGCACCCGCGCGGTCAGGGCGTCCAGCTCGTCCGGCGCCAGCAGCGGCCGCAGCGACTCGCCCAAGTCAGCCTCCAGTGCGGCCGCCACGCGTCCGACGCCGTCGCGGCACGCGGACGGCAGGGGGTCCCCGGCCCATCCCCACAGCACCGTGCGCAGCTTGCCGTCCTGGTGGAACGTCACACCGTGGTCACACCCGTACACCCGGCCGTCGTCGCCACACAGCACGTGGCCGCCCTTGCGGTCCGCGTTGTTCATCATCACGTCGAGGGTCGCCAGCTGCTGCAGGACCAGGCTGTCTCGATGGATCAGGCTGACCGCCTGCCGTCGGTCGTCCTCGGCGTCCAGCACCCGCAGCCAGCCGTCCGGGACGTCTCCGAGGGGTACGACATCCACCAGCGCCACCGGGTCGTCGTCCGCCTCAGGGGCGTCGATCCACAGCTGCACCATGCCGGCGCCGAAGGGGCCGTCGCGGAGCACCGTCGGCGGGACGAGACCCCACCCGGTGGTCTCGGAGACCAAGTACGCCGCGCGCTCGCGGTTGGCCAGCGTGCCGTCGGGGAAGTCCCACAGCGGTCGCTCACCGCGGACCGGCTTGTAGACACACTCGGCGGTGGCCCCGTCCAGGCTCAGCGTGCCCACGAAGGTCGCGTTGGACGCGGTGAGCAGTCGCCCTTCGAGCTCGAGCGCCCCGTCGGTGAGCAGGACCGGCTCGGTCATTCGCTGACGCGGCGGAACCCGTTGGCGCGGGGACAGATATGGCCGTCCTCGCTCAGCGGGTTGCCGCAGAACGGGCACGGCGGACGACCCGCCGACACGACCGACTGAGCCCGCTTCGCGAAGGCGCGGGCCAGGGCCGGCGACAGGTGCACCTCGAGCACCTCGTCGGGCTCCGACTCCTCCTCGGGCTCCGGGGCGTCCTCGACCGCGGTCGGCTCGATCGAGAAGATCTCCAGCACGACCTGCTCGGACTCGCCGTCCCAGGCGAGCGTCATCGTGCCGACCCGGAACTCCTCGGCGATCGGCTGGTCGAGCGGCCCGCTGTCGTCGAGCTCCTGCGGGGCGACGGCGGGCACCCGGGCGTCGCCGCCGGTGACGCGCAGCAGCTCGTCGAGCAGGTCGTCGACGCGCTCGGCGAGCACCGCGACCTGCTCCTTCTCCAGCGCGACACTGGTGACCCGGGCGCCGGCCCGGGCTTGCAG
The DNA here is from genome assembly GCA_050699035.1 of Nocardioidaceae bacterium. Classification (GTDB taxonomy): domain Bacteria; phylum Actinomycetota; class Actinomycetes; order Propionibacteriales; family Nocardioidaceae; genus WHTB01. The sequence goes on along the minus strand of JBOHDE010000005.1, from coordinate 2,061 downwards.
GAAGAAGGTCCGCTGACCGGGCTCACCGACGGTGCCGGCGACGAACCGCTCAGGCTGCTCGAACAGGTGCACAACTGGCATGACAACCGACCCTATTCCGTCGTCTCGCCGTGACGGCGAGGAGCCCCGGCGCCGCCACCGACGGCGGCGTCGCTGCCGGCCCGCTTGCGCCGCTTCTTCGGCGGCTTCAGCGCCGCGAGGTCGGTGCCGTGGTCGTTGGCGTGCAGCACGAACGGCCGCAGCGGCGTGAACCGCACCACCGACAGCGAGGCCGGGTCGACCACGATCCGCTGGAACGCGTCGAGGTGCATGCCGAGCGCGTCGGCGAGGACGGCCTTGATCACGTCGGCATGGCTGACCGCGACCCACACGGAGTCGGGCCCGGCCTCACTCTCGACGTCCGCGTCGATCGTGCGTACGGCGTTGACGGCTCGTGCCTGCATGTCGCGCATCGACTCGCCGTCCGGAAAGGTGACCGCGGACGGGTGCGTCTGCACCGTCTTCCACAGCGGGTCCTTCGCCAGCTTCTTGAGCTCCTCGCCGGTCCAGGCGCCGTACCCACACTCCGTGAGCCGGCGGTCGGTGCGTACTCGTACCGCCGACGTCTGCCGCCGGGCGATCGCGGTCGCCGTCTGCCGGCAGCGCTCGAGCGGGCTGCTCACCACCCGGCTCAGCGGGAGCACCGCGAGCCGGCCGGCGACGTCGTCGGCCTGTTGTTCGCCCGTGTCGTCGAGGCGCACGCCGGGCGTACGGCCGGCGAGCACGCCGGCGGCGTTCGCTGTCGTACGCCCGTGCCGGACGAGGATCACTGTTGCCACGCCGACGAGCCTATCCACGGCACAATGACCGGGTGATCGTCGACTGCGCGGTGTACCGCGAAGGAGCCCGACTCGACCTCGACTGCCGTGACGACATGCAGGCTGCCGTCGACGCGGCGGAGCAGGCCCGCGACTTCGTCTGGATCGGGTTGCGCGACCCGGAGGAGGGCGAGCTGGCCACGGTCGCCAAGACGTTCGGCCTGCACCCGCTCGCCGTCGAGGACGCCCTGCACGCCCACCAGCGACCCAAGGTCGAGCGCTACGGTGACGGGCTGTTCCTCGTCCTCAAGACGCTCTGGTACGTCGACGAGACCGACGAGGTGGAGACCGGCGAGATCAACCTCTTCGTCGGCGAGCGGTACGTCGTGACCGTGCGGCACGGCTCCGGGGTCGACCTGGCCGGTGCCCGCCGCGACCTTGAGGAGCGTGCGGCCGTGCTCGGCCATGGCCCCGGCTCGGTCGTCTACGCCGTCTGCGACCGGGTCGTCGACGAGTACGAGTCGGTCGCCGCCGAGCTGGAGATCGACGTCGACGAGATCGAGCAGTCGGTGTTCAGTACGGAGCGGACCAAGGACGCCGAGCGGATCTACCTGCTGAAGCGGGAGGTCCTGGAGTTCCGCCGGGCGGCCGGTCCGCTGCGCGACCCGATGGCGCGGTTCGCGAACGGCTCGGTGGCGGGCGTGCCGGCCGACGCGGCGCCGTTCTTCCGGGATGTGCACGACCACGTGGTCCGCGTGTTCGAGCAGGTCGGTGCACTCGACGACCTGCTCGGCAACGCGCTGACCGCCCACCTGGCGACGCTGTCGCTGCAGCAGAACGACGACATGCGGCGGATCTCGGCCTGGGTGGCGATCGCCGCGGCGAACACCCTGATCGCCGGTGTCTACGGGATGAACTTCGACCACATGCCCGAGCTCGGCTGGCAGTACGGCTACCCGCTGGTGCTCGTGCTGATGGCCGTCGTCGGCGTCGGCATGTACCGCCTGTTCCGCCGCGCCGGCTGGCTTTGAGGCCCCGTCAGGTGCCCGTCACGTGCCAATGCCGGACGACTCCAGCGCGTCCGCCATCGTCCGCAGCGTCGCGATCCGGCCCTCGGTCGAGTCGTCGAAGCAGGACACGTTGAGCGTCGTGACGCCCGAATCGGCGTACGCGTGCAGCCGGTCGACGATCCGCTCGGGCGGTCCGATCAGCGACGTCTGGTCGATCAGCTCCAGCGGCACGGCGGCCATCGCCTCGCGGTGCT
>JBOHDE010000004.1:0-45775 GCA_050699035.1 Nocardioidaceae bacterium | reverse complement strand
GAACTCGTTGATGCGCCTCGATGAGCGCTGACTCAACACACGCGGCAAAGACCGCCTTGAGGGTCCCTGCCCGTCACCGCACCACAAGCCGGGCCACCAATAGGGCCTTGTTCAGCAGTGTCCTAGGGCGCGTCGACTGACAGCTGCGGCGGTCCGATCGGTGGCCCGCGGATCAGTAGGGTGGCGACCGTGGCGAGCTTCACCTTCAGCGCTCTGACGCCGACCGCGTTCCTGCGGCGGTCGGCGCTGGTTACGCCCGACCGGGTCGCGGTGATCGACGGTGACCTGCGGCTGACGTACGCGCAGCTGCATGATCGGGCGATGCGTCTGACCGGTCTGCTGGCCGGGCTCGGTGTCGAGCCGGGTGACCGGGTCGCGGCGTTGTGTGCCAACAGCGCGGTGATGCTCGAGCTGCATCACGGGGTGCCCGATGCCGGCGCCGTACTCGTGCCGCTGAACGTGCGATTGTCGGCGGGGGAGCTGGTGCAGATCGTCGAGCACGCCGGTGCACGGGTGCTGGTCGCGACGCACGAGCTCGCGGCGCAGGCGGCACAGGTGGCCGAGGCGACCGGGCTGCGGTGCGTCGTGGCGGGCGGGCCGGACGACGAGTACGAGCGCCTGCTCGTGGGGTCGTCTCCCCAGCCCCACCCCTGCACCGACGAACGGGCGCTGCTGGCGATCAACTACACCAGCGGGACGACCGGTGACCCCAAGGGCGTGATGTACCACCACCGGGGCGCGGCGCTGCAGTCGCTGGCGATGGCGTTCCACACCCGGATGGACGCGCACACGCGGTATCTGTGGACGCTGCCGATGTTCCACTGCAACGGCTGGTGCTTCACCTGGGCCACGGTCGCCGCGGGGGCGACGAGCGTATGCCTCCGGCAGGTCGCCCCGGCGCTGATCTGGCGGCTGCTCCGCACCGAGGGGATCAGCCATTTCAGCGCGGCGCCCACCGTGCTCTCGATGATCACCGCCGCGGCCGAGGCGGCGGGTCCGCCGCTCGACCGTCGGGTACGGGTCGACACCGGCGGCGCGCCACCGTCACCGAGCCTGATCGCGTCGCTGGCCGACCTCGGCATGGACGTCACCCATCTGTACGGCCTGACCGAGACGTACGGCCCGATCGCCCTCAACGACTGGCACCCCGAGTGGGACGGACGCCCGGCCGACGAGCGCGCCACCTTGAACGCCCGACAGGGGGTGGGCAACGTTATCGCCGAGCCGCTGCGCGTCGTCGACGCCGAGGGTGGTGACGTGCCTGCTGACGGGGAGACGATCGGCGAGATCGTCGCCCGGGGCAACGACGTGATGCTCGGGTACTACCGGGACGAAGCGGCGACCGAGCGGGTGACCGTCGACGGGTGGTTCCGGACTGGAGACCTGGCGGTCATGCATCCCGACCACTACATCGAGATCAAGGACCGGGCCAAGGACATCATCGTGTCCGGCGGCGAGAACATCGCCTCGGTCGAGGTGGAGCGCGTCCTGGCCGAGCACCCCGCCGTCCTCGAGTCGGCCGTGGTGGGGGTTCCGGACGACCGGTGGGGTGAGGTGCCGGTCGCGTACGTCGCCCTGCGCTCCGGCGCGATCGCCTCGGCGGAGGACCTGCGCGACCACGTCCGATCCCGGATCGCCGCATTCAAGGTGCCCAAGCAGGTGGTGTTCCAGGACCTCCCGCGCACGTCGACCGGCAAGATCCAGAAGAATCTCCTCCGCCAGCAGGCGCGCTGAGTGCGAGCATGTGCCGCATCGTGAACGCCTAGCCTGGGAGACCTCGCCACGTCGATCACTGACGCACCGGCAATTTTTCTTTCTCAGTAGTAAAAACACCCACAGCAACGCGCGACCCTTGACGCTGCCTGTGCTCGGCGATAGCGTCATGCGGACAGACCGTGCACGAAGTGGTACCAACGAGTCGAATCGAGGGGATCGGATGAGAGCCGGGCCTGGCGAACGCGAAGGTGCCGCCGGCGCGATCCAATCGGTCGCCCGCGTCTGCGCGATCCTCGACCTGCTCGCCGACCAGCACGAGCTCCAAGCGGTTGGCGTGGCAGAGCGGCTCGGCCTGGAGCGCACGACCTCGCACCGCTACCTCTCGTCCCTGCTCAAGTGCGGCTACTTGAAGCGGGACAGCGAGGGTCGACACGTGGCCGGACCGGCCCTGGTGCAGCTCGCGGTCTCCACCCTCGGCTCGGCCAGCCCGGTCGCGGCCGCCGGGCCCTACATGCGCCGGCTGGTCGAGGAGATCCATCGGACCGTCGTGATGAGCATGTGGGGCGGCGACGGGCCGGTCGTGTGCCGGGTCGAGGAGGACGACTCGCGCCTCGTCCAGGTCTCCGTTCGGGTGGGCAGCGCGCTCCCTCACGACGCTGCTCAGGCGCAGGCGTTCCTGGCCTTCCTGCCCGACCGGGCCGAGGTCGAGCGGGTGCTCCAGCAGCTGCCGCTGCGGGCGCGACGAGACCTCGAGACGCAGATGGTGCACGCGCGGCAGCAGGGGTACGCGGTCAACTCGGTCGTCGTCGAAGGGATCCGCGCGGTCGCGGCACCCGTGTTCGGGCGGGACGGCACCGTCGAGGCGACGCTCGCGATCGTCGGCACGGTGAACTCGATCCCGGTGCAGCGGGAGTCACCAGAGATCCAGGCGCTGCTGCACGCGGCCGAACAGCTGTCCTGGCACCTCGGACACCAAGCAGAGCACGAGGAAGGAATCGCATGACACCTCGAAACCCGCAGCTGTACCGGAATGTGGTGCGGTGGGAGGACCTTCCGGAAGAAGAGGTCCGCAAGGGAGTCCGGCGCAGATCGTACGCCTCGGACGAGGTGATGCTGGTGATGAACTGGCTCTCGCCCGGCATGGACCTCTCGCCCCACAAGCATGACGAGTTCGACCAGCTGGCCTGGGTCGTGTCGGGTAGGGCGAACTACTACGTCGACGACGTGCCGCATGAGATGACCGCCGGGTCGATGCTGCTGGTGCCCGCGGGAGCGATGCACTACATCGAGCCACTCGGCGAAAGTCCCGACGACGTGGTGGAGAACCTGGACGTCTTCGTCCCGCCCCGTTCCGACCTCCTGCATCTGGTCGCCAGCCTGAGCGGCGCGGCCGGGGACGACGGCCGGACGCCATGAGTGCCTACGAGCTCAACAAGTTGATGTACGACCTCCGCCGGGCCGACCGTCGAGCGGCCATGCGCGACGACCTCGAAGCGTACCTTGACGGCTACCGGTTGACGGACGCCGAGCGGCGGCTGGTCCTCGACCGCGACTGGCAGGGCCTGGTCGAGGCGGGCGCGAGCATCTACGTGCTGACCAAGCTCGGCGCGGTGCTCGAGGTCAGCCTCTACGAGATGGGCGCGCGCATGCGGGGCATGTCGGACGAGGAGTTCTGGTCGTTCGTCAAGCAGCAGGACGAACGCAACAGCCAGCACGCGATCCTGCCCCTCGATGGGACCGCGGCAGGGACGAGGGAGCCGGCCCATGGGTAGCGTCGTCGCCGGGCTGAGCTGCTCGCACGCGCCGTCGATCGCCCATGCGTTCGACCACGGCAAGACCAGGGAGCCGGGCTGGCGACCCCTGTTCGACAGCATGGAGCAGGCCCGCCAGTGGTTGTCCGCCACCGAGCCCGACGCCCTGGTCGTGATCTACAACGACCACGTCGACCAGTTCTTCCTCGACTCCTGGCCCACGTTCACGATCGGCCTGGGCGACGAGTTCCCGATCGCGGACGAAGGGTGGGGGCCGCGCGACCTGCCACCCGTACCCGGTGCCCCCGAGCTGGCCGCACACCTCGCGTCGTCGATGGTCGACTCCGGCTTCGACCTCACGGTCTGCCACCAGCAGGTCGTCGACCACGGCGTCCTCTCGCCCCTGCCCCTGATCGACCGGGACTGGGCGTTCCCGATCATCCCGGTGGCATTCAACGTGATCTGGGACCCGCGGCCTTCACCGCGACGCTGCTGGGAGTTCGGCGAGGCGCTGCGTGCAGGCATCGAGTCGTACGGTCCGATGCGCGTCGCGGTGGTCGGCACCGGCGGGCTCTCGCACCACCTGACCGGGCCGACCTTCGGCGAGATCAACCCCGAGTGGGACCTCGAGTTCCTGCGGATGATCGAGGAGGAGCCCGAGAAGCTCAAGGACTTCACCCTCGACGACCTGGCCGAGCGCGGTGGCGAGCACTCCGTCGAGGTCGTGCAGTGGATGGCCATGCGGGCCGCGGTCGGCGCGGACGCGCAGGCGGGGTTCAGGTTCTACTACCCGCACCAGATCATGGGCTACGGCGGCATCGGGTTCACCCCGCCCCAGGCAGGGCGATGAGGTGGCGACCGCGACGCAGCCGGCCAGGATCGGCACGATCGTCGGTCCGGTCCCACCCGCGGGCCCTATGAACACCGACACGTTCCGCGCGGTGATGGGCGGTTTCGCCACCGGCGTGGCCATCGTCACCACTTGCGAGCGCGACCAGTTCCACGGGATGACGCTCAACTCGCTGACCGCGGTCTCGCTGCGGCCGATCCGCATCCTGGTCTGCCTGACTCGAGGAAGCCGGACGGCCGAGGCGGTGGTCTCGCGGGGCTGGTTCGTCGTCAACCTGTTGACGGACCAGCAACGGGACCTGTCCAATGCGTTCGCCCGCCAGGCTGCGGACCACTTCGCCGACGTCGACGTGGACGTCACGCCGGAGGGCCTGCCGGTCCTGCCGGGCGGGCTCGGCCATCTGGTGTGTGCGGTGGACCGTGTCGACGACGGCGGCGACCACCTGATCGTGCTCGCCGAGGTCAACCGGGCCGAGTCCCGGGACGGGGAGCCACTGGTCTTCCACCGAGGCCGCTACGGCCGTTACCACCCGTTCGCGCCGTCCGTGCGCGACGTCGGCTTCGACTGGTTCGGCTGACCGCGACCACCACCCGACATCACAACCAAGAGGCGAGGAGAACTATGGGAATCCGCACCGGCGAGGAGTACAAGGCAGGTCTTCGAGACGACCGCGAGGTCTGGATCGGAGGCGAGCGGATCAAGGACGTCACGGCCGACCCGCGGATGCGGAACTTCGTCGACAGCCTCGCCGAGATGTACGACCTGCAGCACGACCCGAAGTACCAGGACGACCTGACGTTCGTCCCCGACGACCTCGACGAGCGGGTCGGCCTGTCGTTCATCGAGCCCCGTTCGAGGGAGGACCTCGAGCGTCGGCGGAAGATGGTGAAGACCTGGACGGACTGGACCGGCGGCATGATGGGTCGCAGCCCCGACTTCATGAACGTGCAGATGACCGGGTACGGCTCGGCCCACGAGTTCTTCGCCAAGGGCGGCGAGCAGTTCGGCACCAACGTCCGCAACTACTGGGACTACCTGCGCCGCAACGACGTGTGCCTCACCCACGTCTTCATCAACCCGCAGACCGACCGGTCGCAGGACGCCACCGAGGCCAAGGAGGACACCGCCGCGCGGATCGTCGGTGAGTCGTCCGAGGGCGTCATCGTCCGTGGCGCCCGGATGATCAGCACCCTGGCCCCGTACTCCGACGAGCTCGCGGTGATGCCGTCGACGTACCTGCGGGCGGTGCCGGAGGCCGAGCCGTACGCGTTCGCCTTCAGCATCCCGGTGGCGACTCCCGGCCTGCGTTTCATCTGCCGGCCACCCGTTGCACCGGCCGACGCGCGCGTCATCGACCACCCGTTCGGTGCTCGCTACGACGAGCAGGACTGTGTGGTGATCTTCGACGACGTGGTCGTGCCGTGGGACCGGATGTTCATCGACCGTCGCCCCGACCTGTGCGACATGGGTCGACCGTTCAACGAGACCGGCACGATGAGCCAGATGATGCATCAGTTCTCGGTGAAGAACCTCGCCAAGGCTGAGTTCATGCTCGGTATCGCGCTGGCCGTCACCGAGTCGATCGCCGTCGACAAGTTCGCCCAGGTGCAGAACTACCTGACCGAGATGGTCAACACCGTGGAGGTCGTACGGTCGCTGATCCTGACCTCGGAGCTGGAGTGCACGGAAGGACCCAACGGAACGGTTCTGCCCAACCCGCAGCCGTTGTGGACGGTCCGGACCCTCTTCCCCGAGATGTACTCCCGGCTGGTGCAGATCATCAAGACCGTCGGCGCCAGCGGCCTGATCATGGCGCCGAGCGTGGCCGAGCTCGAGGGCGAGGTGCGCGACGACGTGCTGCGCTACTACCTCGCGGCACACCTGCCGGCCGACCGACGCATCGAGCTGTTCCGGCTGGCCTACGACGTCTCCGTGTCCAGCTTCGCCGGTCGTCAGGAGCTCTACGAGCGGTACTTCAGCGGCGACCCGTGGCGCCTCGGCATGACCCGCTACAGCCTCTACCCGGGTACGGACGAGCTGAAGTCGCGGGTGTGGGGCTTCATCGACCGTGCGCGGGAGTGGGACGAGCGGCTCAACGAGAACAAGTAGCAGCTCTCCGCGGCGCCGACGACCGGCGCTGTGCTCGGGATCGGTGGAACAAGGACGTGACTTACGCGGTCGTCAGTGGGCGTCGCGTACGAGAGGAGCACTGATGACCAAGCACCGTGCGAGGCGGTTCACCGCACTGATCGCCATAGCGGTCACCGCGGCCGGCTGCTCGACGAAGGCGGACAGCTCTGACGAGGCTGGCCCGGGAGAGGTGAAGACCGGTGCTGGAGTGACCGACAAGGAGATCTCCTTGGGCGTGCTCTCGGACCTCACCGGACCCTTCGCGGCGAGCTCGGAGCAACAGCTGCTGGGGGCTCAGCTCTACTGGGATGCCCGCAACGCCGACGGTGGCGTGTGCGACCGCAAGGTCGAGCTGGTGGTCCGCGACCACCACTACGACCCGCAGGCCGCGGTGTCTCAGTACTCGGACATCCACTCCGACGTGCTGGCGATGCAGATGAGTGTGGGCGCGCCCACGACGTCGGCGATTCTCCCCAAGCTCGAGCAGGACGGCACCATGGCCATCCCGATGAGCTTCTCGCCGGCGCTGCTCGACAGCGAGATGCTGGCGGTCCCGGGGACCACGTACGACATCGAGATGGTCAACGCCGTCGACTACTTCGTCGAGCAGGGCACGCTGGCCGAAGGTGATGCGATCGGCTACATCTACCTGAAGGGCGAGTACGGCAACCCGGGCTTCGAGGGTGCGACGTTCGCCGCGAAGGAGCACGGCATCGAGATCACCGGGCAGCAGGTCGATCCCACCGCCGCCGACCTCACCACCCAGATCGACGGGTTCAAGCGGGCCGGAGTCGACGCCATCTTCATGAGCGCGACGCCACGCCAGGTGGCGTCCGCGGCCGCCGTGTCCGCCGCGCAGGGACTTGACGTCCCGATCGTCAGCGCGCAACCGGGCTGGGCAGCTGAGCTGCTCGACACCGGTGCCGCCAAGGCGCTGACCAAGTCGCTCACGGTGGTGTCGTCGGTCGCGCCGTTCGGTTCCGAGGCCGAAGGGCCGACGCGACTCCGCGGACTCTTCGAGGAAGAGAAGCGCAAGGTGTCGGCGAGCTGGGGTGTCAGCCTGGGCTACTCGGTCAGCTCCATCATGGACCAGGCGCTGGCGTCGGCCTGCGACGCCGGGGACCTGACCGCCGAGGGACTGCAGAAGGCGTTCCAGGAGAAGGGCTCCTTCCAGCTGGACGGCACGGTCGTCGACCCCGACTACTCGGAGCAGGGCAGCTCCCCGTCCCAGTCCACCTTCGTACTCACCCCGGAGCAGGGTGCGCCCGGCGGTCTCGTCGAGAAGGAGAACGGCTACACCGGACCCACGGTCGAGAAGTACCTCGCGCAGAAATGACCCACACCATGCCCCGCGACGCGGTGTCGCCAGGTGACGACGCGGGCGCACCGCTGCTGCGGGTGCGCGACCTCGGTGTTCGCTACGGCGAGGCGGTCAGCGCCCTGACCGGGGTATCGGTCGACGTGCCGAGCGGCGGCATCGTGGCGGTCCTGGGGAGCAACGGCGCAGGCAAGAGCACGCTGCTGCGTGCGGTGTCGGGCATCCTCGCTCGCCACTCCGGACGCGTCGTCTCCGGGACCGTCGAGTTCGCCGGCACGGCGATCGACCGGCAGCCGGCCGACCGTCGCGTCAAGCAGGGCATCGTGCAGGTGCCGGAGGGTCGTCGGATCTTCGGCGAGCTCACGGTCCAGGAGAACCTGCGAGTCGGTGGGCTCAGCAAGAAGCGGCGCGGGGACGGTGAGCTGGAGCGCGTCTTCGCCCTGTTCCCCGCGCTGGCGAAACGTCGCACCCGGCGGGCGGCCCTGCTGTCCGGTGGCGAGCAGCAGATGCTCGCCATCGGACGCGGGCTGATGGCCTCGCCCAGGCTGCTGCTGCTCGACGAGCCGTCGCTGGGCCTGGCCCCGCAGATCGTCGAGCAGATCGTGGACCTGCTCCGCGACATCAACCAGGACGGCACCAGCCTGCTGCTCGTCGAGCAGAACGCCGCCGTCGCGCTGGAGCTGGCGGACTATGCCTACGTCCTGACCGTCGGTCGGGTCGCGCTCGACGGCCCGGCCGCCGAGCTGCGGCGCAGCGACGAGGTGCGTCGCCTCTACCTGGGCGAGATCGACGAGAGCGGGCTGGAGCACGAGGGGAGTACGGCGTGGGAGCGATGACCACGGCCACGGCCGGCGCGCGACTGGTCGTCGACGACGTCTCCGTCCACTTCGCCGGCGTCGTCGCTCTCGACCAGGTCGGCTTCTCCGCGGAGCCGGGCGAGATCCACGCCCTGATCGGGCCGAACGGCGCCGGCAAGTCGACCTTGTTCAACGTCCTGTGCGGGATCTACCGACCCGTGCACGGCAGTGTGCGCCTGGACGACCGGGAGGTGGTGGGGATGAGCCCCCATCGGGTGGCCCGCCTCGGCGTCGGGCGCGCGTTCCAGAACGGCTCGATGTTCGCCGGCCTCACGGTCGAGGACAACCTGCTGCTGGGCCGGCATCGGCTGACCCGGGCCGGGGTCCTCTCCACCGGGCTGCGGCTGGCCCGTGCGCGCCGCGAGGAGGCGCAGGGGCGCGCTCACGTACGCGAGGTCGCGTCGTTCCTGGCGATCGAGGACGTACTCGGGCACTCGTCGGCCGACCTTCCGTACGGCCTGCAGAAGCGGGTCGACATGGCCAGAGCGCTGTGTACGCAACCCCGCCTGCTCCTGCTCGACGAGCCGGCGGCCGGGATGCACACGCACGAGAAGGTCGAGCTCCGGGAGACGATCCGGCGGGTGGCTGGCGAGCTCGGCGTCACGGTGTTGCTGGTCGAGCACGACATGGGCCTCGTGATGGGCATCTCCGACCGCGTCACGGTCCTGGACTTCGGCGTCGTGATCGCCAGTGCGACCCCGGCCGAGGTGCGTCGCGACGAGCGCGTCATCGGTGCGTACCTCGGCAAGACGAGCGCGCAACAGCCACCAACCCAGCCACCAGGCGAGACCCGTGAGGTGACCGGATAGATGGAGCGCCTGCTCTCCCTGCTCGTGGCCGGACTGTCCATCGGCGCCGTCTACGCGCTGGTCGCCCTCGGCCTGGTCGTCATCTTCAAGGCGACGCGGGTGGTCAACTTCGCCCACCCCGCCCTCCTCGTACTCGGCACCTACGCGGTCGCCAGCGCCCACGTCGTCTACGGCCTGCCCTTTCCGTTGGCCCTTGCGGTGGGAGTCGCCGTCGGCGTCGTGATCGCGGTGCTGGTCGAGCGCGTCCTGATCCGTCGGTTCCAGCGGACGAACGCGGTGATGGCGGCGAGCATCATGACGATCGGTCTCGACGTCGTCATCTCGACCGAGACCGAGCGGCGCATCGGGACCCGCATCCTGACCACCGGCGACCCGTGGGGCGATGATCTCGTCCGCGCGCTTGGGCTCACCCTGCCCAGTGCGCGGGTGGCCGCGCTGGTGGTCAGCGTCTTGCTGCTGGTGGTGTTCCACCAGTGGCTGCACCGCAGCGACTTCGGGCTCGCCATGCGGGCGGCCGCGGAGGATCCGGAGGCGGCGTCGTTGATGGGCGTACGGCTGAGCCGCGTCTCCGCGACCGCCTGGGGAGTCTCCGGAGCGCTCGCCGTCTGCGCTGGCGTCTTCCTGGTGGCGTACCCGAGTCCTGGCCTCGACAGCTCGCTGGAAGGGATCGCGTTGCGTGCGCTCCCGGCGGCGATCATCGGCGGGCTCGACTCGACCACCGGTGCGATCGCGGGCGGGTTCCTTGTCGGCCTGAGCGAAACCCTGGTCGGCGGCTACCAGGCCGACCTGCTCTTCCTCGGTCGTGGGTTCGACGAGGTCGCGCCCTACGTACTCATGCTGGTCGTGCTGCTGCTGCGACCGACGGGTCTGTTCGGCACGCGGGAGGTCGCCCGTGTCTAGCCGGATCACTCGCGGTGTCGTGGCGGTCGCGCTCGCCGCCGTCGCGCTGGCGTTGCCCCTCTACGTCGATGCGTTCTGGCTCCAGCTCGGCGCCTTCGCGTTCGCTGCCGGCGTCGGCGCGATCGGTCTGGCCATCCTGTTCGGCCGGGTCGGTCAGCTTTCGCTGGCGCACTCCTTCTTTCTCGCGATCGGGGCGTACGGGTACATCTGGCTGGCCTCGCCGGCCGGTGGGGAGGACGGGTGGGGGCTCGGACTCCCGAGCCTGCTCGCCCTTCCCCTCGCGGTCGGCCTGGCCGGCCTGGCGGGTTTGGTGTTCAGCCCGATCGCGGGACGTCTCAAGGGCCTCTATCTCGGGGTCTCGTCGATCGCCTTGGTGTTCATCGGTCAGCACGTCCTGTTCAGCGCGGAGTCGCTCACCGGCGGCTACAACGGGCGTTCGGTGCCGCCGCTGACCGTGGGCTCGTTCGAGCTGTCCGGCTCGGAGCCTGACCTCGTCGTCCTCGGTGTGCCGTTCGGACCCGAGGAGCGGATGTGGTACGTCACGTTGCTGGTCCTGGTCGTGGCGGCGCTGTTCGCCTCGGCGCTGCTCGGCGGTCGGGTCGGCCGCGCGTTCGTCGCCATCCGGGACGGTGAGGTGCACGCCGAGACCCTCGGAGTCGAGGTGCGGCGCTACCGGGCGGTCGCCTTCGCGCTGTCCAGTGTGTACGCCGGGCTCGCGGGCGCGCTGCTCGCGCTCTCCTTCCAGTTCGTCGTCCCGGAGTACTGGGGCCTGCTGCTGTCGCTCGAGTACCTCGCGATGATCGTCATCGGTGGCCAAGCCTCCATCCTGGGTGCCGTCCTCGGCGCTGCGGTGGTGTCCTCGCTCCCGACGGTGCTGCAGCGCTACGGCGAAGCCATCCCGGGAGTGGGCGCCGTCGGGCTCGGCGGTCTCGACCCTGCCGTGGTCGCCCAGCTGTGCTACGGCGGGCTCGTCGTCGCCATCTTGCTGTTCGAGCCGCGCGGCCTGACGGCGTTGTTTCCTCGTGTCCTCCGCGGCCGGACCGAAGGGAGATCTCGATGACAGCGGCCACCGACGTGGACCTCGCCGAGCTGGATGCCGACCCGTTCCCGGTGTACGCACGACTCCGTGCGGAGGCTCCCTGGGCCTGGTCCGAGCGGCTCGGCATGTGGCTGGTCAGCCGGCACCAAGACGCCGTCTACGTGGACCGGCACCCGGAGATCTTCTCGTCCGAGGTCGAGGGGGCGTTGACCACGCGGGCGATGGGACTCTCGATGCTGCGCACCGAGGGAGAGCCGCACCGCAGGCTGCGGCGCGCCTCCGGCGGCCCGCTCAAGCGCCGCGTGGTGGAGAACGACTGGACCCAGGTGCTGGAGCGGATCGTCGACGAGCACGTCGAGATGCTGGACGGCACCACGTCGTTCGACCTGGTTGCCGACTTCGCGAGCCCGTTCACCGGCGCGTGCCTCACCGAGCTCCTCGGGCTGACCGACGCGACCCCCGCGCTGATCCGGGACTGGTCCGACGCCCTTATCGGCGGGGCGACGAACAACGTCGAGGACGACGCTGTCTGGGCGGCCGCCGCGGTAGCCAGGACCGAGGTCGACGCGCACGTGGCCGCCGCCATCGACGGCATCAGCGCCGACTCACGTACGACCGTCGTCTCGGTGATGTCCCAGGCGAGCGACTCCGCGCCTTTGTCGCTCGACGAGATCGGCGCGAACGTGCGGCTGATGATCGCCGGTGGTTTCAACGACGCGCGCGACCTGGTCGCGACCTTGTCCTGGCTGCTGCTCACCCACCCCGACGCCCGGGCGCGGGTGATGGCCGACCCGGAGGTGCTGGAACGCGCCATCGACGAGTGCATCCGCTGGCTCTCCCCGGTGGGGACCTACCCGCGCCAGCTCGTCGACGACTTCGACACCGGCTCGGTGACCCTTCGCGCGAGGCAGAAGGTCCTGGTCCTCGCCGCGTCGGCGAACTGGGACGAGTCGCGCTTCCCCGAGCCCGAGCGGTTCGACGTCGACCGCCCCAACCTGGCCGAGCACCTCGGCTTCTCGCTCGGCGTGCACTACTGCCTGGGTGCCCACTTCGTCCGCGCGATGGCGCGTCTTGCGGTGCCGCGGATCCTCGACCTGCCCGGGGTGCGCGTCGACGCCGACCCGGAGTTCGTCGGCTGGATGTTCCGCGGGCCACGGTCGGTGCACCTGACGAAGACGAGTGAACCCGACGATGGACCGATGGAGGCCTGATGACCGAGTCAACGGTTGAGCTGGACGAGAGGTACGACGCCGTTGGGGACGAGGCGGTGAGTAAGCTGCTGGTCGGCGCCGTCGACCTGCACGTGCACCCCGCCCCGTCACCGTTCCCACGGCGGTTGGGTCTGCTCCAAGCCGCCCAGCAGGCGCACGCGGCCGGCTTCCGCGCCCTGGTCGTGAAGTCACACCACCACAGCATGGTCACCGACGTGCTCGCGGTGTCCGACGCCGTCGACGGGCTGCCGCTCCCGGTCTACTCCGGCGTCGCGCTGAACAACCAGGTCGGCGGGATCAACCCCTCGGCCGTGGAGCTGGCGCTCAACCTGGGCGGCCGGATCGTGTGGTTCCCGACGATCTCGTCCCGCCAGCACATCGAGACCCATGAGGGCGGCGGGCTGAAGTTCCCGAAGACGGCCAAGCCGTACCGCCCGACCGTCCCGACCCGGGTCCTCGACGACGACCAGGTCCTGCTGCCCGAGGTGCACGACGTCCTCGACCTGATCAAGGGCGCGGACGCCATCCTCTCCGGTGGCCACATGGGCGTCGACGAGCTCGACGCGGTGATCCGGGCGGCGGCGGCCCAGGGCATCGAGAGGATCGTCGTCAGCCACCCCAACTTCGTGATCGGCGCCGCGCCGGAGCTGTGCCGACAGTGGACCGAGTTCGGGGTGAAGTTCGAGCACGAGCTGTGCATGTACGACGACCGTTCTTCCTTCTACCATTGGGATCTCGACGTCTTGCTCGAGTACGTCAAGGCGGTCGGTGTCGAGCACACGCTGATCGGATCCGACCTCGGCCAGGCCACGAATCCGTACCCGGTCCAGGCCTATCGACGCGCCGTTCGCGGGTTGCTGGACCTCGGCGTCAGCGAGGACGACATTCGGACGATGGTGTCCACGAACCCCGGCCGGCTGCTGGGTGTCTGAGATGGCCGGACCGACGCTGCGCGCACTGGCATGTCGCCGCCCCGTGCTCGGCACGTTCGTCAAGCTGCCTCGGCCCGAGGTGGTCGACGTGCTGGCCGCTGCCGGGCTGGACTTCCTGATCTGCGACACCGAGCACGCCCAGATCGACGAGCGCGAGGCCCGGACTGTGATCCAGGCCGGCCGCTCGGCCGGCATCCCGGTCGTCGTCCGAGTCGCGTCCCTCGACCCCGGCCAGCTGAACCGGTACCTGGAGGCCGGCGCGGACGGGATCCAGCTGTCCGGGGTGACGACGGCGGTCGAGGCGGAGCGCCTCAACAGATCCCTCCGCTATCCGCCGGCCGGCCAGCGCGGGCTGAGCCTGGCCCAGCCCGCCGCGCGCTACGGCGCCACCCCGGTGCGGGAGTACCTGGACACCAGCAACAACGAGACCCTGGGCATCGGCCAGCTCGAGTCGGATCGCTATGACGACCCACTCGACACCATCATGGCCGGCCTCGACATCGCGTTCGTCGGTCCGATGGACCTCTCGGTGGACCTCGGCGTACCCGGTCAGACCCAGGCACCCGCCGTGGTGGCCAAGATCGCGGAGATCGAGGACGCCGCACGTACGACCGAGACACCGCTGGGCATCTTCGCCGCCAACGCCGCCGACGCGCGTCGCGCCATCGGGGCCGGCTACCGGTACGTCGCGGTCGGCAGCGACCTCGCCGTGCTCGCGGCGGCGGCCAAGGACCAGTCCGCCGCCCTCGTCGAGGCGGTGGGCGACGGTGGCTGACCTCACCACCGAGCTGTGCGGCATCCGGCTGCGCAACCCGGTGATCGCCGCCTCCTGCGAGGTGACGATGACCGAGGAGGGGATACGGGCCTGCCTCGGCGCCGGGGCGGGCGCGGTCGTCGCGAAGTCGGTCAACGAGCTGCCGGCAGCTGCTCGTCAGCTCGCCGCGGCCGACTACACACTGCTGGACGACGAGCTCCGTCCGGTGCCCTGGGGCGCGGCGACGGGCGCTGAGATCCTGCTCAACCGCTCCGGGCTGGTCGACACCGGCATCGACGAGTGGGTGGCGATGCTCGAGCGTACGCAGCGACACGCCGTGGCCGCCGACGCAGCCGTCATCGGCAGCATCACCGTGGCATCGCCCGAAGGGGCCGCCACGCTGGCGGCCCGGTTGGCCGAGGTGGTGCCTGCGGTGGAGCTGAACATCGGAGCGCCGCACGGTCGGGAGAGCAGCGCCGTCGAGCAGGTCACCGAGACCGAAGGCGTCGCCCGGTACGTGCGAGCGGTGCGGGCCGCCGTCTCCTGCCCGCTGATCGTCAAGCTCCCGGGGCAGGCCGGCGACATCGTGTCACTCGCGCGAGCCGCCGTCGCGAACGGCGCGGACGCGGTGACCATGATCGGCCGATCCAACGGGTTCGTGCCCAGTCTCGACACCTGGGAGCCGGAGCTGGGTTCGGCGGGCGCGGTCGGCGGGCGTTGGATGCTGCCGATCAGCCTGTACTCGGTCAGCAGCTGCTTCCGGGCGCTGCCGGCGGGGACTCCGTTGATCGGCACGAACGGTGCTCGTGACGGTCTGGATGTCGCCCGGTTCGTGCTCTCCGGCGCCCGGGCCGTGGAACTGGCCAGCCTGCTGATGATGCGTGGACCTGGCGCACTCACCGAGGTCGTCAGCGACCTCGACTCCTACCTCGACCAGCACGGCGTCGGGCAGGTCGGCGAGGTCGTCGGCGTCTCGGCGTCACGGTCGAAGGACTACGGCGAGTTCGAACCGTTCAACCCGCCGCGGCGACCCTGGCTGGACAGGTAGCGCGGCTGGCGTCACCTGTTGCTGGTGGGTGGAGCGACCCGTTAGCGTAGGCAAACCTGTTTTCACTAGTTATTCGGTTAGCCATGCTGAACGATTGGAAACCCCGATGCGTCTGCTCCGTCACCTCGTCCTTGCTCTGTCCGTAGCCGTCCCGTTGTCCCTGACCCCGGCAGCGTGGGCAGAGAGCCGCGGCCCGTGGTCCGACGTGGCCTCGTCGGACTTCAGCGTTCCAGCCGGCGCCCGCTGCCCGTTCGCGCTGAGCAGCACCGTGCTGTCCGACGACGAGCAGATCCGTACTCTCAGCACGTTCGAGGACGGCACGCCGCGGACCCAGAAGGTCGTCGGTCAGCTCATCGTCCGTCTGACCAACGAAGACACCGGAGCCTCCGTCGAACGGAACCTGACCGGCAACGGCATCTTCACCTGGCGCGCCGACGGGACCCTGCAAGAGCTTGCGCTGCAGGGCGGTCACTTCGCCGCCGGACTCCAGCCGACGGACCCCGAGGGCCCCGCGTTCCTCGTGTTCACAGGAGCGGGGCACGCGGTGTCCTTCGCTCCGGACGGCACCCGGACCGTCACCCGCGGCAGTGGCCCCGTGGAGAACATCTGCACGACGCTCGCCGGCTGACTGTGCTTGGGCTGTTGTTCAGCCCGCGCGGCCCGAGGGGCCAGCCTGTCGGCCCGCCTCGGCCCGAAGCGCTCCGGCGATGCGGCGGTGTGCCGTCCAGATCTCGTCGGGCAGGTTGTCGAACTGGGTCAGGTGTTGTCCGCGGTTCGTGATTTCTTCCCGCCACCGGTCGACGTCGATCGACAGGATCGTATGAAGGTCATCGGGCGTGATGCTGACGCCCTCGAGGTTGAGCTCGTCCTCGGTTGGGAGGATACCGACCGGCGTCTGTCGACCGGTGACTTCGCCGTTCTTGAGACGCATGAGCCAGAGCAGCGGCCGCAGGTTGTCGCGGTAGCCGGGCCACAGGAAGTGGTCGTCTTCGGGGTCGCGCTGGAACCAGTTCACGTGTGCGAAGATCGGCTGCTCGCTGGACCGGCCGATGATCTTCAGCCAGTGCGCGGCATACGCGCCCTCGGGGTAGGACAGGAAGGGTCGCATCGACATCGGGTCGTAGCGCAGCTGGCCGTCGACGCCCTCCGCCGCGAAGGTCGCCTCCGCGCCGAGGGTCAGCCCGTCGTAGATACCCTCGGCCAGGTCGGTGATCGCCCGGATCAGCGGCTCCCGGTCGCGCGTGCGGCCACCGAAGATGATGGCGTCGATGGGCACACCGCGGGGGTCCTCGAAGTCGGCGGCGACGTTGGGCACGTTGGCCAGCGTCGTGGTGAAGCGGGAGTTCGGGTGCGACCACGGCTCGTCACTGCGCGCCGGACGCTCGGAGATCAGGCTGCCCTTCCAGTCTCGCCAGCCGGTCACGTCGGCCGGGGGCTCGGGTGTCTTGCCCTCCCACCACACCTCGTGGGTCGCTTCGTTGTAGGCGACGTTGGTGAACAGTGCTTGGCTGCCCTCGCTCACGGACTTCAGCGCCGTCGGGTTGGTGGTCTCGTTGGTGTCCTTGGCCACTCCGAACACGCCGAACTCGGGGTTCATGCCATAGAGCTTGCCGTCCTCCGGGTCGACCCACAGCCAGGCGATGTCGTCGCCGTAGAAGGAGACGTGGTAGCGGTCGCCGAGGGCGTCGGGGGCCAGCATCATCGCCAGGTTGGTCTTGCCCGATGCGCTCGGGAAGCCGCCACAGATGTGGTACGTCCGGCCGGTCTCCTTGTCAGTGATGCCGATGAGCATGAACTGCTCGGCCAGGAACTTCCCCGAAGCCCACCCGTCGTACGACGCCTGACGCAGCCCATGAGCGATCTTGCCCAGCAACGCGTTGCCGCCGTACGACGACCCGAAGTGCAAGATCGTGCGCTCGTCGCCCACGGTGACGAAGTAGCGCTGGTCGTCGGGGGTGCCCTGACCGAGGTGTTCCAGGTCGCCTGTGACGTGGACGGCACGCACAAAGCTGCCTGGATCGGCGAGGTTCTCGACGTACTGCACGCCGACACGGGCCATCCGGATCATGTGCAGCACGACGGTGCGGTGGTCGGTGAGCTCGACCCCGGCGGCGTACGGCTCAAGCGGGGAGCCGGGGGGCGCCATCAGGTAGGGGACGACGTACATGGTCTTGCCGGCCGACGCCCCGCGCATCCGCTCCTCGAGGATCGGGTGCATCTCGGATGCCAGCCGCCAATTGTTGTAAACGCCGCGGTCCTCCGCCTCGCTGGTCGCAACGATCGTCCGCTCCTCCGAACGGGCCGTGTCCTTGTGGTAGCTGCGCGAGTAGTAGCGGCCCTCGCCGGCGGGCAGGATCTCGCTGGCCTCGAGCGACTCCTTGATCAGCCGAGCGTCGTCGGCCGCAGTGACGATCTCGACCCGATCGGCGTCGGTCAACTCGGCCCAGAAGGAGACGTATTCGCGCACCTTCGGGTTCGTCAGACCGGCTTCGTCCAACACCTTCTCGACATCGGCCACCACGGTTCGGTCCTCTCGCTGCTATTGAGTCGGGGATGCCCTCGTCTTCGCTGCTGTTGAGTTGGGGGATGCCCTCGTTGCGGCGCTGCGGTGCGCCCGGTTATTGCGCGCCGGAGCGCCGCGACCTGGATTCCACGACGTCGCGTGTCCCGAAGGGTACACGACTTGAAGAACTGCGCAACTCATGTAGCCTGCAGATACTGCCTCGGATGAGGCCCTCCATCCCGCGAAGGATCGACAGCATGTGGGCTGTGCCGTGAGCGTCCCGCTCTACCAAGCCAAGGCCGAGTTCTTCAAGACCCTCGGACATCCCGCCCGGATCCGGATCCTGGAGTTGCTGTCCGAGCGCGACCATGCCGTGCACGAGCTCCTCGAGATGATCGCGATCGAGCCCAGCAACCTCTCCCAACAGCTTGCCGTCCTGCGGCGAACCTCCCTGGTGGTCTTCCACCGCGAGGGAGGCGAGGTGATCTACTCGGTGAGCGTTCCGGAGGTCCGCGACTTGCTGCTGGCCGCCCGAAGCATCCTGTCCGGGCTCATCGCCGCGCAGGGTGACCTGGAGTCCGAGCTGTCGCCCACCGTCCGGGCGCAGTGACCGGCTCATCCGCCCGACCGGGCCTGATCTGGCTACGCGTCCCGCTGTCTCGCACCGTTGCACTGTTGCCGCGTCGCGCGGACTGGGCTCACGCGCGGCCGGGCCGCGACCTCACTGCTGGCCTGATGGTGGGACTGGTCGCGCTGCCACTCGCCTTGGGCTTCGGCGTCAGCTCCGGGATGGGCGCCGGCGCCGGGCTGATCACGGCGATCGTGGCGGGCGGGCTCGCCGCTGTCTTCGGCGGCAGCCGGGTCCAGGTCAGTGGGCCCACCGGGGCCATGACCGTGGTGCTGGTGCCGATCATCGCTGCGTACGGAGCCGACGGTGTGCTGGTGGTCGGTTTGCTGGCGGGCCTGATCTTGATCGGACTCGGGTACGCCGGCGCGGGACGGTTCATCCGCTACGTGCCGATCCCGGTCGTCGAAGGCTTCACCGTCGGCATCGCGCTCATCATCGGGCTGCAGCAGCTACCGGCGGCCCTGGGTGTCCCGGTGCACGCAGAGAAGGTGCTGGCGCTCGCCGCGCGCGCGGTTCATGCCTGGCTGGTCGATCCTGTCTGGACTCCGGTCGGCATGTCCCTGGCCGTCGTGGTCGGCATTCTGACGCTTGCCCGGGTCCGACCTAGCCTGCCCGGCTCGTTGATCGCCGTGGCCGCCGCGGCTGTCGCCAACGGCGTCTTCAACCTCGGAGCAGTCCAGATCCACAGCATCCCGTCGGCCCTTCCGGCACCGACCCTGCCCACGGTCCCCCTTGCCGACCTGGACGCCCTCGTCCTGCCCGCGATCGCAGTCGCCGCGCTGGCGGCCCTGGAGAGCCTGCTCTCGGCAACCGTTGCCGACGCCATGAGCGTGGGTCAACGCCACGACTCCGACCGCGAACTGGTTGGCCAAGGGCTCGCCAACCTCGGTGCACCCCTCTTCGGCGGGATCCCGGCAACCGCGGCCATCGCACGTACGGCGGTCAACGTGCGCTCCGGCGCCACTTCACGCCTGGCGTCCGTCACCCATGCGCTCGTTCTGCTCGCCGTCGTACTGGTGGCGGCCCGATGGGTCGGCGAGATACCGCTGTCAGCTCTGGCCGGCGTGCTGATCGCGACCGCCGTGCACATGGTCAGAGTGTCGAGCCTGCGCGCTCTGCTCCGCGCGACCAGGGGCGACGCAGCCGTCCTGGCGATCACCGCGGTCGCCACCGTCGTGTTCGACCTGGTGACGGCGGTCTTGGTCGGTCTGGTCGTTGCCGGGTTCGTCGCCCTGCGACAGACCGCGCTCACCGCCCGGCTCGACGAGATGCCGCTCGACGAGGGCGACCACTTCGACGAGGAACGGGCACTGCTCGACGAGCACATCGTGTGCTACCGCATCGACGGGCCCCTGTTCTTCGCCGCCGCCCACGACTTCCTGCTCGAGCTCGCCGAGGTCAGTGACGTGCGAGTCGTCGTACTCCGGATGTCACGAGTCACCACGATCGATGCCACCGGCGCGCACGTGCTCGCCGACACCATCGCCCAGCTCGAAGGCCGCGGGATCACGGTGCTGCTCTCTGGAGTCCAAGCACACCACGAACGGGTCCTGCGAGAGCTCGGCGTCCATGACGGCCTCGCCCACGAACGCCATCTGTTCGGGCACACGCCCGAAGCCATCGCCCATGCACGCGTTCACGCCTCCCGTGTGGCCCACGCACCGCCGGGCAGCACCACGAGCTGAGCGGTCGCAGCGGCGCGTCCGCCCACTGGTGCACCCGCGCAACCTCGGCGCGAGTATTCGGGGGTTGGCGCCGCACCCGTATCCGGGGAAATGCTTGTCCGAGCCCGTCGGCCACAACTTCACGGCCACAACTTCACCCTCCGAACCGACATTCTGAGTCCGGAATCGGGGCCGGAAGTGGCGGTTCGAGGGGTGAAGTAGCCCATGGCACGCCGAGATCGGTCCGGGTCGTCGCTGGCCGACACGTGTCCGCAGAATGCACGCGGTTCCGCCCGCCGCACGTGATCTGCCAACATGTGTCCGCAGAATGCATTCGGGTCCGCCTGCCGGCACCCGGTCACCGCCCATCACAAGTCGCGTGTCATCGGTTCCGCGGCGTCAGGTCCACCACATGACACGCGACTGACCGGAACCCACCGTTCAGTCGACGAGCCGGAGCAGCTCGCGGAACACGTCGACTCGGCCCCGCGCCGCCGGGCAGCACCGCGACCTGAGCGGTCGCAGGGGCGCGTCCCCCTGGTGCACCCGCGCAACCTCGGCGCGAGAGAGGGGTCAACCGATCACGCGGGAGATGCTCAGGGCGGCAGTACGCACGGCTGGTCCGAGCCGATCCAGTCGGGTGCCGACCCTGGCTACGATCGCGACGGCACCGAGGAGCTGCCGATCGCGGTCGATCAGGGGAGACGCCACCGAGACCGCGCCGAGCACCTTCTCCTCCTTGGAGTACGCCAGGCCCGTCTCCCGTGCCTTCTCGAGGGAGGCGGCGAGTCGGCCCGGCTCGACCAGCGTGTGTGGGGTGCACCGGGTGAGACCTGCCTCGATCGCCCGGTGGAGGAGGTCGGGGGCGGAGAACGCGAGCAGTGCCTTCCCCGCCCCGGTGGCGTGCAGCGGCATCCGGCCACCGACGTCGGTCTCCGTCGGAACAGCACGTTTGCCATAGATCTTGTCGACGCACAGCGCCTGCAGACCGTCGAGCACGATCAGCTGGACGTTCTCCTGCGCGGCCTCGTAGAGATCCTGCATGTAGGGCAGCGCCGCCTCGCGCAGGTCACGCTGTCTCGGTGCGGACGACCCGATCTCCCACAGCCGCGTCCCGACGCGGTACCGCCCACTGGGGAGGCGCTCGAGACCGCCCCACACGGTCAGCTCCATGATCAGCCGCCGCGCCGTCGACAGCGGGAGCCCAGCCGCTGCCGCGATCTCGCTCAGGGTCAGGGTGGGACGCTCGACGTCGAAACAGGCGAGCACGGCGAGCAGCTTGCTCGACACGCTGACGCCGGCCGGCCCCGTGCTGCGCGCCAATTCTTCACCATCTTCCGCCCCGAGGTCGCGGACCGGCGGCCGGTGCGTCGCGAGACAGTGCAAAACATCGGCGAGTTGCCATCCAATGGCAGCCTACCGTTGCTCCCCCCGTACCCCCTCCCTAGCGTCCATGGTGTCCGGGCGACCCGTGCCGACGAGGGGTATCACCAGTCATGACGCTGCAGAGCCCCGGCCATGGGGGCACCGACCTGCTCGACCACAAGATCGCCGATCTTGTCGTCGAGGAGCCCGGCAGGTTCAGGGTTCACTCCGACGTGTACGTCCGCCCCGACATCTTCGCTCTCGAGATGAGCCGGATCTTCGAGACGTCGTGGGTCTTCGTCGCCCACGAGTCCATGGTGCCCAACCCGGGCGACTACTGCACGGGTGCCATCGGGCGGCAGCCGGTGATCATCAGCCGCGACGACCACGGCGAGGTGCACGTGCTCTTCAACCGGTGCGCCCATCGCGGCTCGGTGGTCTGCCGCGAGGAGCGGGGCCATGCCGCCACCTTCCGCTGCCCGTACCACGGCTGGATGTACCGCAACGACGGCACGTTGATCGGCGCGGCGCAGCGCAGCGGCTACCCGAAGGACTTCGACACCTGGGGGCTGCGGCTCGGGGCGGTGCCGAACGTCGAGACGTACCGCGGCCTGATCTTCGCCAACATCGCCCCCGACTGCGAGCCGCTGACCGAACGGCTCAGTGGAGTGCTGCGGTACGTCGACGCGTGGTGCGACCGCGCACCGGACGGGGAGGTCACCGTCCCCACCGGCGCCCACCGGTATGACTACCCCGGCAACTGGAAGCTGCAGATGGAGAACGGCGTCGACGGCTACCACGGCAACTACGTCCACGAGTCGTACGCCAACATCCTGGAACGCTCCGGCGAGCGCAAAGCGGCCGACATCTCGAGAGCCCGGAACCGGGTGGGCGCCAAGAACTACGCCAAGGGGCTGCCGCACGGCGACGGGCTGCTGGAGCGCGCCGACGGGATGCTCGGCACCTACGACACCAAGAGCAACCCGGAGTACCGGCAGCAGATCGCCGATGCCTACGGCGACGAGCGGATGGCGGAGGTGCTCACCCAGCGCAACATCTTCATCTTCCCCAACCTGTACCTGTTCGAGTCCCACATCCGGGTGATCCGGCCGGTCGAGGTCGACCAGACGTACGTCGACGTCTACCCGACGACGTTGGTCGGAGCGAGCGACCAGTTCAACCGTGATCGGCTGACCGAGCACCAGCGCTTCTTCGGGCCGGCTAGCTTCGGCCAGCCCGACGACATCGAGATCTTCGTGTGCGCGCAGACTGGCGTGAACGTCGGCGCGACCCCCTGGATGGAGCTGAGCCGGGGGTTGGCCCGCGAGGAGATCAACGAGTACGGCGAGCGGGTCGGCCACTCGACGGACGAGAACCCGCAGCGCTCGATCTACCGCGAGTGGCGCAAGCGGATGTCGAACGAGGCGGTCAAGGCGTGAGCGCGGCGACGCAGACCGTCGGCAAGGTCGAGAGGCTCCTCGCGGTGCAGAACCTCCTCCACCGCGAGGCGCGGTTGCTCGACGACCGCTGCTTCGACGAGTGGGTCGACATGTTCACCGACGATGCGACCTACTCGCTGCCGATCGTGGTCGGCGACGACCCTCGCGAACCGTCGCTGATCAGGGACACCAAGGCAGGGATGGAGGAGCGCGTGTTCCGTCTTACCAAGACATTGGCGCACGCCCAGAACCCCCCGTCGAGGACTCAGCACGATGTGACCAACATCGAGGTCGAGGAGGCCGCGGACGGGCTCCTCGAGGTGCGCTGCAACCAGACCGTCCACGAGCTGCGCAACGGCGACGTCTTCCATGTCGGGCTGGCGAAACCTCGCACCTTCGCCGCCCGCTGTCGCTACCTCATCGCGCCGGGTGAGCCGTGGCGCATCAAGGAGAAGACCTGCCTGCTGATCGACCGGGAGTACCCCCTCTACAACCTCACCTTTATCTTCTAGGCGTGCGATGACCACGGAGCCAGAGACGGACACCGACAACCCGCTGCCCCCGGCGGCGGTCATCCGCAACGAGTTCTCCCTGGTGGAGCTGCACTACGCACGACGCGGGGACGCGATCAG
Organism: Nocardioidaceae bacterium; assembly: GCA_050699035.1. Taxonomy (GTDB): domain Bacteria; phylum Actinomycetota; class Actinomycetes; order Propionibacteriales; family Nocardioidaceae; genus WHTB01. Next base: position 22,229 of record JBOHDE010000004.1, on the reverse strand, counting down.
CCTCGTCGTCCGTGACACCGTCGCCGGCAACGAGATCGTGCTCGACTCCACCGAGCTCGAGTCGTTGGCTCGCGCACCCCACGAGCTGTTCCGCAAGCTGCTCCGCGAGATAGACGCCCACCACGACAACCCCGAGTGAGGAGCCACCCCACCACGACGCTGTTCACGCTCCTGAGTCGATCGACGGGATGACGATGGCCACCATTGAGCTAGCGAAACTGAACAAGGCCTACCCAGTGAAGTCCGGAACTGGGGTGCTGCAGGTGCTGCACGACTTCAGCCTCACCGTCAACGACGGCGAGGTCGTCTGTCTGCTCGGCCCGTCAGGCTGCGGGAAGTCGACGACGCTCGACATTCTCGCCGGTCTGACAGCACCCGACTCGGGCACGGTCAGCGTGGGCGGCTCCGCTGGCTGGGGCGCCCTGACCTGCGGCTATGTCTTCCAGCGACCTCAGCTGCTGAACTGGCGGACGGTACGACAGAACCTCGAGTTCGCGCTGGCCGGCAAGGGCGAACCGAAGCAGAGCTGGCGCGAACGGACCGATGAGTACCTCGCCCTGGTAGGTCTCGCGGACTTCGCCGACGCGTACCCCTTGAGCCTCTCCGGTGGGATGCAGCAGCGGGTCTCGCTGGCCCGTGGGCTGGTGATCGAGCCGGACGTGCTCTTGATGGACGAACCGTTCAGCAACCTCGACGAGCTGACCGCTCGGCGACTTCGGTTCGAGCTGCTCGAGATCGTCTCGGAGCAGCAGACAACGGTGCTCTTCGTGACCCACAACGCCTTGGAGGCGGCGTTCCTGGGAGATCGAATCTGCGTGGTGAGCCCCCGACCGGCGCGAATCGTGGACGAGTTCGACGTCCCGGTCGGTCGTCCTCGCTCGCCCGAGGACGTCGCGCTCGTCGAGATCCAGCGGCGGGTGCTCGACATGCTCGAGCCGGACCGGCCGGCACGTACTCGGCCCGGCAAGGACCTGGCGGACGTGTGAAGCGAGAGCGCCGCACGGGGGCCAGCCACCAGCAGCAGTCCGGGAAGCTCGGACCCAACCTCAAGGAGAAGCGATGAAGGTCAAGCCTTCGCACCGGCGCAACGCGCAGGTCGCTGGAGTGGGACTGGTCAGCGCAGCACTGCTGTCAGCCTGCGGGGCAATCGACGGCGAGCTGGCGGCCGACGACCCCGGGCTCCCGGTGGTGAAGTTCGGCGCGACCCAGAACCCGAGCTCGATCGGGACGGTCGCCGCAGTGATCAAGCAGGAGAAGCTGGACGAGGAGTGCGGGGTCACGATCAAGTCGACCGCGTTCTCGCCCGACGCCGCCGACATCGCCCTGCTGTCGGGGCAGACCAACATGGGCTACTTCGGCTACAACTCGTGGGCCGGCTCGAAGGAGAAGCTGCAGAAGCTCGCCATGCTGGCGCCCCTGCAGGCCGAGCACGGGACGTTGTTCGTTCCCGAGGACTCGACCGCTCAGTCGCTCGACGACCTCAAGGGCAAGAAGATCGCGTTGCTCCCTCCGGTCTCGGGCCAGTACCAAGACTTCAACCTGTTGGTGGCCAAGATGGGCCACAGTCTCGAGAACGACTTCAAGCCGGTCACCGGACCCCCGCCCGCGATCGAGGCGTTCCTCAAGCGCGGCGAGGTGGCCGCGGCGATCCTGTTCGAGCCGAACGCGACGAACCTGGCGCTCGCCGGTGGGTACCGTCCACTCTTCAAGCTCACCGACCAGTGGGAGAAGATCACCGGTGACCCGCTCTACATGCTCGGCATCAGCGCCAACAAGAAGTGGCTGTCCGGCCACGAGAAAGAGGCCGAGTGCGTGGTCAGCGCCGTACACAAGGCGACCGAGATGCTCGCCACCGATCCGTCGGTGTACGAGGACCTGCAAGACATCCTCGGTGCCAAGGACCAGGAGCATCTGGCCGAGCTGACCAAGAACCTCGGTGAGATCTACACCTACGACACCGCGGACGAGGCGGCGCCCGCGATCGACAAGCAGCTCAAGGAAGCGGCGAGGCTCGGGCTGATCCCCGCCGTTCCCGACCCGATCTTCAGCCCCACCGGCGGCTAGGACGTGTCCCAGCTGACGCACGACGCGAAGGCGCTGGCACCCACGCGGAGCATGGTGACGGTGCTGGAGCCGCTCACGTACCGCGTCGCCGCTCTCGTCGTCGCGCTGTCGGGCTGGTGGCTGTTGTCGCACTGGATCGGCACCGACATCATCCCGGGACCATCGACCGTGGGCGAACGGCTGGTGCACGTCGTCATGCACGAAGACTTCGTCGTGCACATGATCTCGACGCTCGCCCGGGTTCTTGTCGGGCTTGGCCTGTCCTTGCTGGTGGCGACGTTTCTCGGCATCGGCATGGGCCTGAGCAAGGGCGTGGAGCGGTTCTTCGACGGGCTGGTCCTGGGTGGCCGCACCATGCCTGGCCTGGCCTGGGCGCTGCTCGCGGTGATGGTGATCGGGGTGTCCGGCCGGGCGCCGATCCTGGCCGTCGTCCTCGCCGTGTCCCCGCTGCTGACGCTGCAGATCTGGGAGGGCACCAAGGCACTGGACCGCGATCTCTTCCAGATGGCCAAGGTGTTCGGCGCTGGGCGCGGTCAGCAGCTGCGTGAGGTCGTGATCCCCGCCATCTTGCCCTCGATCGTCGGCGGGGCGAAGCTCGGGCTGGCGTTGTCGTGGAAGGTGACCGTGCTCGCCGAGCTGTTCGGGGTCACCAGTGGAGTCGGCTACGAGATCAACCGCAACTTCCAGGTCTTCTCACTCGACGGGGTGCTCGCGTGGGCCCTGCTGTTCGCGCTGGTGATGGCGACGATCGAGTACGGCCTGATCGCGCCGCTGTACAGCCGGCTGACCCGCTGGCGACGTCGTGGTCCACGGCTGTCGATCACCGCTCGGTTGTTGCGCCAGTCCGCCTGGTTCAGAAGGGTTGCCGACACGAGAAGCGCAGGGCCGGTCTGATGGACACGACCAGCCTCGAACCGCACGTGCAGGATGCTGCGCCGATGCGGACTGCCGGTCGGCCGTGGTACCTCAGCGGCGCGGTGTGGCAACGGGTACTGGCCGCCGGGTCGGTGCTGCTGGCCTGGTGGCTGCTGTCGCAGACGCTTGCCGACGGTGTCGTGCCGAGCCCGTCGGTCACCGCCGAGCGCTTGTGGCACATCGTCCGGAACGAGGACTTCTTCGCCACCGTCGCCCTCACCCTCGGCCGGGTGGCGGCCGGGATGCTGGTCGCCGTGGTCGCCGCGGTGGTCCTCGGCATCGCGATGGGTCGAAGCCGCCGGTGCGAGCTGTTCCTGGACATGTTCATCCTGGTCGGACGAAGCATCCCCGGGCTGGTGTGGGCATTGGTCGCCGTCATGGTGGTCGGCCTGAACAACGCGGCGCCCGTCGTCGCCGTCTTCCTCACCGCGACCCCGCTCGTCGTACTCCAGATCTGGGAGTCGACGAAGGCGCTCGACCCGGAGCTCTTCAACATGGCCAAGGTGTTCGGCGTCGGACCCGTCGAGCGGCTGCGCCGGGTCCTCCTGCCGGCGCTCGTACCGTCGATCGTGGCCGGCACGAAGCTCGGGCTTGCCCTCGCCTGGCAGGTCGTCGTGCTGTCGGAGCTGTTCGGGCTCGGCGCGGGAGTGGGGTACGAGATCAACGAGAGCTTCTCGAACTTCGACATCGCCGGCGTGCTCGCCTGGACGATCTCCTTCGCCGCGATCATGGCCCTGATCGAGTACGGCGTGATCGGCCAGGTCCAGCGCTACCTGGTCCGCTGGCGTCCGAAGACGTCGGCGAGCTAGGGATGGCACAGTCCGCGAAGGCGGCCGACGTCGCCGTCGCTCCCACGTCGCTGTCGACCGTGGCAGACGACCTCGTCACCCAGCTGGCGGAGCGGGGCGTCGACGTGGTGTTCCTCAACCCCGGAACGGACACCGCGCCCGTCCAGGAAGCAGTCGCCAAGCTCCGAGCGACCGGCGTCGACGTCCCCCGCATCGTGCTGTGCCCGCACGAGGCGGTGGCCCTGGCCGCAGCGCACGCCTACTTTGCGGTGACCGGCCGTCCGCAGGTCGTGATGGTTCATGTCGACGTCGGCACCCAGAACCTCGGCGCGATGCTGCACAACGCCTTCCGGGCCGAGGCCGCGGTCGTCGTCATCGCGGGTCGTACCCCGATCACGGCCCACGGCGAGCTCCCGGGCGGCCGGGACCACGTGGTGCACTGGCAGCAGGACGTCCCGGACCAGGCCGGTGTGGTCCGCTCCTACACCAAGGGGGTCGCGGACCTCGAACGTCCGGAGACCCTTGCCCGGCAGCTCAACCGGGCGTTCCAGCTGGCCGGCTCGACGCCACCCGGTCCGGTCTACCTCACGGCGAGCCGCGAGCTGTTGATGGCCGACCGGCCGACGGATGTGCGGCGACCTGCGTCCCACAGGTATGGCGTCCCTGCCCCGATGGCACCGGACCCGGTTGCGCTCCGCGAGGCGGCCCGCCTACTCGCCGACGGTCGCCGGCCGGTGATCACGACCACCCGGGTGGGTCGCCACCCCGCCGCCGTCGCCGAGCTCGTTGACCTGGCCGAGCTCGTCGGCGCAGTGGTGATCGACCGGCGCGAACGCGTCAACTTCCCGTCGACGCATCCTGCCTACCTCGCCGACCCCGATGCGAGCAGGGCTGCCCTCGCGTCGGCCGATGTCGTTGTCGTGGTCGACAGCGTCGTGCCCTGGGTGCCGCTCCTCGGCGAGCCGTCGGACGAGGCCGCGATCATCACCATGGACACCGACCCGGTGCGGTCGTCGGTCCCCGGCTGGTCGTTCCCGTCCGATGTCACACTGCAGGCCCACCCGACCAGCGGGCTGCGGCTGTTGTGCGCGGAGCTCCGGGCCCGCGAGGCGGCACAGCCGTCAGCGCTGTGGGAGGAGCGCCGCGAGTACGTCCGGGCGCTGGCGGACCAACGCAGCACGTCGACGGAGCCGGAGGGGGACAGCATGCCGGTGCCGTCCGCGATCGCCGTACGCGCCCTCGACGCGGTGCTGAGCGATGACGACGTCCTCGTCGAGGAGGCCACCACCAACGCCGAGGTGCTCCGGCAAGGGCTCCGCCGGACCCTCCCGGCCACGTTGTTCCACCCGGGCGGCTCGGGTCTGGGCTGGGGCCTCGGCGGGGCGCTCGGCGCCAAGCTGGCGGCGCCCGACCGACGGGTCGTCGCGGTGGTGGGCGACGGCAGCTTCCTGTTCAGCAACCCGTCCGCAGCACTGTGGGCGGCGCGCGCGGCGAAGGCGCCGTTCTTGACCGTCGTGTTCCAGAACGGCGGCTATGCGGCCAGCCGGCGACCGGTCTTCGACCTGTACCCGGACGGCTACTCCGCTGCCGCGAACGATGTCGTCGGCACCCGACTCGACGACCCGCCGGACTTCGCCTTGCTGGCTCGCGCCTGCGGCGCAGCAGGAGAAACCGTCGCGGAGCCGTCCGGCCTCGTTCCCGCTCTCGAACGCGGCCTGGCCGCCGTGGCCGCGGGATCGTGCGCGGTCGTCGTGCTGCCGGTCCGGTCTCCGTGGTTCAGCCAGCCCGAGGCGGCGTGGTCGTCGTGACGGCACCCGGTCGTGACGTGCCAGACAGCTGTGCGGCACTCGTCTGCACCGCGCCACACCGAGCGGAGATCCGCCGCGTCCCGGTCCCACGCGCGCTCGGAGACGGAGGCCTGGGCCGAGTCCTCGCCGCCGGGGTGTGCGGCAGCGATCTCAGCCTGTTCCGCGGTGGGCCGATCGCGGAGCGGCTCTGGCCGCTGGTCCTCGGGCACGAGACGGTCGTCCGGGTCGACGCCTCGTCCCACGTCCTGGCCGAGCGGTGGGGGGTGGGCGTGGGTGACCGGGTGTTCGTGGAGGAGTTCATCCCGTGCGGGTGGTGCCAGACCTGCCGCTCCGGGAACTACCGCGTCTGCCCACGCACCGACTTCCGGACCGAGCGGTTCGTGAGGTACGGCAGAACCTCCCTCGACTCCGAGCCCGGCCTGTGGGGCGGCTTCGCCGAGTACCTCTACCTACACCCCGACGCCCGGCTCCATCCCGTGCCCGACGGCGTCGAGTCACATGTCGCGGCCCTGGCCACGCCGATCGCCAACGGCCTCCGCTGGGTGCGCACGGTCGCGGACACCCAACCAGGCGACAGTGTCGTCGTCCTCGGCCCCGGCGCACATGGGCTCGGCTGTGTCGCGGCTGCCCGGCAGGTCGGCGCAGACGAGGTGATCGTGGTCGGCCGGTCCTCGGACACTCAGCGGCTCGAAGTCGCCACGGCGCTGGGTGCGACCGCCGCTCTCCGTATCGACCACGACGACGTCCTGGCCGAGGTGTACCGCACGACAGCCGGTCGCGGAGCCGACGTGGTGGTCGAGGCAACCGGATCGACGCAGGCAGCGGGCCTCGCGCCCAGGCTCGCGGCGCGCTTCGGACGGGTAGTCCTCGCCGGGGGGACGACCGGCCCCGCCGACGACTTCCCGGTCGATCTCGTCACCAGTCGCGAGCTCAGCATCCTCGGAGTGCGCGGCCATGACGGGCACGACATCGCCAGAGCGCTGCGACTGATCGAGACCAAGACGGCCGACTTCTCGCTGCTGTCGGCCCCGGCGACCGTACTCAGCGAGGGGGCCGCGCTGTTGACCGACCTGTGCGCCGACGATGCCACGGGCCATGCCCCGCACCACGTACTCGTTCCGGGTCCTGAGCCCGCGGACGCAGACCGAGACGCCGAGGAGAAGCCGATGAAGAGGACGACCGGATGAAGGTGCAGGCTGGGCTCGACGCCTGTGAGGGCTACGCGAACTGCGTGATGGCCGCTCCGGACGTGTTCTCGATCGACGACGAGGGCGTCGTCGTGGTCCTCGACGAGCAGCCCGCCGAGGAACAACGATCCACCGTCGAGGAAGCGGTGCGCAGCTGTCCCGTGCTCGCCCTCACGATCGTGGAGGGCTGAGTCGTCGCGGCACACGAGGCCTCGCGTCGAATAGTGATCGTCGGCGCGTCCTTGGCCGGGCTGCGGACGGCCGAAGAGCTACGCGCCGCGGGGTACGAGGGTGCGATCACGCTGGTGGGCAAGGAGACTCACCTTCCGTACGATCGACCGCCGTTGTCGAAGCAGCTGCTGACAGGTGCCCGAACGGCAGCGGACGTGACCCTGCGTGGACAGGCCGACCTCGACCGGCTCGACGTCCAGCTCCTCCTGGGCCGGACCGCGACCTCGGTCGACGACGAGCGTGTCGTGCTCGACCACGTCGACGCCGTGCCGTACTCAGATCTCGTGGTCGCGACCGGTGTCGCCGCGCGAAGACTGGCGAACCAGCCGAGCAGCGACAACGTCCATGTTCTGCGCACGCTCGACGACGCGATCCGGCTGCGGGACCACCTCGGCCGCGCGCGCTCGCTGCTCGTCGTCGGCGCGGGGTTCATCGGCGCCGAGGTTGCCGCGGTTGCGCGACAGCAGGGGCTCGAGGTGACGATGGTCGAGGCCCTCGCGGCTCCGTTCGCGCGCGCTCTGGGCAACCAGGTCGGTGCGCGCTGCCGGCGGCTGCACGAGGACCACGGGGTGCGCATCGTGACCGACGCGCGAGTCTCGAGCTTCGCGTCCTCGGCTTCCGGTGCGACGCTGCGGCTGGCGGACGGCACTGCCCTCGAAGCCGACTGTGTGCTGGTCGGAGTAGGTACGACGACCAACCAGCACTGGCTGAGCGGAGTCGGTCTGGCCGGAGCCGGCGGCGTTGCGTGTGACGCCACCGGTCGCGTCGAGGGTCACCGGAACCTGTTCGCCGTCGGGGATGTCGCCTCCTGGCAGAACCCGACATTCGGCGCGCGTCATCGAGTCGAGCACTGGACGAACGCCGTCGAGCAGGCCCACGTCCTCGCCCACACCCTGCTGGGCGTCCCGCCGCCGCGGAGCAACCATGAGGTGCCGTACTTCTGGTCCGACCAGTACCGCACCAAGCTGCAGCTGGTGGGCCGTCCTGATCTCGCGGACACCGCCGATCTGCTGGAGCTCCCCGGTAGACCGGGACGGCTGCTCGGCATGTACTTCCGGTCGTCGCGCCTGGTGGCGGCCGTGACGTTCAACGCGCCCGCGGTCCTCGCGCGGCTCAGGCCGCTGGTGGCCGCCATGACGAACGAGGAGGCGGCGCGTGCGACCGCGGCGGACCTTGTCGGCATCGCCGCCTAGGAGCGCCGGCGTCCGCCTCCGACGCACCCGGGCCGGCGACAGCGCGCGACTCGCCAGCACGATGATGTCGGCATCTCTGGTGCAGTTCGCAGTCGGCGCGCTCGCTCCGCTGATCCTGGTGGACCTCCACCTCAGCAGGGCCAGACTCGGCGTGCTGCTGAGCTGTTACTACGTGACCGCGGCGCTGGCGTCGCCGGCGTTCGGGCGACTGACGGGACGGATCGGTGGCCCGGCCGGGCTGAAGCTGGTCGTCCTGCTGGCGATCGGTGGGAACGTCGCCGTCTCCGTGTCTGCGGGCCAGGGCGTTCTGGTCGCCGGACTCCTCCTCGCCGGGCTTGCCGTGGCAGCGGGGAACCCGGCGACGAACCTGGCCATCGCGCAGCTGCCACCGCCGCACGGAGTGCTGGTCGGGATCAAGCAGTCGGGCGTCCAGCTCGCCGCGGTGGTCGCCGGGAGTCTGTTGCCGCTCGTCGCCCGGTGGTACGGATGGCGCGCAGCGTTCGCCGTCGCGGCCGTCCTCGGGCTGGTCGTGTTCCTGTCCCTCCTCCGCTGGCGGCCGGTCCGTACCGCGCCCGTACCGGCAGCGAACGAGCCGCTCGCCGCCGGACCCATGCCGGGTGTCGGTTTGCTGGCTGCGTACGCCTTCTGCATGGGCATCGGCACCGCCAACGTCGGGGTCTACCTGACCCTGTTCGCGCACGAGCGACTCGCCTTCACCGAGCAGGTGGCCGGGGGCGTCGTCGCCGTGGTCGGGATCGCGGCGGTGATGGCCCGGATCGGCTGGAACGTCCTCGTCGAACGGGGCACCGGACGGTTCACCGACCAACGCAGCGTCCTGGTCGTGATCGCGCTGATCGCGACCGCAGGTACCGCGACCATCGTCGGGTCGGCGCACTGGAGTCCGTCCCTGGTGTGGGTGGCAGCCGGGCTGATCGGAGTCAGTGCTGCCGCCTGGAACGGCGTCGTGATGCTCGGCCTGGTCCGCGGCAGTACGGCCCCTCGCATGTTGGGCAAGGCGTCAGGTCGGGTCCAAGGCGCCTTCTTCGCCGGTCTGGCGACCGGACCCGCCGTGTTCGGTCTGATCGTGGACCGGGCCGGCGACTATGCGTACGGCTGGCTGTGGACCGCGCTCAGCTTCGCCGTCGCGCTCGTCGTCGTACTCCTGCTTCCGGCGCCCCCGTCGCGGAAGAAGTGACTCGGTTCCGGGTCCGCCGCCCCACCTGATCTTCGTACCGCCCGTGCCCGGACCTGTGGTGACTGACCCCCATCCGTACACGACCATCCCCACGTCTGCATGGGTGGGGGTGACCGGGAACGGCACGGGCCCGTGCCGTTCGGGAGGGCCGGAGCCGGCGAACATTCGCGCAACCTCGGCGCGAGCGGGGTTCTCCCGCCGAGGCCGGTCCCCGTGACTTTCTTGTGATCAGATAGTGTTTCTGTATTACAGAGGTTACGGATGGGACAGGTAGATGACTGGGCGAAGCACACCGCCGGCAGCAGCCGCTGAAGCAAACCGGGCACTGGGCGTCGCAGGACACGCCGACATGGTGTGGGGCCACGCGTCGGTTCGCGACCCGGACGGGCGCGGGGTCTGGATGAAGGCCGCGGGCTACGCGTTCGAGGAGATCACCGAGGACCGGGTCGTGCTGGTCTCGTCGCGAGGGGAGGTCCTCGACGGACGCGGCGAGCGGCATCTCGAGTACCCGATCCACACCGAGCTGATGGCGGCCCGTCCCGACGTGAATGCCGTGGTCCACACCCATGCGCAGGCGGCGGTGGCCTTCGCCTCACTCGGCGTACCGCTCCGGGCGATCTCGCATGACGCGATCTCGTTCCTGGACCCCGACGTTCCCCGGTTCAACGACACCGGGAACCTCATCACCACCGAAGACCAGGGGAAGGCGCTGGCCGCCTGCCTCGGCGACGCCGCCGGCCTGCTGATCCCCAACCATGGTCTGGTCACGGTCGGGGACACGCCCGCCGTCGCGGTGATGAAGGCAGTGCTGCTGGCCAGGGCCTGCGACACACAGCTGCGCGCGATCGCGGCTAACGGACCCGCCGAGTGGTCCTCGGAGGACGAGGTACGTGAGAAGCGGGAGACGATCACGACGCCGGGGTTCTTCACCGCCGGGTACGCCTACCTCCTGCGGCGTGCCGACGCCCCGGCCTAGACATCCCACGGGTCTAAGGCGCCAAGCGGCGGGCTCCGAACGTGGCGACTCGCCTCGGGCCGTTGGGGAGGATTTCGGGCCCGCTGGCGTACCAATGTTTCCCCGGTTCTTCCGCCACGGCGGTGTCGGCCGGACCGGCCACCGTGATGCGCTCGGGTCGACGTCGAAGATTGCCCAATTGGGCAATCTTCGACCCGGTCCGGGCCGGATCGAGGTGGAACTTTGCCCAATTGGGCAAAATTGCACGTCAGTGGGGGCGGTGGCGAGGCGCCAGTGTGATCACGGCGGCATCGACTCGGCTGCCGTGATGGGTCCGACCTAGGGTGCATCTCCCTAGAGGAGAGCAGCCCCGAGCTCCTCGGCCGCGTTGACGACGCTGGTCGTGACCTCGGTACGCAGCGCGGTGTTCATCCGATGCGCGGGCACGGAGACCGCGACTGCGTACAGGACGCCGCTCGCCCCACGCACCGGGGCCGACACCGACCGCACGCCGTCCTCGCTCTCTTCACGGCTCAGGGCGAACCCCTGCCGGCGGACTCGCACCAACTCACGATGGAGTGCCTTTCGGGACGTGATCGTGTGCTCGGTCACCGCGTCGAGCTCCTCGCCCGGGAACAGCCGGTTCAGGTCGTCGACGTCGAGCAGGCTCAGCATCGCCTTGCCGCTCGAGGTGCAGTGCGCCGGCAGAGCCCGGCCGATCCGCGAGCCGACCCGGACCGCGCGGACGCCCTCGATCGCGTCCAGGAAGTTGACGCTAGTGCCTTCGAGCCTGGACAGATGGACGGTCTCGCCGAACTCCTTGTTCAGCCGCTCCAGGGTCGGCCGGGCCCGGGTCCGGACGTCGAGGTGTCGCATCGCCAAGAACGCGATCGAGCTGAGTGCAGGGCCAGGCTCGTAGCTGCGCGTCGCCGGGTCCTGGCGGACGAACCCGCGATACTGCAAGATCGCCAGCAGCCGGTGTGCGGTCGAGGTCGCCACCCCCAGGTAGCGACTCACGTCGGTGAGCCGAACCTGCTGCTCCTCCTCGAAGAGCAGCAGCAGCCGAAGCGCGTTGTCGACCGATTCGATGGGGTACTGCGGCGGGGCCGCGGCCCCCCTAGCGGCTCGAGCCACTGTCACCTCTCCTTCCCGTCGTCAGGACACTACGATGCGGCAGGTCAGCCCTTGACGGCGATCCCGCCGTCGGGATGAACCACCCCGCCGGTCACTCCGCGCGACCGGTCCGAGGCGAGGAACACATAGCTCCACGAGTGGTCTGAGCCCGACATCGCGACGCGCAGCGGGTTCCGAGCGGCGAGTTCCTCCGCACGGCCGGGGGAGTCGTCCAGTCGGCGGTCCCCGAGGCCGAGGCTCTCGAGCCCGCGCAGGTCGGTGCTCAACGTCCCGCCTGGGGCAACGCCGTTGACCCGCACGTCGGGAGCGAGCTCATGTCCCAGCGCCGTCACCAGCCCCCGGACGGCGAACTTCGAGGCGACGTAGAGCACGCCCCCTCGACCCGGGTAGTACGCCGAGGTGGACTCCGTAAGGACCACCGAGCCCAGGCTGTCGCGAAGGGCCGGGAGCGCCGCCTTGACCGCGTGCAGGTGGCTCTTGACGTTGGTCGAGAACATCTCGTCGAACGCGCCGTCGATGGCCGCGGCGTCGATGTCGCCGATCCCGCGGTAGAAGTCGAAGACCCCGACGCAGCTGACCAGAGTGTCCAACCCTCCGAACGCTTCGGTCGCCGTGGCGACGGCCCGCACGTTGGCTTCCTCCGTGGTCGCGTCTCCCTCCACGACGGGCACGTCCGGACGCGCCTCGGCGAGGGCGAGGCACTTGTCCCGATCCCGCTCGAGTACGGCGACGCGGGCCCCCTCGGCGATGAAGGCGTCTACGACCGCCCTGCCGATCCCCGAGCCGGCGCCCATGACGAGCGCCCGTTTTCCGGCCAGCCAGTCGCTCACTCGTCACCGTCCTCGTCCTCGACCAACGGACCGAAGGGGTGTCCGACCATCGCCGAGAAGGTGGCCCGGTTCTGCCACGTCAGCGCCTCGAGCTCGAGCGGGTCGAGCGTGACCCACTGACCTGACTTCGGTGACTCGACCATCAGCCGGGACCCGTTCCTGGTGTCCACCCGGCGTACCCGGATCTCGGAGAACTCGTTCCCGATCACGATCGGCTCGCCGACCGTCAGGGACCGCAGAGCGTCTCGCTCGTCGGCCGCAGCCGCGGCGGCCGCCCGGTCCTCGTCCTCGCCGTCCCAACGCAGGTTCATAGGAAGATCGCCAGGTTCTGCATCCGGATCACCGACTCGTCGATGGCGATGTGTCGGCGCGCGAGCAGCCACCCGTCGTCGGTACGTCGAAGCAGGTCCTCCCGGCCGGCCGAGATCAGTGCGTGTTCGCGCACATCTCCTCGGCTACGGAAGAGGAGCACTGCAGAGTCGACGACCAGCTCGTCGGCGTCGTCGGTGGCGAACGTGCGGATGTTCGTCACGAAGTGCCGCAGCCGCGAGGGCGGGTCCTCGGTCCAGGCGTGCTCGGTCGCGAACCGCGCGACTCGTCGGCTCAGGGAGTACTTGTTCTCGTCGAAGTGCGCCATCCCGGGTGCCGTGTCGAAGCCCGCACCGAGTGCCGTGGTGACCTTGATCGGCATGTAGTAGTGAATGTCCTCAGTGAGCAGGTCGAGCCAGGACTCGTAGTCCTGCTGGTCGAGCAGGTACGCCTCGTCGACGACCCACTGGTGGGCGAGGAGGTGACGCTCGTCGGCGAACGGAAGGGTCCGGCCGACTCGCTCGGTCGCCGACGCGTCCCCGCCGAGTGGAGAGCTCCGCGAGTCGATCGGGATGTACGCCGAGGTCATGACCCCACCTCGACCTGGCCGACGCCGAACTCCACTCCGGTCGTCGTCGTCACCGGGCGTTCCAGGTAATTGGCCCACTCGTCGAGCAGGTGCCGCTGGTTGTACTCGCCGTACCCAACGTGCGCGACCCCCGGGCCGGCGAACTCGTCGCCCGACAACGGTGCGACCACGGCCGACCCGTCGGCGAGCATCCCCATCCGACTGTTCAGCCGTAGCCGGCGAGCCATCGACCCGGCGGCCGTGTTCGTCAGCGACACCCAGTTCTCGACGTCGTCCTGCTCGAACATCCCGGTGCTTCCGAAGCACATCAGGTAGGCCTTGTAGGACTTGGCCTTGAAGTCCTCGGGCGCCTCCAAGTCGACCGCGAACCAGGAGACGACCTCGGTCTCGTTCTCACTGATCGGCTGCCACGAGCGGATCGAGATGAACGGCAGGACGTCGTCCGAGTCCTCGACCCGCGGCCAGTTGTGCACGAAGCTGAGGTTCGGGAACAGCGACGCGGCCGAGATCATGAAGCCGTTGTCACCGATCACGGCGCGCTGGTCGGCGGACCAGGTCGCCCGCATCCGCTCGATCATCGCGTCGGGGTAACCGACGTAGCGCAGCCGCTCCTCGAGCGTCCCCTCCGGGAGCTTGTACGTCGTGCCGCCGCCCTTCCCGGCCCAGTAGGTGCTGCCGTCCTTGCGCTTCTCGGCCTTCGGCTCCCGGAACAGCCCGATCTCGACGACGCTCGTGTGCGTCTGCGGTGTGTGGTACATGTCGCCGGCGAAGTTCTCGGCCCCGATCTTCCAGTTCGCCTTGATCCGCCAGCGTTGCGGGCCGCGCAGCTCGATCCCGCTCGGGCTCTGCTTCGTGTAGTAGTCGAGGTAGAAGGCGAAGTCGCCGAGGAACTCCTCCAGCGGTGGGGCGTCCGGGTCCAGGCTGATGAAGATCAGCCCGTTGTAGGTACCGAGGGACGGCGCGGGCAGCAGCGTCTGCCCCTTACGACTGAATCCCTCCTCGCCGCCGTAGGCCTCCCGGTGGAACGGCAGCCCGACGAGTCGGCCGTCGTTGCGGTAGGACCAGCCGTGGTACGGACACCTGAAGTGCGTCGCGTTGCCCATCTCGGCGCGGCACACCTGCATGCCGCGGTGCAGGCACATGTTGAACATGGCGCGCACCTCGCCCTGGTCGTCGCGGGAGATGATGAAGGAGTCCTCGAGCACCCGTCGTACGACATAGTCGCCGGACTGCGGCACCTCGGACTCATGCGCCACGAACTGCCAGCTCCGCCCGAACAGCCGTTCCTTCTCGAGCTCGAAGATCTCGCGGTCGTTGTAGATGTGTGCGGGGACCATGCCGCGCCTGACGTCGTCGAGCGTCAGCTCCAGCTCACTCATCGACCCACTCCTCCCGATCGCCAAGCTAGGTGGGAAGTCCTCGTTGGATGGTTGCTCGCGGCCCCGATCTCGCCTCACCCCACCCGGGCCTGCGGCCGCCACTTGAGCAGTGCTCGCTCCAGCCGGTCCGCGACGAACAGCACCGCCGCCGCGACGACCCCGGTGAGCAGCACGATCGAGAAGACGCGGTCGGTGTCGAGCAGACCCTGTGCCTGGGTGAGCTGGAACCCGAGCCCGGACGTCGCACCGACGAACTCACCGATCATCGCGCCGACCAGGCTGTAACCGACGCTGAGCTTGAACGCCGCGAAGACCCAGGTGAAGACGGCCGGCAGCACCACGATCCGCAGCATCTGCCGCCGTCCAGCCCGCATCACCCGGACCGAGTTGATCACGTCCTGGTCGATCGACTTGATGCCCTGGTACGCGTTGTAGAACGCGACGAAGAAAACCAGGGAGAACGCCACCAGGACCTTCGACGTCAGCCCCAACCCGAACCACAGCACGAACAACGGGGCGAGGGCGGGCCGCGGGACAGCGTTGAGCGCACCCAGGATCGGCTCCATCACCTTGTCCAGCAGGGGCCAGAAGGCGAAGACCAGTCCGACGATGACGCCGGTGGCCATGCCCAGCACGAGCCCGGCGGCCGCCTCGTACATCGTCGTGGCGATGTCGGCGACGAGCTGCCCGTCGGAGAACCCCTCCACCAGGTCCGCGGCGATGCGGCTCGGGCTGGAGATGAAGTACGGGTCGATCACCGGCCCTGACAGGACCTGCCACAGGACGAACAGCGCCGCGATGAACGCGATCCGAAGCAGCACGACGCTCATCTCAGCCCGCCCTCTTCCGGCTCAGCGCGACCAGGGTGTCGAACAGGTGCCGGTACTTCTCCAGGAACTTGCTGGAGGACCGCATCTCGGCCTGGCGGTCGGAGCCCCACTCGTTGTTGTCCACGATGTCGTGGATCTGGCCCGGCTGCGCGTCGAGGACCACCACCCGGGTCCCGAGGACCAGCGCCTCGGCCAGGTCGTGCGTCACCAGGATCATCGTCAGGTTCGACTCTCGCCACAGCTCGATCACCTTGTTCTGCAGGTCCATCCGGGTGAACGCGTCGAGCGCCCCGAACGGCTCGTCCAGCAAGAACAGGTCGGGGTCGTACGCGAGCGCCCGGGCCAGGGCGACTCGCTGCCGCATCCCTCCGGAGAGCTGGTGCGGGTACTTGTGCTCCACGTCCGGCAGACCGACATGCGCGAGCAGCTCACGGGCCTTGTCAGCCCGGTCCTTGCGGGTGACGCCGCCGAGCTCGGCGCCCACCTCGACGTTCTTGCGCGCGGTCGCCCACGGCAGTAGGGCGTCCTTCTGGAATGCGTAGGCAAGACTCACGTCGTCGCGCAGCTCGACGCTGCCCGTCATCGTCGTACCCGGGGTGTTCGGCAGGAGACCACTGATCGCGTTGAGCGTCGTGGACTTGCCACACCCGCTCGGCCCGACCATCGTGATGAACTCTCCCTCGGCGACGTCGAGGGAGAGTCCGCCGACGACCAGGTTCTCGCCGAACGCAACCGTCAGGTCGCGCAGGGCCAGCAGGGCCGTGTCTGCCCTGTCGCCCGACTCCGTGGCGGGGCTACCTGCCACGACGTCGCTCATCCACTGCACTCAGCGAGGTCGCAGTTGAAGATCTCGTCCAGCGGCGGGATCGACGTGACGATCCCCGCGTCCTCGAGCCGTTGTGCGCTGTCCTGGTACGCCGTCTCGGTCACGCCGACCGTCTCGGGCATCGTCGCCATGGTGTTCTCGATCGACGCGACCAGCAGTTTGTGGTCGAGACCCTCCGTCTGGGGTTCGATCGCCTCGGCGACCTCCTCGGCGGTATGCGCCGCCATCCACTCGTTCGCCTTGTTCAGGGCCGCGATCGCACCCTCGACGGTCTCTGCGTTCTCCTTGGCGAAGGCCTCCTGGACGGCCAGTGTGATCGACACGCTGATGTCGGAGCCGTAGATCTGCTCGTGGTCGGCCGGGTCCAAGGCGTTGACGACGATATTCGTGAAGCTCTGCATCTCCCCCTGTGCGGTGCCCGGCTCCCAGGTGATCGCCGCGTCCACTGTCCCCTTCTTCAGACCCGCCATCATGGTGTCGATCCCGCCGAGCTGAACCACCTTCACGTCGTCGTGGGTCAGACCCGCTTCCTCCAGCAGGAGACCGAGGAACGCCCACGACGCGGAGCCCACCTTGCTCACCCCGACCTTGCGCCCTTCCAGGTCGCCCGGCTCCTTGATCTGGTCGGCCAGCTGCTCGCGGACCGAGAGTGCGTAGAACTCCGGGGAGACCGTCGCGACCGACTGGACCTCGACGCCCTTCTCGCGTCCCCGCATGATCGCGTCGAGCCCGCTGAGACCGAAGTCGGCGTCTCCGGTGGCCAGCGCCTGGAAGGTGTCGGCGCCTGCTTTCGTGGTCACCAGCTCGTCGACTTTCACGCCCTCGTCCTCGAAGAAGCCCTTCTCGTAGGCGAGGTAGACATTGGCGAAGCACACACAGAAGACCCCGGCGATGGTCACCCCCGGTCCGGACGGGTCACCACCACCAGCATCCGACTTCGAGCCTGGGGGACTCGCGCATGCCACCAGCGACAGGACCGTCCCGATCGCGGCCGCGAGCAGGCCGAACCGCTTGAGTGGAGAGCGTGGTGCATCAGCCATGACAGAGACTCCTCTGGACGTCAACAGAGAACCTTTCTGCCACAGAGAAAAGTGGAGTGTCAAGGGAGGCTTCTGGTTTCAGGAGCAACGTTCTGTAGGTCAGAACTTCGGCGTGGGGTGGAAACTGAACCAACCGAGCTCAACGGATGGCTCGAGGCGTATGTTATGGTTTTCGTATCATATGTTTACGGAAACGGTTGCGGCGACCCGGCCCACCCACCTCCACCAACAAAGGAGCGGATTGTCATGGTTGAACTCGTCCTCTGGAGCGTCCAGGTCTTCCTTGCGCTCTTCTTCCTCGCCGCCGGAGCCCCGAAAGTCATCGGCCGCGGCATGGAACGGTGGAAGGGGTTCGCCGACCTGCCCCGCGGCCAGGTGATTCTCATCGGGTTGGCAGAGGTCCTCGGCGCGGCCGGCCTGGTCCTCCCGATGGCGACCGGCGTCCTGCCGTGGCTCACCCCGCTGGCCGCGGTCGGCCTCGCCCTCATCGTCGTGATGGCCACCGGCTTCCACTTGCGAGCCGACGAGCGCCTCCCCGCCCTGGAGACGGCACTGTGGTCCGGCAGCGCTGCGATGATCGCGATCGGCCGCTGGGATCTCGTCGGCGCGATCGACGTTCCGCGAGGCGCCCCAGCCGCCGCGCTCTGCCTGTTGATCCCCGCGGCCATCGTCAACATCGTCGTCCTCGCGCGGCGGACCGATGGTGCAGAGCCCGCTCGCGTCGGTACGGAGGAGCTCACGCTCACGCAGCGGAGGTGAGTGCGGCTACGCATCCTCGAGACTGACGTGCCTCCGGTCCTTGCTGATCCAGGCTCCGACGAGCAGGCAGAGTCCGCCGGCGGCGATGATCACGACCGGTGTGTAGTCGTACGGCATCACGGTCCCTAGCGCAAGCATGTAGTAGGTGTAGAAGGCGGGGACCACGCTAGGCAGGCTGTACGCGATGCCGTACCCGGACGACCTGACCTCGGTGGGGAACAACTCCATCAGGTAGGCGGTGATCATCGCCCACACCAGCAGCGCCGCACTGATGGCCAGCGTGCCGAACACGATGACCAGCACCGGCGTGGCGGCGTTGCCGACCGCGAGCGCGAAGGCGATCGGCGCGATGGTCAGGTTGGCGGCACCGAGGACGAGGAAGACCTCGCGGCGCCCGAACCGTTGTCCGGCGGCGCCGACGAACGGGAACGCACAGACACCGATCGCCGCAGAGACGAGCACGACGGTGTTGATGACGGACACGTCGGTCCCAAGCTTCTTGAAGTGTGCGGCGAAGGCGCCGATGGTGCCGTCGAGGGTGAGCCATGCTCCGCTACCGACCACGAAGGCCGTGCCGAGACTCTTTGCGTTCCGTCCGGAGAAGAGGGTACGGAGCGGACTCTTGACCTTGGCCATCTTGGTCCAGAGCTCCGACTCCGGAACCGACCGGACGTAGTACACGAACAGCGCCGCGGAGAGCAGGAAGCCGATGACGAAGGGCACGCGCCAGCCCCATACGACGTACGCCGAACCCACGTCGCCGGCCGGGAAGACCTTCAGGGTGACGATCGTGATGATCGTGATGACACCGAGAGCGGCGGGGTAGCCGATGTTGAGCAGCGAGCCGTAGAGTCCGCGGCGGTCGCGTGGCGCGTACTCCATCGCGAGCGGGTTAGCGGCGGTGTACTCCCCACCGAGGAAGACGCCGTCGAGCAGCCGAAGGAGCACGAGCAGCACGGGGGAGAGGGCACCGATCGCGGCGTAGCTGGGCAGGAGGGCGATGAGCCCGGTGCAGACGGTGAACCCGGCCGACACGACGATGGTGGTCCGTCGTCGCCCCAGTCGGTCGCCCATCGACCCGAAGATGATCGAGCCCAGCGGCCGGCCGACGAGCGAGGAGGCGAAGATCGCCGCGGTGAGCGTCGCCATCTCGATCGACGACGAGTCGGTGGCCGAGAAGTACGCGATCGCCGGCGCGAGCGCGATGACCGGCAGGTAGACGTCGTACATGTCGACGAAGAAGCCGAACATCGCTGCCCGAAGGGCGCGTCGTCCCTTCTCCTGGTGCGACTGGGCGCCGATCTGACGGTCGGTGGAAGTCATGGCCTCAGACATCGAGTGCCTCCTGCGGCAGTGTCGTCGTTTCGCGGTCCTGGTCGGGGGTGGCGCCGTGTCGGTCTGCGATGGTGAGCGGTCGGGGGCGGGACGTGTCGACCGTCAGCTCGAACAGGTCGAGCCGCTGGTAGGTGCCGACGATGTCGTGTGCCTGCTTGAGCGCGATCTCCTCGGCGAGGTCGACATCGGCGTACAGCGTGCCTTCCGCACCGACCAACGGACCGGCGATGGTTTCCCCGCGTGGTCCGACGATCAAGGACGCAGTCGGTGTCGAGCGGAGTAGCTTCTCGAGGTCACCGTCGCCCTGGGCGACTGCGGTGACGGCCTGGTCGTCGAGCGCGGTGGCTGCGACGACGCTGTAGACCTTGCCTTCGAACGAGTGGGCGGCGCTGCGGATCCGGATACTGTCCTCGAGGTCGTAGTCGGGATGGTCCTGGCGCCGGTCGAAAGGCCACGACGGTGGGTAGGTCGCGACGTGCAGTCGTTCGCCTTGGGCCAGCAAGGTGTAGCGGGCGAGCGTGTTGGTGTTCTCGCCGCAGATCAGGGCACCGAGCCGCCATCCGTCGAGGTCGACCGGCCTGAGGTCGTGCGCGTCGCCATGGGACCAGGTCAGCCGCTCGTACCAGGTGGCGACGAGCTTGCGCCGGTGGTTCACGAGCTGCCCGTGTGTGTCGAAGATCAGGTTGGCGTTGAACACCTGCCCCAGGCTGTGCTCCGCGCGCTCGTTGACGCCGACCGACAGCACGACGCCATGTCTAGCGGCGACCTGGCCGAGCTGGTCGACGTGCGGGCCGGGCACCGTGATCGACGACTCGACCAGGCGTTGGTGGAGCTCGTGCTGGTCGATCGGCGGCAGCACGCCGTTCCAGATCGGGAAGCCGGCGAGGAAGCACTCGCCGAAGGCCACCAGCTCGGCACCCTGCGCCGCGGCCTCTGCGGTCAGCTCGTCCAGCTTCTCGATCGAGGCCGCCAGGTCGAGGAAGACCGGGGCGGCCTGGACCGCCGCCACTTTGACCGTTGGCACTGTCGTTGTCATTCGCCCACCGCTTCCTGGGGTCTGGGGCGCCGCGTCGCACCCTGTCCTATTGTCGACAACTCTCGACAAACCGGGCCTGGTTCGGTATGAAGTGTCGGTACGTTAGGGCGGCCGAGCCGCGAGGTCAAGGAAAACGAATGCCCTTCAGCCTGAGGGTGATTGTCGTCCTTTCTCGACAATAGGAGCCAAGATGTGGCAGGACCTGGTCAACGCGGGGCTAGAGCCGAAGGAGGCGCGGGTCTACCTGGCCGTCTTGGACCTGCAGCGACCGACGGTCGCCGAGGCGGCCGAGCATGCTGAGGTGAGCCGGACCAACGCGTACGACATCACCAAACGGCTGGTGCATCGGGGCCTGGTCAGCATCACCGACGTCGGACCGAACGGGAAGCCCGCGGGCCGCGGTCGCGGTGTACTCACCGCCAACGATCCGGGACAGCTCCTTGACGAATGGGCCGAGCGGAAGGACGTGCTGGAGACGCTGGTGCCCAAGCTCCGGGCGATGCGGGCGAAGGGCGGGAGCCAGCCACGCGTGCGCTACCTCGAAGGCGCCAACGGCATCAGGAGCGCCCTGTTCGAGACCCTCGGCTGGCCGTCGCCGCTGCGCGGGATCCTCTCGATGAAGGACCTGCTGTCCGTGCCGGGCGAGAGTGCGATGAACGAGTACATTCGCGGCCGGCAGGACCGTGAGCTGTGGCTTCGCGTCGTGCGCTCACCCGAGCGCGACTACGAACATGGGTGGCCGACCAGCGCCACGCACTACCGCGAGTCGCGGTACGCGCCTGCCGAGTACGTTTTCACGATGACCACCATCATCGGTCAGGACGAGGTGGCGGTGATGTCGTCTCGGCGGGAGAACTTCGCGATGATGATCGAGAGCGCGGAGTACGCACAGATGCAGACCCACCTGTTCGAAGTGCTCTGGGCGACCAGTAGTACCACCCCGTTCTCGGTCACCCCCGAGCCAGCCGCCGGCTGACCCGCCGCCGTGACCCTGTTCGTGGAATGGTGAGAGTCCACCACGAAAGGACACCACCATGGCGACCATCGCAGTACACGAGTTCATCGCCCTCGACGGCGTATTCGAGTCGCCGAGCTGGACGTTCGAGTACGGCTTCGACCCGAAGATGGGCGAGACCCTCAGCGCAATCACCGATCAGTCCAACACGATCCTGTTGGGACGACGGACGTTCGAGATGTTCGCCCCGGCCTGGCGGGACCGCACCGTCGAGGAAGATCCCGGGGCGCCGTTCTTCAACGAGACCGAGAAGTTTGTCGTCGGCTCGCAAGCACTCACCGAGGAGTGGGCGAACACCTCCCCCCTCGGCGCCTACGACCCGGACGCGATCCGCCGGCTCAAGGATGAGCGGGACGGCGTCATCTACATCTCCGGCAGTGGCCAGCTGGTCCGTGCCCTACTTGCCGAAGGCCTGGTGGACGAGCTGCACCTCTTCGTCTACCCGATCGCTCTCGGCGAGGGTGAGAAGTTCTGGAGTGAGGGGACCGGGCCGACTCGACTGGCCCTAAAGGTGCAGGACGTGTATGACAACGGCGTGGTGCACCTGGCCTACGGCCCGGCGAAGGAGGCAGGCTAAGGATCGAGCGCTCCATCGCACCTGCGTCGTTCTCGAACGAGCAGGTCTTCGTGGTGCACGGTGGCGAACAGCTGCCCGGCGGCGGCCAGGTCGAGGCGTCGTCTGGAGTACGCGGGTGCGGCAGCCGCCAGCTCGGGTGCTTGCTCGCAGGCCGCGGCCAGCCAGCCGGTGAACCACTCCGCCGCGAGCTCGCGCTGATGGGGCCCGAGCTGCCAGGCGCTTGGTCGGACGACG
>JBOHDE010000003.1:0-52008 GCA_050699035.1 Nocardioidaceae bacterium | reverse complement strand
AGGTCGGTGTCATCGGGGCAGGCCGGGTCGGCGCCGTACTCGGTGCCGCCTTGGAACAAGCCGGCCACCGGGTGGTGGCCGCCGCCGCTGCTAGGGCTGTCAGGTCGCTCTCAGCCGAGCCAGGCGTCGACCTTGTCCTGGTTGTCCTTGACCCACTTCTCGGCCGCTTCCTCCGGGTCCATCTTGTCCTGCGCGATGTAAGACGCGACGACGTTCTGGTCCTCGTTGGTCCACTCGAAGGCCTTCACCAGGTCGTAGGCAGGACTGCCCGACTCGGCGAAGTCGGTGGCGACGATCTTGTCGAGGTCGTACTCCGGGTAGTCGCAGGCGATCTTCTCCGGGTCGGCGTCGCAGCCCTCCTCGTACGGAGGGAGGTTGATCTTCACCAGCGGCACCTCGGACATGAACCACTGCGGGTCGTAGAAGTAGCCGATCAGCGGCTCCTTGTTCTTCTCCGCCTGCCGGAACGCCTGGATCAGCGCCGCCTCGCTGCCGGCGTAGACGACCTTGTAGTCGAGCTTGAGGTTCTTCACCAGGGCCTCGTCGTTGGTGACGAAGGACGGGTCGCCGTCGAGCAGCTGGCCCTTGCTGCCGGACTCCGACGTCTTGAACATGTCGGCGTACTTGTTGAGGTTCTCCCACTCGGTGATGTCCGGGTACTTCTCGGCCATCCACGGCGGCACGTACCAGCCGATCACGCCGATGTTGCCGGTGGAGCCGGCCTCCTGCGCCGTCTTCTGCTCCTCGATGTACTTCTTCTTGAGGTCCGGGTGGCCCCAGTTCTCGATCACCACGTCGACCTCGTCGCTGCCCATGCCCTGCCAGGCAACTTCCTCCTTGAGGTTCTTGTACTCGACGTTGCACCCGAGCTCGGACTTCGCGACGTAGCCGACCACGTGGGCCGATGCCTCGTAGCCGACCCACGGGTTGATGGCGATGTCGAACTGGCCGCACTCCTCGCCGCCGCCGTCACCACCGCCGCCGCCGCCGGCGGACTCGATGTCTCCGCCGCAGGCCGCGAGACCGAGCCCGACGACCACGGTCATAGCTGCGACGCGAAGAGTTCTCGTCGTCTTGTATGTCACTGTGTCTCCTTCATTCAGGCGCGCCCGGTACGGGCGGCGGCGTGCTGGGTGATCCGGTCGAGCATGACTCCGAGCGCGGTGATCGCGATCCCGGCGGCGAGTCCCTTGCCGAAGTCCTCGGCCTGCGAGAAGCCGGTGACCACCAGGAACCCGAGGCCGCCCCCGCCGACCAGGCCGCCGATGACCACCATCGACAGCACGAAGAGCAGGCCCTGGTTGGAGGCCAGCACGACAGCGGCCCTGGCCATCGGCAGCTGGACCTTGCTGATCATCTGCCACGCGGTGGTGCCCGAGGCCCGGGCCGCCTCCACCGACGTCGGCGAGACCCCCCGGATCCCGTCGGCGATCAGCTTGGTCGCGATGGGGGTGGCATACGCGATGGCCGCCACGATCGCGGTGAACCGGGTCGGGCCGAACAACGCGAGCGCGGGTACGAGGTAGACGAACGGCGGGATCGTCTGCAGCGCGTCGAGGAACGGGCGTACGAACGCGTCGGCCCGCCGGTTGCGGCCCATCCAGACGCCGATGACGACCGCGATCAGCATCACCAGCAGGGTGGCGACGACGGTCGTGGTGAGCGTCTTCATCGACTCGTTCCACAGCCCGGTGCCGAGGATCACGGCCAGGCAGACCGCGGTGCTGACCAGCGGTCGCCAGCCGCCGAGCAGGTACGACACCGCCAGCAGCACCGCCGCCATCAGCCACCAGGGCGAGTCGGCCATCAGCGCCTGCAGCGGGTTGAGCAGCCCGTAGCTGACCAGGTCCTTCAGCGCCTCGGTGACCGGCTCGATGGTGGAGGTCACCCACTCGGTGGCACTGCGCACGCCGTCGGCGAGCGGGGTGCCGAGATCGGGGCTGCCCGGGAACTCGGCCAGGACCTGGTAGGTGCGGGAGAAGTAGACGGCGACGGCCACCACGACGGCGGACCCGGCCAGGATCTGCCGACGCCGCCGCGCGTTGTCGGCGCCTGCGCGAGCCGCCGTCTCGGCCCGCTCGCTGGCGGCCGTGGTCGTCCGGTCGAGCATGATCGCCATGATCACGATCGCCAGGCCGCTGACGAACGCGCCGCCGATGTCGAGGCTCTGCAGCGCCTGCATCACCGGCTGGCCGAGGCCGGGGCCGTCGATCAGCGCCGCGATGGTGGCCATCGACAGCGCCGCCATCGTGCACTGGTTGATGCCGACCACGATGGTCCGCTTCGCCATCGGCAGCTGCACCTTGCGGAGCACCTGACGTCGGGTCGCCCCCATCGAGCGGCTGGCCTCGATAGTGGTCGGTGACACGCTGCGGATGCCGTGCGCGGTGATCCTGGCCAGCGGCGGCAACGCGTAGATCAGCGTGACGACGACCGCCGAGGCCGGTCCGATACCGAACACCAGGACCAGCGGGGTGAGGTAGGCGAACGACGGCATGGTCTGCATCAGGTCGAGCACCGGCGTGACGGCGTTCGTCGCCGCCTTGCTGCGGGCCATCCAGATGCCGAGCGGCAGACCGACCAGGCAGCAGATCCCGACCGACACCGCGGTGATGATCAGCAGGTCGAGGCTCTCCGCCCAGTAGCCGAAGAACCCGAACAGCAGCAGGCTGACCGCGACCAGCAGTGCCGACCGCAGGCCGGCCAGCGCGTACGCGACCCAGGTCAGGATCGCGAGCACGCCGAGCCAGCCGATCTCCGGCACCGGGCGCGGGAAGGCGGCCTGGCTGACCAGCTCCTGCAGGAACGTCACGACCCAGTCGAGCGCCGAGCTGATCGGGTCGATGACGTACAGGAACACGAAGTTGCTGGTGCGGGCCGCGTCGAAGTCGTCGCGCAGCTCGAGCAGCCAGCGGTGCACGTCGGTCAGCTCGGCGACGCCGATCTCCAGCGTCGCCTGGCCACGCCAGATCGCCCAGCCCACGATCCAGCCGACGGCCACGATGCCGAGGGTCAGGCCGAGCCGCCGCTTCGGGGGCGGCTCGGGTGGCGGGGTCTCGGCCCGAGTCGATGGTCGGGCGCCGGTGACGGTCACGACTCCGGCCCTTCCTCCTCCGCCACCACGACCCGGAGCACGTCCTCGTCGTCGACGACTCCGAGGAACTCCTCCCCGTCGTAGACGCGGATCGGATGCTCGGCGTCGAGCACGTCACGGGCGACGTCCTTGATCACCTGGTCGGCCTGCATCACCGGGCCGTCCAGGGACTCGCCGTCGCGCGGCTCACGCATCACCCAGCGCAGCGTGAGTACGTGGGATCGCGGCACCTCGCTGACGAAGTCGCGGACGTAGTCGTCGGCCGGGGCACCTACGACCTCGTCGGGCCGCCCGACTTGGATGATCTCGCCGTCGCGCATGATCAGGATCCGGTCGCCGAGCTTGAGCGCCTCCTGCAGGTCGTGGGTGATGAAGACCATCGTCTTGCCGACCTCCTGGTGGAGCCGGATCACCTCGTTCTGCATGTCGCGGCGGATCAGCGGGTCGAGCGCCGAGAACGGCTCGTCGAACATCATCACGGCCGGGTCGACGGCCAGCGCGCGGGCGAGCCCGACCCGCTGCTGCATGCCGCCGGACAGCTGGTCAGGGTACGACTCCTCGTACCCGGACAGCCCGACCAGGTCGACCATCTCCTGGGCTCGCGCTCGGCGGTCCACCTTGCCCTCGCCACGCACCTCGAGGCCGTAAGACACGTTGTCGATCACCTTGCGGTGCGGCAGCAGGCCGAAGTGCTGGAACACCATGGCGACGTGGTGCCGGCGCATCTCCCGCAACTGTTCCTCCGAAGCGCTGGTGACCTCCTCGCCGTTGATCCGCACCTGGCCGGCGGTGGGCTCGATCAGCCGGGTGAGCAGCCGGACGAGGGTGGACTTGCCGGAGCCCGACAGACCCATCACGACGAACACCTCGCCGGGCGCGACCTCGAACGAGACGTCCTTGACGGCCATCACGCAGCCGGTCTTCGCCTGCAGGTCCTTGCGGGACAGGTCGGCGTCGGGGGTGCCGATGATGCCGTCGGCCTTGGTGCCGAAGATCTTCCACAGGCCGTCGACGGTCAGCGCCGCGTCGGTGGTCACAGTGGCGTCGGTGGTCGCGGTCATGGGTTGCCTCCGGTGGGATAGAGGGGGCTGCCGTCGCGGTAGCGGTAGTACGGCGCATGGGACGGCTCGAGTGGTGCGTTGCCGAGGATGAGGTCGGCCGACTTCTCGGCCAGCATCATGACCGGCGCGTAGATGTTGCCGTTGGTGACGTACGGCATCGACGACGCGTCCACGACCCGGAGGCCGTCGACGCCGTGCACGCGCAGGGTGGTGGGGTCCAGCACGGACAGGTCGTCGGTGCCCATCCGGGCCGTGCAGGACGGGTGCAGTGCGGTCTCCGCGTCCTTGGCGACCCAGTCGAGGATCTGCTCGTCGGTCTCGACCTGGGGCCCCGGTGACAGCTCGCCGTCGTTGAACGGCTCGAACGCGGGCTGGTTGAGGATGCTGCGCGCGACCCGGACCGACTCGACCCACTCCCGGCGGTCCTGGTCGGTGGAGAGGTAGTTGAAGCGCAGCGCCGGGTGGTCGCGCGGGTCGGTCGAGGTGATCTTGACGGTGCCACGGGCGTCGGAGTACATCGGCCCGATGTGCACCTGGTAGCCGTGCCCCTTGGTCGGCGCGGTGCCGTCATAGCGGATCGCGATCGGCAGGAAGTGGAACATCAGGTTCGGGTAGTCGACGTCGTCGTTGCTGCGGACGAAGCCGCCGCCCTCGAAGTGGTTGGTGGCGCCGAGCCCCTTGCGGAGGAACAGCCACTCGGCGCCGACCCGTGGCCGGTTGCGCCACTTCAGCCCGGGCGCGATCGACACCGGCAGCTTGGAGGCGTACTGGATGTAGACCTCGAGGTGGTCCTGCAGATGCTCGCCGACGCCGGGTACGTCGGCGACGACGTCGATCTCCAGGCCGGCCAGGTCGTCCGCGTTGCCGACACCGGACAGCTGCAGCAGCTGCGGCGAGTTGATGGCGCCGCCGCAGAGGATGACCTCGCCCGCGCGGACCGTGTGCTCACGCCGGCCGCGGGTGTAGGTGACCCCCACCGCGCGGGTGCCCTCGAACAGCACCTTGGTGGTCATCGCGAGCGTCCGGACGGTGAGGTTCTTGCGGCCCATCACCGGGTGCAGGTAGGCCCGCGCCGCACTCAGCCGGCGGCCGCGGTGCACGTTGCGGTCGAACGGCGCGAAGCCCTCCTGGCGGTAGCCGTTGACGTCGTCGGTCAGCGGGTAGCCGGCCTGCTTGGCGGCCTCGAAGAACGCACCGAACAACGGGTTCGTCGCCGGACCGCGCTCGAGCACCAGCGGTCCACTGGCCCCGCGCCAGGCGTCGGCGCCGGCCAGGCAGGTCTCCATCCGCTTGAAGTACGGCAGGCAGTGTGCGTAGCTCCACGTCTCCATGCCCGGGTCGGCGGCCCACCGCTCGTAGTCCAGCGGGTTGCCGCGCTGGAAGATCATCCCGTTGATGCTGCTCGAACCGCCGAGCACCTTGCCGCGGGCGTGGTAGATCGTGCGACCGCCCATCTGCGGCTCGGGCTCCGACTCGTACTTCCAGTCGTAGAGCCGGTTGCCGATCGGGATCGGCAGCGCGGCGGGCATGTGGATGAACGGGTCCCAGACGAAGTCGGACCGGCCGGCTTCGAGCACGAGCACGCGGTTGCCCGGGTCGGCGCTGAGCCGGTTCGCCAGGGCGCAGCCGGCCGAGCCACCGCCCACGATGACGAAGTCGACGTCTGTCTCGGTCATCCGTCTCCTCTCTGGTGGTGGTTCGCGGGCAGTCGTGCCTGCGTGCGCTCAGCCGCCGAACCACCGTTGTGGTGTGGGCCGCACGTTGTGCCAGACGTGTTTGGTCTCGCGGTACTCGTCCAGCCCGGCCCGGCCGAGCTCACGGCCGACTCCGGACTGCTTGTAGCCGCCCCACTCGGCCTGCGGGACGTACGGGTGGTAGTCGTTGATCCACACCGTGCCCATCCGCAGCCGGGCGGCCACCCGCTCGGCCTTGCCCGCGTTGTCGGTCCAGACCGCGCCGGCCAGCCCGAAGTGGCTGTCGTTCGCGATCGCCACCGCCTCGTCCTCGGTGCCGAACGTCTCGACCGTCAGCACCGGGCCGAACGACTCCTCGTGCACGACGCTCATCGTGCGGTCACAACCGTCAAGCACTGTCGGAGGGTAGTAGAAACCGTCGACGAGTGCAGGTGCGGCGGGTCGTTCGCCCCCACAACGGAGTACGGCGCCGGCGGCGATGCCGTCCGCGACGAACGCCTCGACCTTGTCGCGATGAGCCGCCGAGATGAGCGGCCCGGTCTCGGCGTCGTCATCGAATGGTCCGCCGAGCCGGATCTTCTTTGCCCGCTTGACAATCTCGTCAACGAGCTGGTCGTGGATCGACTCTTCGACCACGAGCCGGGCACCGGCCGAGCAGACCTGCCCGGAGTGCAGGAAGACGGCGGTCAGTGCGAAGTCGAGGGCGGTCTCGGGGTCGGCGTCGGCGAACACGACGTTCGGGTTCTTGCCGCCGAGCTCGAGCGCGACCTTCTTCACCGTGCCGGCGGCCGTGGCCATGATGCGCTTGCCGGTCTCGAGCCCGCCGGTGAACGACACCAGGTCGACGCGTGGGTCCTCGGCCAGTGGTGCGCCCGCCTGCGCTCCCGCGCCGAGGACGAGGTTGGCGGCACCGTCCGGCAGGCCGGCCTCGGCGAGCTGACGCATCAGCACGATCGCGGTCGACGGCGTGAGCTCGCTGGGCTTGAGCACGAACGTGTTGCCGGCCGCCAGCGCCGGCGCCACCTTCCACGCGGTCTGCAGCAGCGGATAGTTCCACGGCGTGATCAGACCGCAGACGCCGACCGGCTCGTGCACGATGCGGCTGACGACGTCCGCCCGCCCGGTGTCCACGACCCGCCCGGCGTCCTCGCCGGCGACCCGGGCGTAGTGCCGGAAGACGCCGACCACGTCGTCGACGTCGTACTCGCTCTCGACCAGGCGCTTGCCGGTGTCGAGCGACTCGGCGCGGGCCACCTCGGCCTTGTCGCGCTCGAGGAGGTCGGCGACCCGCCCCAGCAGGGCTCCGCGCTCGGCGGCCGGCGTGCCCGGCCAGGGCCCGTCGTCGAACGCCGTGCGCGCGCTCTCGATCGCCTCCGCGGTGTCCTTGGGGCCGGCCTCGTCGACCTCGGCGACCAGGCTCCCGTCGGCTGGGCAGCGGATCTCGCGGCGCCCACCGTCGCGCGCGCTCTCCCAACGGCCATGCACAAAGATGTCGGGCACCGCTCCTCCTACGAGTTGCCGCACGGCGTTGCACGTTGCGCAACTCTTTGTGTTCTACGCAACAACAATGGTCAGGTCAGGGGGGTCCGTCAAGCGATTCGCTGAGCAGCGCCACCCGATCACCCAAAGTAGCTGCTCGGCGAGCTCGGCCAGTCGGTCAACGGACGCCCCAGCCCAGCCGGTTCGACACCTCGGCGGCGGCCTCGACCAGCGTGGGCACGGCCGACTCGACCGCCTCAGGCGTCAGCCGGAAGCTCGGGCCGGACACGCTCAGTGACGCGATCACGTCCCCGTGCGCGTTGTGGATCGGCGCCGCGAGTGCGGTCAGCCCGACCTCGAGCTCGTCGATCGCCACGGCGTACCCACGCTGCCGGACCTGCTCGAGCTCGCGCCGCAGCTTGGCCTTCGAGGTGATCGTGGTCTCGGTGTAGGAACGCAGCGAGCGCAGGACCTGGCTCAGCTCGTCCTGGTGGAGCCCGCTCAGCAAGACCTTGCCGTTGGACGTGGCGTGCAGCGGGATGTGCTGGCCGACCCAGTTGTGCGGCTGCAGCGCCGACGAGCCGGCGATCTGGTCGAGGTAGAGCGCGGAGTTCTCGGAGAGGACGGCGATGTTGACGGTCTCGCCGGTGTCTGCGGCCAGCTTGCGGCAGACCGGCCGGGCCTCCTGGACCACATCGAGCCGGGCCGTGGTCGCGCCGGCCAGCCGCAAGATGCCGACCCCGAGCCGGTACTTGCCCCGGTCGCCGGCCTGCTCGACCAGTCCACGCTGCTCGAGGGCCGCGACCAGCCGGAAGGCCGTGGACTTGTGCACGCCGAGCTCGGCGGCGATCTCGGTGACACCCGACTCGCCGTTGCGGGCCAGAATCTCGAGAATGGTGACGGCCCGGTCGACCGACTGCACGGTGCTGGGTGCCTCGACCGTGTTGCTCATTACGAGACAGTAGCGCAGATCGTGTTGCGTATCGCAAACTGAGTTCTCGATGACGCAACGTACCCAGGAGGTTTCGGTGACCAATCCGGAGTACGTGCTGACGATCGTCTGCCCGGACCGCCCCGGCATCGTGTTCGCCGTGTCGGGCTTCCTCGTCCAGCACTCCGGGAACATCCTCGAGAGCCAGCAGTTCGACGATCGGATCGAGGACCGCTTCTTCATGCGGGTGCATTTCGAGACCTTCGAGCCGGGGCACACGCTCGCGTCGCTGCAGGAGGCGTTCGCGGGCGTCGCGGCGTCGTACGCCATGACCTGGCAGCTGTGGGACGCGTCCGCGCCGTACCGGACGCTGGTCATGGTGTCGAGGTTCGGGCACTGCCTCAACGACCTGCTGTTCCGGTGGAGCACCGGGTCGCTGCAGATCGACGTGCCCGCGATCGTCTCCAACCACGAGGACTTCGCCCCGCTCGCCGCGGCGCACGGCATCGACTTCCACCACCTCCCGGTGACGGCCGACAACAAGCCCGAGGCCGAGGCCCGGCTGCTGGCACTCGTCGACGAGCTCGATATCGACTTGGTCGTGCTCGCCCGCTACATGCAGGTGCTGTCCGACGACACCTGCAAGCGACTCGAGGGGCGGGCGATCAACATCCACCACTCGTTCCTGCCGAGCTTCAAGGGGGCAAAGCCGTACCACCAGGCGTTCGACCGAGGCGTCAAGCTGATCGGGGCGACGGCGCACTACGTGACCGCAGACCTCGACGAGGGCCCGATTATCGAGCAGGACGTCGCCCGCGTCGACCACGGGCTGAGCGCCGCCCAGCTGGCCGCCGCCGGTCGCGACGTGGAGAGCCAGGTACTGTCGCGCGCCGTGCGCTGGCACTCCGAGAGCCGGGTCCTGCTCAACGGCCACCGCACCGTCGTCTTCCGCTGACCCGCTGCACGACGCCCAGACCCTTCGCGCCGAGGTTGCGCGAATGTCGGGACCCTTCGCGCCGAGAAGATAGTGGCCGGAGGTCGCGGGCTAGCATCGATGACGTGCCGGACCCCGACCACGCCGAATTCGACCCAACCGGGCACGCACACGCGCTGCACGGTGTGCCGAGCGACGCTCAGCTGATGGGCCTCGACCGCAACACCGAGGAGGGCGCCCTGGTCGCGATGGCCGGGTCGTTGTCGTCGGACAAGGGTTCGCACCGGGTGGTCGCGTGGCTGGTGCTGGCGAGCTTCGTCGCTCCACTACTGCTGGTCATGCTCGCGACGATCTTCTGACGATCAGTCGCCAAGCTCCTTGCGGCGCCGTACGACGTACTCCTCCAGCTCGGCCCGGACCGCGTCGTCGATCGACGGGGCCTCGTACTCGTCGAGCCGCTGCTGGTAGATCGTCGCCGCCCGGTCGGCGGTATCCGCGGCGCCGTTCTTCATCCACCGTTCGTAGTTGTCCGACGACGACAGCATCGGCCGGTAGAAGCAGGTGCGGAACCGCTCCATCGTGTGCATCGCACCGAGGAAGTGGCCGCCGTGGCCGACCTCGGTGTGCGCGTCGAACGCCAGCGACGCCTCGTCGATCTCCAGTGGGGTGAACTCCACCCGCATCATCTGCAGCAGTTCGACGTCGACGATGAACTTCTCGTACCCCGCGACCAGGCCGCCCTCGAGCCACCCGGCGGAGTGCATCACCCAGTTGGCGCCGGCGAGGAACGTCGGCAGCAACGTCATCAGCGCTTCGTAGCCGGCCTGCGCATCGGGCACCTGGGAGGACGTCATCGCGCCGCCGGACCGGAACGGCAGCCCGAAGTGGCGTGCGATCTGGCCGGTGCAGAGCAGCCCGATCCCGGACTCCGGCGTGCCGAAGCAGGGCGAGCCGGACTGCATGTCGATGTTGGAGAGGAACGACCCGAAGATCACCGGGCACCCGGGACGGATCAGCTGCGACAACGCGATGCCGGACAGCGCCTCGGCCATCTGTTGCACCAGCGCGGCCGGGATCGTGACCGGGGACATGGCGCCCATCAGCAGGAATGGCGTGAGCACGACCGGCTGGTTGGCGGCGCTGTACTCGAACTGCGCGTCGAGCATCCGGTCGTCCCACCGCAGCGGCGAGTTGCAGTTGATCAGCGAGATGGTCACCGGCGTCTGCTCGATGATTTCCCTGCCACCGAAGAGAATCGAGCTCATCTCGATGGTGTCGACGGCGTTGGGCCCGGACACCACGTTGCCCATGTAGACCTTGTCGGTCAGGGTCTGCAGGGCGTACGTCATGTCGAGGTGCCGTGAGTCCAACGGCGTGTCGTTGGGCTCACAGATCACGCCCCCCGCGGAGTCGAGTACGGGAAAGGACTGCGCCAGCTTGGTGAAGGACCGGAAGTCCTCCATGGTCGCGTCGCGCCGCACGTCGCCCTGGCGGACGAACGGTGGGCCGTAGACCGCGCCGAACGCCATCGCGTCGCCGCCGATGTGGAGGGTGTTGTCGGGGTTGCGGGCGGCGACGTCGAACTCGCGTGGCGCCTTCGCGACCTGGGCCAGCACGAAATCGGGGTCGAGGAACACCGTGTTGTCCTCGACCCGCTGCCCGGCCTGACGGAACAGGTCGAGCGCCCGGTCGGACATGAACTCCACGCCGATCTCGCTGACGATTCGGCGCCAGCCCTTGTCGAGCGTCTCCATCGCCTCGGCGGACAGCACCTCGTAGCGCGGCATGGCATTGCGAAACATCGACTACCTCCTTGACCCGGCCTGATCGAGATCCTAACCTCATTATGTGGGAGTCGGGTTCCATGTTATGGAACACCTGCCCACAGCCGTCACCACCGAGCTCCCAAGGAACCCATGACCAGCACCGCGAACGGCGCGCAGGCCGTCGACCGGGCGGCCCAGCTGCTGTCCCTGGTCGTGCAGGCCGACGAGCCGATCAGCTTCACCGACCTCGCCGACGAGACCGGGCTGGCCCGGTCGACGACGTCGCGGCTGCTCACCGCGCTCGAGCGCAACCACCTGCTCGAGCGCGACTCGCACGGCTCGTTCGTGTCGGGGCCACTGTTCGCCCTGTACGCCGCCCGGCACGACCCGTGGACGCAGGTCGCCCGACTGGCCGACCCGGTGCTGCAGAAGCTGGGCGCCCAGACCGGGGAGACGGTCAACCTGGCCATCCCCCGCGGCGAGACCGTCGTGCAGATCGCCCAGGTCAACGCGACGTTCGTGCTCGGCGCACGCGACTGGCTGGAGGTCGACGTCCCAGCGCACTGCTCCGCCCTCGGCAAGGTGCTGTACGCGTACGACTCCCTCGACCTGCCCGACGGCGACCTGGAGCGGCCGACCCCGCAGACGGTGGCCAGCAGATCCCAGCTGGACAAGGAAGTTCGAGACATTCGCCGGCACGGCTACGCCGTGACCCGCGAGGAGCTCGAAGTCGGACTCGACGCCGTGGCGGCGCCGGTCCACGGCCGCGACGGACACACCATCGCGGCACTCGGAGTCTCGGGCCCCAGTGCCCGTCTCGGGGACCAGCTCGACGACATCGGCGAGCTGTTGGTCGAGCAGGCCGACTCCCTGTCGCGCCTGCTCCGTCGTCGCACTCACAAGGAGGGCGCTGCATGACACCTGACGAGATCCTGCAGGGACTGTACGACCAGACACTGGTCGGCAACGGGCCTGCAGTACTTGACCTCACCCATGCCGGACTCGCCCTCGGGATGGAGCCGCAGTCACTGCTGTTCGACGCGCTGATCCCGTCGCTCGAGGAGGTCGGTGCGCGCTTTGAGCGCGGTGACTTCTTCGTGCCGGAGATGCTGATCGCGGGACGGGCGATGGCCGGCGCGATGGAGGTGCTGCGCCCGCTGCTCGCCGAGACCGGCGTCCAGACGATCGGCACGTTCGTGATGGGTACGGTCAAGGGCGACGTCCACGACATCGGCAAGAACCTCGTCAACATCATGCTCGAGGGGGCCGGCTTCAACGTCATCGACCTGGGCGTCCAGGTCGCCCCGGAGAAGTTCATCGAGGCGATCAACGAGCACCAGCCGGACATCGTCGGCTTCTCGGCGTTCCTGACCACGACCATGCCAATGTTCAAGGCCAACATCAACGCGTTGCAGAAGGCTGGCCTGCGGGACTCCGTGATCGTCATGGTCGGTGGAGCACCGGTCACCCAGGAGTACGCCGACGCGGTGGGCGCCGACGGCTACGCGAGCGACGCCTCGGCCTGCGTCAAGCGGGCCAAGGACCTGCTCACCAAGCGGCGCTCACTGGTCAGCGCATGACGACGCACGTGCAGACGGCACTGCAGGAGACGACGCTCCGGTCGGCCACCCGCGAGGTGGTGATCGGCCACGGCCGGCCGTTCTGCCTGATCGGCGAGCGGATCAACCCCACCGGCCGGCGGATCTTCCAGGACCAGCTGCGGGCCGGCGACCTGTCGGCGATCGAGCGTGACGTCGCCGCGCAGGTGGCCGGTGGCGCCGACGTACTCGACGTCAACATGGGCGTACCCCTGACCGACGAGGCGGACCTGCTGGCTAGGGCCATCACACTCATCCAGTCGCTGACAGACCTGCCGATCTGCATCGACTCGTCGGTCGTCGAGGCGCTCGAGGCCGGGCTCGCGACGTACCAGGGCCGTGCGCTGGTCAACTCGATCACGGCCGAGGACGACCGGATGGCGGCAATCCTCCCGCTGGTCAAGAAGTACGACGCAGCCGTCATCGCACTGCCCAACGACGCCGACGAGATCCCGATGGACGCCGACAAGCGGCTGGAGCTGGTGGGCAAGATCGTCGACGTCGCGACCAAGGAGTACGGCATCGCGCTGGCCGACATCGTGATCGACCCGTTGGCGATGCCGATCGGTGCCGACACGTCGGTTGTGCAGACGACGCTGGAGACGATCCGCCGGATCCGCGAGACGTACGGGCTCAACATGACGTGCGGCGCCTCGAACGTGTCGTTCGGCATGCCGGGCCGCCACGCCATCGGCTCGGCGTACCTGCCGATGGCGATGACCGCGGGGCTGACCAGCGCGATCATGGACGCCCGTACTCCGGAGATCGTCGAAGCCGTCAAGGCCGCCGACCTCCTGCTCGGCCACGACGAGTGGGGCGGCTCCTGGATCGCCGCGCACCGGGCCAAGCAAGCAACCTTGCGGGAGTCAGGCGCGACGTGAGCGAGACCGATCTCAGCCATCTCGCCCGTGAGGGGTTGATCGAACCCCCCGCGGACCAGAGCACCACGGGCGAGCTGGTCGCGCACGACGGGACGGGCCGGGTCGAGCTCTCGTTCGCGCCGGCCGAGCGGTCGGTCCGGGTGCCGCCGGGGGTCACTGTCTTCGACGCGGCCAGCTGGAATGGCATCGCCATCGACTCGACCTGTGGGGGGCACGGGACCTGCAAGAAGTGCAAGGTGCAGATCCTGACCGGCTCGGTGCCGGTCTCGCGGCTCGACGTCCGCTCGTTCACCGGTGAGCAGCTCAACGCCGGCTGGCGGCTGGCCTGCCTCGCCCAGGCCACGAACGACCTCCGGGTCGAGGTGCCGCCGCTCGTCACCCGTCCCAAGGCGGCGACGGTCGGCGTCGGGCGGCAGGTGATCCTCCGGCCCGCCGTGCAGAAGCGGTACGTCGAGCTGGCCGAGCCGACGCTGTCCGACCAGCGGACCGACCTGGTACGGCTGCTCGGCGCGATCGAGGACTTGGAGCTGACCGTCGACCTGCACGCGCTACGGCGGCTGCCCACCGTGCTGCGTTCGGCGGACTTCAAGGTGACCGCGGTGGTGGTCGACGACGTGCTGATCGACGTGGAGCCGGGCGACACGTCGGCGCGGCGGCACGCGATCGCGTTCGACCTGGGTACGACGACGGTGGTGGCGACCCTGCTCGACGTCTCGACGGGCACGCCGGTGGCGGTGCAGTCGATGCTCAATCGGCAGCAGCCGTTCGGTGGGGACGTCATCACCCGGATCAGCGCCACCATGATGGACCCCGAC
This sequence comes from Nocardioidaceae bacterium, assembly GCA_050699035.1. Lineage (GTDB taxonomy): Bacteria > Actinomycetota > Actinomycetes > Propionibacteriales > Nocardioidaceae > WHTB01. The sequence goes on along the minus strand of JBOHDE010000003.1, from coordinate 37,755 downwards.
GCGCTCGACCGGCTGCGCGGGCTCGCCCACGCGACCCTCGACGAGCTTGCGCAGGCGGTCTGCAAAGAGGGTGGAGTCGAGCCCGACGAGGTCTACGAGGTCGCGCTCGCCGGCAACGCCACCATGGTTGCCCTGGCTCTGGGCATCGACCCCGAGCCGATCGGCGTCGCACCGTTCGTGATGTCGTCGGCGACCGTGTCCGGCGTACTCGCGTCCGACCTGGGGGTGTTGATCCACCCCGGCGCACCGGCGGCGGTGCTCCCGGCGCTAGGTGCCTATGTGGGCGGCGACATCGTGGCCGGGATGCTGGCGACCGGGATGGACCGCGACAAGCGGATGCGGCTGTTCATCGACGTCGGCACCAACTGCGAGATCGTGCTCGGCGACGGTGAACGGACGGTGTCGACGGCCGCACCGGCCGGGCCCGCGTTCGAGGGCGGCGCGATCCGTTGCGGGATGCGGGCGGCCGAGGGCGCGATCGAGGTCGTACGCCTCAGCGACGACGTCGAGCTGCAGGTGATCGGCGACATCAGCCCGGCGGGGCTGTGCGGCTCAGGGCTCGTGGACGCCGTCGCCGAGCTGGTGAAGGTAGGGCTGCTCGACAGCTCCGGTCGGTTCGTGCCCGATGACGTCGCGGCGTCGGTCGCTCCGACGCTGGCTGGGCGGTTGGCCAAGATCGGCGAGGAACGGGTCTTCGTGCTGTTCCGGCCGGACGGGGCCGAGGACGCTGCGGACACCGTCTACCTGTCGCAGCGGGATGTCCGCGAGCTGCAGTTCGCGAAGGCGGCAATCGCGACCGGCTGGTCGCTGCTGCTCGAGGAGCTCGGCGCCGAGGCCGGCGACGTGCAACAGGTGCTGCTCGCCGGGTCGTTCGGCAGCTACCTGTCCCCCGCGTCCGCCGTCCGGATCGGGCTTGTCCCGAAGCTGCCCGTGCTGCGGATCGTCTCGGCCGGCAATGTCGCCGGCGAAGGCGCGAAGATGACGCTGCTCAGCCTGCGCGAGCGGGCCGGCGCGATGACGCTGCTGGAGGAGGTGCGCTATGTCGAGCTCTCCGACCGTGCTGACTTCAACGACAAGTTCGTCGACCAGCTCGCGTTCCCCGGCTGAGGTCGCTGCCCGCATCGGGTTGATTGCCTGCGGCGCGCTCGCCCAGCCGGCCACGGCGCTGGTCCACCGGCACGCGTGGCCCGTCGACGTGCACCCGCTGCCTCCGCTGCTGCACAACCGGCCCCAGCTCATCGCCGGGCAGGTGGAGACGCTCGCGACGTCGCTGCTGCGCCGCTACCCGACAGTGGCGATCGGCTACGCCGACTGTGGCACGTACGGCGCCCTCGACGAGGTGTGCGACCGGCTCAACCTGCGGCGGCTGGCCGGTCTGCACTGCTACGACGTGTACGCGGGTCCGGCTCAGTTGCAGCGCTTCTTCGACGAGCAGCCCGGTACCTACGTCCTCACCGACTTTCTGGTGCGTTCGTTCGGCCGCACCGTGCTCCAGGAACTCGGGCTCGACCGCCATCCCGAGCTGCGCGACGACTACTTCGGCCACTACACCCGGGTGGTCTGGCTGGCCCAGGAGCCGGACCCGGAGCTGCACCGGCTCGCGCAGCAGGCCGCCGACGCCCTCGGCCTCCCGCTGACCGTGGTCGACACCGGCACCGCCGGACTTGAGCGAGCGATCGCCGACCTGCTCCCGCGGTCCGTGCCGGTGCGCCCCACCTGACCCGCGGTCGTTGGCGCTTGACCTGGCTTGCCGATCTGCTGCTGTGGCGACTAGCCAGCCACCTCGATGACGTCCAGGCGGTCGTGGGGCACCTGGATGACGTCAAGCAGCGCGGCCAGTTGATCTCGTTCAGCGCGGGTGACTCGTTTTGCCTGCGTCGTGCAGACATGCCATGAGCACGTCGATCTCTTCGGCCCATTCGCCACCATCGGCGAGCGAGCGAACGTCGGCAAGGTCGCCTGCTTCCAGTCGGTCTGAGAACCGCTCCGGAAGCGCCGCTGCCTGTGTGGCGAGATCGTGCTCGTTGAACTCGTACTCCCGTCAGGGTTCGCCCGCTCGTCGCCGAGCGATCTCGTATGTCAGGCGGCGTCGGGTCGTCGTTTGAACCGAGTGTTGCGGATAGGCCGCTGGGCGCGGTCGACCCAGGTCGGTGGAACGGCCTCCGGGATGCCGTCGGCGGCGAAACTGAGGTGCCAGGTGCCGTTGTCGTACAGCGTGTGATGGAACCCGCAGAGAAGGACGCCGTTGGCGAGGCTGGTGTCGCCGCCGGCCCACCACGGGATCACGTGATGCACGTCGCACCAGCGGGCCGGACGGTCACAACCGGGATGCACACAGCCACCGTCGCGGACGATGACCGCGGTGCGGACTGGACCGTCGAAAGTTCGGCGGGCCCGGCCGACATCCAGGACCTGGCCGGCTCCGCCGAGCACGACCGGGATGACCTGGGCGTCGCAGGCGAGCCGACGGGCGGCGTCGGCGGACAGCAGGTCGCCGGTGTCGACGTTGCTGGCGGCGCCGAGGCCCGACCGCAGCGTCTCGAGCTCCATGGTGATAGTCGCTCGTGGGCGGTCGCCGCCGTTCGTGGGCAGCCCGCCGTCGAGGCTGACCCGGCGGAACGTCTCGACGACGGCGTCGGCCATCCGCTGCCGTCCGGTCCGCTCGTCGCGCTGCCCGCTGCCGTCTGACGGCGTCGGCCGAGCGAGGGCATCGAGCACCGGCCAGATGTGTGCGTCCTCGGCGTTCGGCACTCGAACCCGGTAATGCACCGACCCGTGGCCGTCCGCCCACCTGGTGGCCGACCTCAGTCGGTAGGCCTCGCGCTCCTCACGGGCGAGCTGTTCGGCCAGTGTTCGGTCGGCGGCGTCGGGGTCGACCTGCGCCAGGACCTGATGTCCGGCCCGGCACAGATCGGCCGGGCTGAGCCGACCCGCTTCGGCGACCAGGATCTCCTCCGCCTGCACCCGCGGCCCGGCCGCCAGGTCCTCCGGCAGCTCCGACAGCGCGATCGCGACCACTCCGGCCTGATCCACCGTCATCGCACCCGCGTCCAGCGCCGCGCCGACTGCCGCTCCCTCGACCCGCCCGTCGGACTCGGGGTCCGCGGGGTTGCGGATGTCGATCAACCGGGCGAGCTCCACGTCACGTCTGGCCTGCTGAGGACGGAACCGCCGCCGCTGCTGCAGCCAGGCCTGCGTCGACGAAGCCCCGGCCGCCTTCGCCAGCCCGCGCCTGTCGACCTCGACGAGCAGCCGCAGGGCCACCGCATGCGCCCGCGTCGCCGCCTCGTACGCGGCATCCATCGCGTCGACGACCTCGGCGTCCGACAGCCTCCAGGGCTGTAGGTCAACCGGCTCGTCGAAGAACTCCATCCCCCGACGCTAGAGGAGGGTCGCCGTCACCATCAGAACCTCGATTCGACCTGTGGATACAGGCCGTATCTCCTTGCCCTGTGGACGAAAACCGGGCCGATCAACGCCTAGGGTGTGGCTCCTTACTCCCGACCGTCGCGAGCGGCGCTCGGTGGGATGCATCGCAAGGCGGAGGAGGAGACGCGATGCGCAGCATCGTGCGACGACGACAACGCCGCGAGGCGCCCTCCGAGGGTCGCGCAGCAGGTCAGCGGAGTAAGGAGCCACACCCTAGTCGACCAACGCACCAGCGCTGATGTTGGCGGTGGCCGCGGTCATGGTGCGGGCCCGGTCGGACGCCACGAAGGCGGCCACGTTCCCCACGTCCTCGAGCGTCGCCGCCCGGCCCGTCATGGTCTGACTCTCGATCCCGCCGACGATCTCTGCTCGCCCGTCGGCGCCGGCCGGGATCGTCTCGGGCACACCGCCCGTACGCAGCGTCACGACCCGCACGCCGTACGGTCCCAGCTCGGCCGCCAGCTGCCGCCGCATCGACTCGATCGCCTCGAACGCGACCTGGGTGCCGCCCAGGTAGTAGTCGCGCATCGGGTCGCCTGAGCCGCCGAACGCCAAGATCACCCCCGACCGCTGCCGGATCATGTGGCGGGCCGCGGCCCGCGAGGTCAGGAACGTCGTCCGGACGGCGATCTCGACCGGCCGGGCATAGTCCTCGGGCCGCATCTGCGCCATCGGCGTCCCATGAACGTCCCCATGGGCGATCAGGTTGACGGAGACGTCGAGGCCACCCTGCGCCGCCACCGCGTCGGCATGCTCGTCCACTGCCTGCTCGTCGAGCGCATCGACCTCGGCCGCCTCGGCTGCACCACCCGCCGACCGGATCTCCTCCGCGACCAGATCCAGCTTCGCCCGCGTGCGGCCGGTAAGGAAGACCCGCGCCCCCTCTGCGGCGAAGGCCCGGGCAACCGCACCACCGATCGCTCCACCGGCTCCGTAGATGACCGCGTTCCTGCCTTCGAGCAGCATCGAATCACCCCTCTGTCGACTAGTTCGATCCCACCACATCCTCCCGGCCGAGCAGACAGACTGCGCGTGTTCTGGACCCGCCGAGGCACCATGGATTCATGCGCGCACCCCAGTTCATGGCGTTGTTCGTCCTGATCGGCGTACTCACGGCCTGCACCTCCGCCCCGGCCGAAGAGCAGTCCGCTCCCCGGGCCACGCCACCACCCACGACGACGTCGACCGCTCCGGACTCACCCAGCCCGACCAACACCAGCCCGACCCGGACGGCGAAACCGCCCCATCCGGTGTCCTTGCCCGCTCTGATGCGCAAGGAGTACGACGGACGCGGCCTGCGGGTTGGTCGTGTCCTGGCCCGCACCGACGCGTACACGCGCTACTTCGCGACGTACAAGAGCGGTCGCCTGACCATCTCCGGGATCCTCAACCTGCCCCAGGGCAACGGTCCGTTCCCGGTGGTCGTCCTCAACCACGGCTACATCGATCCCGCGATCTACAACAACGGCCAGGGCCTGATGCGGGAGCAGGACTACCTCGCCCGCGAGGGGTACGTCGTCCTGCACACCGACTACCGAAGTCATGCGCAGTCGTCGCCCGACCGGTCGGCGGAGCAGCGATTGCGGCTCGGCTACACCGAGGACGTCATCAACGCCGTACTCGCGGTCAAGGCCTCCACCAACCCCAAGATCGACGGTGAGCGGGTGGCGCTGCTGGGCCGGTCGATGGGCGGCGGCGTCACCTTGAACGCGCTCGCCGTGCAGCCCGGCCTCGTCGACGCCGCGGTCGTGTTCGCGTCGGTCAGCTCCGACACGGTCGACAACTTCAACCGCTGGACCCGGCCGGAACGCGCCGGCGCCGCTCGACAGATCATCGCCGCGTATGGGTCTCCCGAGGCCAACCCGTGGTTCTGGCGGCATGTCAGCCCGCGCACCTACTTCGACCGGGTCACCGAGCCGGTGCTGATGCATCACGGCACGGCCGACGACAGCTGCCCGATCGCGTGGAGCCGAACGACGTTGTCCGCGCTGACGAGCGCAGGTGTCGATGCCAGGCTGCACGTGTACGACGGGGAGGCGCATGCCTTCGGGCCGCAATGGCCGCGGTCGATGCGGCGCACCGTTGACTTCCTCGACCAACACCTGGCCTGAACCGCGGCGCAGTCTCGACCGAGTTTCCCCAAAGCGACCACACGGTCCGCCCGGGGCCACTAGTCTCACCGCGCCTGGGACTTCCGGCACTCTCCTCGAAAGGCAACCCCCATGGTCCGCCTCCGCCCTGCCCTCGTCGGCATCGTCGCCGCCACAGTCGGAGTCGTGTCGGCTACCCCCGGCGCCTACGCGGCTCCGAGCATTGACGCGACGCCGGAGAAAGTGGCGGTCGTCCACTCGTACGAAAACGTCCGGTGGAGTGTCAACGGAGTCGATCTGAACAATGACTGGTGCTCGATCGAACTGCAGCACACGTCCAGCCGGACCCTCGTCGACATTGACTTTGCGGACGCTGATGCGAGCTCTGGGGACATGCGGATCTATGACTGGGAGGTCCGGCCGGGCGGTTACCGGATGCTGGCTGAATGCGACCGGGCGGGCAATGCGGTCGACGACATCATCGTCAAGTGGGGCTCACGATCGAGCGTCACATCCACCTCTCGCCGTGGCAATACAGTCGCCGTCGCCGGCACAGTCACCCGGTGGTCCCCGACCTACACCGCCTTCCGACCCTGGGCCGGGACGAAAGTCACCCTTCAGCGGTACAGCGCCGGCAGGTGGCGCTACGTCAAGACGCTCACCAGCGACTCGAGGGGCCGCGTCTCAACGACGACCTTCTCCTCCAAGCCGTCATCGTGGCGACTCTCTGCGAAGGAGACGTCCACGACGTGGGGCCGCGACTCGCAACGCGCCTACCGCTAGCCCGAGCAGTCGCTCGTCGGTCGCTGGGGGAACTCTCGTCCCCCACAACGCACAATTGTTTCCCCAGTGCCCGGATCGGCGGTCCGACGACCGGTGGCGACGTCAGCTCGCCGCGCCGACCGGCCCGCCCAGCCGGGCGACCAGGCTGGCCCGCCAACGCTCGGTCTCGGCCACCTGGTTGAACGTGAAGACGTGCAGACCCGCGACGAACGACAACGGGTCGCCGAGCACCGGGGACGCCTTCTCCAAGAACCGCTCCGGGCTGTAGCCACCGGGCGCGGCGATCCGGGCGAACGTCGACTTGTGCTTGGCCAGGAACCTGGTCGACTCGCCCACCCCGATCTTGGTCGCCATCGCCAGCAGCTTGGTCCGCTCGACCGGCCCCGGCAGCCCGACCAGCAGCGGCATGGTGATACCCCGCGCGCGCATCCGCGTCACCCAGGTCCGCAGCATGGCGGCGTCGAATGTCAGGTTGCTGACCACCTCGGTGGCGAAGTGCCGCTTGTCCCACATGGCCTGGATCGTCAGGTCGTCGCCGATGGAGGGATGGCTCTCGGGATACCCCGTGATACCGACGTTCGCGAACGGCCGGCCGAGTGCGGTCAGGTCTTCGAGCAGCTCCACCGAGCCCTGGTACGAGCCAGCCGGCGGGTCGGCGTCGCCGGCCGGCACGAACACCGTGGTGACACCGACGGGTACGAGCCGCTCGACGATCTCCTTCAGCTCCGAGGACCCGCTGATCATCCGGGCCGCGAGATGGGGCACCACGTCGTACCCATGGCCGACCAGCCGCTCGGCCAGCGACAACGTGGCCTCGAGACCCTTCGACGGAGACGCCGTCACCGTCAGCGTGCGGCCAGGTGGCACCTCCGCGCACACCGTGTCCTCGATGGAGGCGGTGGGCAGCACCTCGTAGCGGGCCCGTTCGAGCAGGCCGCGCAGCACAACAGCCTTGTCTTTGTTGCGCATAAAGCAACCCGTTTCGTGATGCGCACCAGGTACGAATGAGCGTAAGCCCGCGGGAAACGGCCGCGCAAGGGAATCGGGTCAGCGGCGTTCGACCCGGGCCAGATACCGCTGCAGCGTCACCACCAGCAGCAGGATCGAGCCGCTCACCACGGCCTGCCAGTTGGAGTCGAGTGACCCCACCTGGTTGATGACGTTCTTGATCACCTGCAGCAGCAGCACGCCCACCAGCGTGCCGAGCACGGTGCCCGCACCACCGGTCAGCAAGGTGCCACCGAGCACCACCGCGGCGATCGCCTCCAGCTCCATCCCGACGCCGAGGATCGTCACCCCCGACGAGGTGTACGACGCGATCAAGATGCCGCCGAGACCCGCCAGCAGACCGGACATCACGTACGCCACAATCTTCGTCCGCGCCACCGGCAACCCCATCAGGTCGGCCGCATCCTCCTGGCCGCCGATCGCCAGCACCGTCGAGCCGTACGACGTCCGGTGCAGCACCAGCCCGCCGACGGCGAACAGCACGACCACGACCCAGACCGAGTGGTTCACGCCGAGCAGCTTGCCCTGCGCCAGCTCGCGGAACGCCGAGCCGGCCGGCACCTTGTAGGTCGTCGAGCCCTCGTCGGTGAGTGCAAGCAGCAGACCGCGAGCGAAGAGCAGCCCGGCCAACGTGACGATGAACGGCGGCAGCCCACCGCGGGCGATGATCAGCCCCTGCACCAGCCCGATGGCCCCGCACATCCCCAGCGGCAGCAGCAGCGCCACCCACGCGCCGTGTTGTGACCCCCACGCCGCCAGCACCCCGCCGAGCGCGAACACCGACCCGACCGACAGGTCGATGCCGCCGGTCAGGATCACGAACGTCATCCCCAGCGCCACGACCGCGAGGAACGACACCTGCACGGCGATGCTGGTGACATTGCGCTGCGTGCCGAACGAGTCGAAGGCCGCCGTCGCGGAAAGCGCCGCGAGTACGAGGATGACGAGTGCTCCCTGCCGCTGCACGAGCCGGGCGATCCGGGCGCGGGTGCTCCGCGGCGTCCCGGCCGTGCCCGGGGCCGGCTCGGCGATCGTGCCGGCCGTCACGAGCCGGCCTTCCGTCGACCAATCTGTACGTACACCGCGGCGATCACGATCACCGCCTGCACCATCTGGGCGGTCGAGTCGGGGATGTTGTGGAAGATCAAGGTGGCGGTGATGAGCTGCATCAGCAGGGCGCCGGCAATCGTGCCGACGATGCGCACCTGACCGCCGGACAGCGGCGTGCCGCCGATGACCACCGCGGTGATCGCGGACAGCTCGATCAGCAGGCCGACCTTGGTCGGGTCGCTGGCCTGGGACCGGGCGGCGAGCAGCACCCCGGCGAGGGCGGCGAGCAGCCCGCAGAGGAGGTACGTCGAGGTGAGCACCCGCTTCACGGGGAGCCCGGCCAGCTCGGCGGCGCGGGCGTTGCCGCCGATCGCCACCAGCTGCCGGCCGTACGTCGAACGCCGCACCAGGAACCAGACCACGACCGCCACCACCGCCGCGATCAACACGACGTACGGGACGCCCAGCACACTGCCGGTGCCGAGCGACACGATGCTCGGCTCGCGGATGGTCTTGATCTCGCCGCCCATCAGGTTGGCCAGACCCCGCCCGGCGACCATGATGCCGAGCGTCGCGACGATCGGCTGCACGCCCACTCGGGCCACCAAGGTCCCGGCGAGCGTGCCGGACGCCGCGCCCGCGAGCAGCGCGACGAGGATCGCGACCGAGGCGCCGTACCCGACGTAGAGCGGGATGATCGCCGCGGCGAGAGCCATCACCGCACCGACCGACAGGTCGATGCCCTCGGTGCCGATCACCAGCGCCATGCCGAGCGCCACGATGAGTACCGGCACGACCTGGATCAGCTGCAGCCGCAGTGTCCCGGCGTCCACGAAGTTGTCGGTGATGACCACGTTGACGGCGACCAGCAGGGCGAGCGCGACGTAGACGCCGTTGCGCCGGACCCAGTCGCTGTCGACGCGGCGGACGGGCCGCGCGCGAGTCGGCGGCGGCGGCGTGGCCACGTCAGTCATCGGCCGCCTCCGTCGAGGCCTGTGCCTCCGCGTCGGCCGCCGAGATGTCACCGGCCAGCGCGGCGAGCAGACCGGAGCTGGTCAGGTCGGCGCCGTCGAGCTCGGCATGCACCCGACCATCGCGGAGGACGACGATGCGGTCGGCGCCCTCGACCAGCTCCTCCATCTCGCTGGAGATCAGCACGACGGCGAGCCCCTGCTCGGCCAGCTCGTCGATGAGGCCCTGCACCTCGCTCTTGGCACCGACATCGATGCCACGGGTCGGCTCGTCGAGCAGGAAGACCTTCGGCTCGGTGCAGAGCCAGCGAGCGAGGAGCACCTTCTGCTGGTTGCCGCCGGACAGCTCCCGTACCGGCTGCGCCGGGCTGGACGCCTTGATCCGTAGCCGCCGGAGGAACGTGTCCACGAGTGCGTCGACCTTCGGCTCCGCGACGATCCCGCCGCGCGAGAGTCGTGGCAGCACGGCCAGCGCGATGTTGTCGCGCACCGACAGGTCGGGAATGATGCCTTCCGCCTTGCGATCCTCCGACAGCAGCGCGATTCCCGACCCGAGCGCGGAGCGTACGGAGTTGCTCCGCACCGGATTCCCGGCGACGTGCACCGTGCCGGCCTGCTTCGGCAGTGCACCGTAGATCGCCTTGACCGTCTCGCTTCGCCCGGATCCGAGCAGCCCGCCGAGCCCGAGCACCTCGCCTGGTCGCACCGTCAGCGCCACCTCCTCGAGCCGGTTGCGTACGTCCATTCCCTCCACCGCGAGTACGGCCTGCCGCCCCTGCAGGTGCGACTCACCGAACTCGGTGGCGCCGTGCCGGGCAACCTCCTGGATGTCCCGCCCGAGCATGTGCGACACCAGCGCGACGCGGTTGAGGTCGTGCATATCGCCGGTGTGCACCAGCCGGCCGTCACGCAGCACGGTCACCCGGTCGCAGAGCTGCCACAGCTCGTCGAGCCGGTGGGACACGAACACGAGGCCGACGCCCTGGGCCCGCAGGTTGCGTGCGACCTCGAACAGCGTGGCGACCTCCTTGGCCTCCAGCGACGACGTCGGCTCGTCCATGATCACGACCCGGCTGTCCACCGACATCGCGCGGGCCAGCGCCACCATCTGTTGCGCCCCCAGCCCGAGCCGGCCCAGCTCCTCGGTGACGTCGATGTCGACACCGAGCCGCTCCACCAGCTCGGTTGCCCGACGGTTCATGGTCGCGAGGTCGACCAGGCCGAGCCGGTTGCGGGGCTCCCTTCCCAGGAACACGTTGCGGGCCACCGACAGCAGTGGCACCAGGTTGACCTCCTGGTAGATCGTGGAGATCCCGGCGTGCTGCGCGTCCGACGGCCTGGAGAAGTCGACCCGCTGCCCGGCGAAGCGGACTTCACCGGCGTCCGGCGCGTACACGCCGGTGAGCACCTTGACCAGCGTCGACTTGCCGGCGCCGTTCTCCCCGACCAGGGCATGGATCTCGCCCTCGGCCAGGGAGAAGTCGACGTCCCGCAGGGCGTGCACTCCGCCGAACGACTTGCCCACCCCCAAGGTCTGCAGCACGGTCGACGTACTCGACCTCGGCGTGCTGAGGGTGCTGGTCTCGCTCACGTCGCCTCTCCCGCGCGGTGTACCGGAGAGCCTAGAACGCGTTGCCCAGGTTCTCCTCGGCGTTGTCAGCGTTGTACTCGTCGTCCTCGATGATGACGTCCTCGGGAATCTCCTCGCCGTCGTAGAACTTCTGCGCGGTCTCGAACGCAAGCGGGCCGAAGCGCGGGTTGGACTCGATGACGGCGTTCATCTGACCGTCCACGATGGCCTGCACGGCGTTCTTGGTGCCATCGATGGAGACGATCTTGATGTCGGTGCCCGGCTGCTTGCCCGCGGCGGTCACCGCCGTGACGGCGCCGAGCGCCATCTCGTCGTTATGGGCATAGATCGCAGTGATGTCGGGGTTGGACTGCAGCAGCTGCTCGGTCACCGCCTGACCCTCGTCGCGGGCGAAGTTGCCGGTCTGCTCGGCCACGATCTCCAGACCGGGGTAGTCGGCCGCCACCTTCTCCTTGAAGCCGGCATTGCGGTTGTCGGTCACGTTGTTGCCGGACGACCCGAGCAGGATCGCGACCTTGGCCTCGCCCTCGGTCGCCTCGTTGAGCGCGTCGGCGGCGCGCTCACCCTGCTGGTAGAAGTCCGAGCCGAGGAACGCGATGTAGTCCTCGCAGGACGTGTTGGTCACCTTGCGGTCGATCGTGAGCACCGGCACGCCGGCCTCCTTGGCGGCGTTCAAGGCAGGGTCGAGACCATCGGAGTTGATCGGCGCGACGATGAGGAACTCCGCACCCTGGTTGATCATGTCCTGGATGTCGGAGATCTGCTTCGGCAGCTCGTTGTTGGCGTTGGTCACCAGCAGCTTGCCGACACCGACCTCCGCGGCGGCCTCCCTGATCGACTTGGTCTCGGCCGCCCGGAACGCCGCGGTGTCCGGCTCGGACTGCGAGAACCCGACCGTCGCCCCCTTCAGGTCGAGCTTCTCGGCGCCGTACTTGTCGAGCGTGCAGCTCGCGTCGCTCTCTTCATCCTCGCGGACAACCTGCTTGTCGTTGCCGTCGTTGCCACTGTCCGCGGTGTCCTCCCCGGTGTTGGTGCAGCCGGCCAGCGCAAGACTGACCGCTCCCGCCACGGCGAGAGTCCGCCACGGACGTAGAACCTTCGTGCGTGTCATGCCGATCTCCTTGGGCTGGCCGGTCCCGACTCTGGACAAGATTGAGAGGTGAGTCACACGTTTTCCCCACTGATCAAACATGATTGAACATCAATACGCAAGAACCACCCGCCCGCCGTTCCACTCAGGACGAGAGCCCACTCCCCTGGGCTGATAGTCGCTTCCCTCGGGTTCTACGCCGCGGGAAGCGACCACCAGCCACGGCCACGTGACAAACGGGCGACGCGACCGTCGTGGGGCTACCGGCCGGTCGCGGCGATCTCGGCCACCTCCTCAGCGCTCAACGCCCTGTCCCAGACGCGTACGTCGTCGACCGCACCCGGCCAGAAGTCGACGTCGTTACCGCCGAAGCGGGCCCGGCCGATGCTCAGCGGACCCTCGGAGTCCGGGTTGAGGCACTGGCTGAACGACGACTGCTCGACCCCGTCGACGTACAACGTGTGCGTCCCGGTCGCCGCGTCCCGCATGCCCGTCAGGTGGTACCAACGGTCCGCCACCGGCACGAAGTCCGACAGCGCCCGCCCACCTGCCGTGCTGAACGAGAACCGGTTGGTGTCGGCCGTCTTCTGCAGGAAGAACGCCGACTGGACCGGGCCGTCCTGTCCGACCGCCGTCAGCCAGCCGTTCACCCGGTCGAGCTTGACCCATGCCGCGGCGGTGAAGCTGCCGGAGGTGTCGAGCACCGGACCGTCGGTCTCGGCATGACCACCGGCGCCGTCGAACGCCAGAGCCGACCCGGACACTCCGGCGGTCCAGCTCGCCCCAGGTCGCAGGGTGAGGTCGGCGTCGCCGACCTGGTCGGCGGCCACCGTGCCGCTGCCCTCGTCGGCGGGCCAGTACGCGAGCCCGGTCAGACCCGGAGTGCCCGGAGGTAGGTCGGGGGCGTCGGAACCGGAGCCGTCGGCCTCGCGGATGATCTTCTCGTTGATGTCGCGCACCTGGCCGAAGTCCATCTTCTCGACCTGCCGGTCGTAGGTGAAGAAGCCGTTGACCTCGTGCTCGACGTCGGTGATCTGGGTGTAGATCGCTCCGCTGATCCCGCACTGCTTGGCCGCCGTCAGGACGTCCTCCTGGTTCTCGACATAACGCCGAGTCAGCGTCTCGGGATCGGGCGTCATCTCGTACGCGTGACCCTCTCCGAACCACATGTGGTCGTCGACCTCGAGCCCGAAACCGCCGTGCTCGCCGTCGATCGACACTCGCTCCCCCTGGGGTACGGGATCGGCGGGACCGACGTACCGGTGCCAGTCGATGACGTCGCCCTGGCCCGAGTCGCCGAGCGAGTCACAGCAGTTCACCCCGCTGTGCGCGTTGACCAGCCGGCTCGGGTCCTGCGCTTTGATGTCGTCAGCGATCCGGCCGGTGGCGTCACGGTCCCACTCGCCCCAGCCCTCGTTGAACGGCACCCAGCCGATCACCGAGGTCCAGCTCTTGTGCTGGTCGACCATCTCGTGCAGTTCGGTCTCGAACTGCTGCTGCCCGTCGACCGGGGGACGGCCACCGGTCCGCATCGCCGGCATGTCCTGCCAGACCAGCAGTCCCAGCCGGTCCGCGTGGTAGAACCAGCGGTCGGGCTCGACCTTGATGTGTTTGCGTACGGTGTTGAAGCCGAGTTCCTTGTGCTGCTCGAGGTCGAACGCCAGCGCGTCGTCGGTCGGTGCGGTGTAGATGCCGTCCGGCCAGTAGCCCTGGTCGAGCGTCGACATCTGGAACACGATCTCGCCGTTCAGGGTCATGTGCAGTCTGCCGTCGGCACCCTTCGCCTTGCCGATCTCGCGCATGCCGAAGTAGGACCCGACGCTGTCGACCACCTCGTCGCCGTTCTTCAGCCTGACCTCGAGGTTGTAGAGGAACGGGGAGTCGGGCGACCACAGCTTGGCCTTCGTCACCGGCAGCGCGATCTCCGCGCCCGGCGCACCGGACGTCCGGCTGACCATCGTCCGGCCGTCGCGCACGGTTGCCTCCACCGTCAGACCACCGGTGTCGCCCACGGTGTTAACGGTGAGCCGGAGCGCACTCGCGTCGAGGTCGGGCGTCATGTCCAGCGTGCCCACGTGGCCGTCGGCGACCGGCTCCATCCAGACGGTCTGCCAGATGCCCGAGGCGCCCTCGTAGAAGATGCCGCGGTCGGGAACCCGGCGCTGCTTGCCCACCGGCTGCCAGGTCGCGTCGGTGCGATCCTCGACGCCGACGATGATCTCCTGTGCACCCGACCCAGTCACGGCATCGGTGATGTCCGCCGAGAACCGTCCGTACCCGCCCGTGTGCTCGGCGACCTGCTCCCCGTTGACGTACACCACCGACTTGTAGTCGACGGCGCCGAAGTTCAGCATCAGCCGCTGTCCGTTGCCGATCCGCCAGCCGTTGGGCACCGAGACGTTCTTGCGGTACCACATGTAGTCCTCGTGCCGCTCGATGCCGGACAGCACCGACTCGATCGGGTACGGAACCAGGACCTGCTCACCGAGGGTCTGGCCGAACGGCGGCTCCGCGCCCGCCGTGGCGCCGGCGAACTCCCATACGCCGTTGAGGTTCTGCCAGTTCGCCCGGGTCAGCTGTGGGCGCGGGTAGTCCGGCAGTGCGTTGTCCGGGGACACCTCCTCGGTCCACGGTGTCGGGAGCCGGGGCTCGCCCATCTCCCACCCACTGTCGGAGGGATCGGGGGCTGCCGGTGCGGCCGCGCTCAGCAGGACGGTCGAGGCCATCATGACCAGCGCTGTCGCCAGCGCGAGTCCGGTTCGTCGTAGAGGTGCTGCTGTGGGTGCTGTCACGATGCATCCTCACTCCGCTGACTGCGCCAGCCCGTTGCTGACGCACGGACACCGGCACGCCGGCGCGTGACACATTCCACACACGTTTCCCAGGTCATGTCAACAGAAACTGTCGTGTTCACTCGTTTTCACACACCAGGAGCCGCTGTCTCCGCCAAATCCGTGCATCGACGGTCTCGCTGTTTGAACCTGTTGTTTTGTGGTTGACTGTTCGACGGGCGCCTCATGCGCGCACTTCACGACGTCAACCTGCCTCCGCACGCGGGGGCCCGAGGAGCAGGGTGCGGTGAAGAAGACCAACGCGACGCTGGCGGACGGTCGAGAGATCGTCTACTTCGACCTCGACGACAGCGCCGTCCGCGAGCTCGTCGACCCGCGGGACCTCCCCGCGGTCAGCACGGCGTCGCAGCTCAGGCTCGACCCGCTGCTCGACGAGTGGGTGGCGATGGCCTCGCACCGGCAGTCCCGCACCTTCCTCCCGCCGGACGAGGAGTGCCCGCTCTGTCCGTCGTCGGACGGCCGGCACACCGAGATCCCGGCCAGCGACTACGACGTGGTGACGTTCGAGAACCGTTTTCCGAGCCTGTCGACCGCCGCCGAGCCGCCGCAGGTCGACGCCCCCAACCCGCTGGTGCCGATGCGTCCTGGCTTCGGTCGCTGTGAGGTGGTCTGCTTCTCCAGTGACCACAACGCGCGGTTCGCCGACCTGTCGGCCGCTCAGGCCCGCCTCGTCGTCGACGCCTGGGCCGACCGCACCATCGAGCTGGGTGAGCTCGACGGCGTCGAGCAGGTTTTCTGCTTCGAGAGTCGGGGGAAGGAGATTGGGGTGACCCTGAGCCACCCGCACGGCCAGATCTACGCCTACCCCTACCTCACCCCACGCAGCAGCCGGATGGTCGACGTTGCCGCGCAGTACCGGAAGCGCACCGGCGGCGACCTGCACACCGACGTCCTCGCTGCCGAGCGCGAGGCTCGGGTCCGCGTCGTCGCGGAGTCGACGCACTGGACGGCGTTCGTCCCGGCCGCCGCCCGCTGGCCGGTCGAGGTGCACATCTACCCGCGGCGCCGGGTCCGGACGATTCCCGACCTCGACGACGCGGAGCGCGACGACTTCGTCGTCCTGTACCTCGACTTGCTGCAGCGCCTCGACCGGTTGTACGACAGCCCGCTCCCGTACATCTCTGCCTGGCACCAGGGTCCGGTCGTCGACACCGAGGACCTCGGCTACCTGCACCTGCAGCTGTTCTCGATCCGTCGTGCGGCCGACAAGCTCAAGTTCCTGGCCGGCACCGAGTCCGGCATGAACGCGTACATCACCGACGTACTCCCAGAAGACGTCGCCCGGCGGCTGCGAGACATCTGAGGTGTTCGGCGACTACCCGCTCGTACACGGCGACTACCGGGCAGCGATCACCCAGGTCGGCGCCGGGCTCCGCGCGCTGCAGCACGCCGGGCGTGACCTGGTGCTGTCGTTCGACCGCGATGAGGCACGTCCGTACTTCCGTGGCTCGTTGCTGGCGCCGTGGCCGAACCGGATCGCCGACGGGCGATACCGGTTCGCCGGGCAGGAGTACCAGCTGCCGGTCAACGAGACCGAGCGGGCCACCGCACTACACGGGCTGGTGTGCTGGTTGCCGTTCGACCTGCTCGAGCAGACCGCCGAGGCGGTCACCCTCCACCATCGGCTGGTGCCTCAGCCCGGTTACCCGTTCGCGCTCGAGCTCACCGCGCGCTACGTCCTCGGCGACGCCGGGCTGTCGTGCACGGTGACGGCGACCAACGTCGGAGACCAGAGCGCGCCGTACGGGACGGCGCCGCACCCGTACCTGTGCGCCGGGACGGGCCGGGTCGACGACTGGACGCTGGAGGTCCCGGCCGACGAGGTGCTGTCGGTGACGCCTGACCGGCTGCTCCCGGTCGCGACCGGTTCAGCCATCAACCCGGTGGACGGCGACCTGCTGGACTTCCGCAGCCCGCGGCGGATCGGTGACGTCTGGGTCGACCACGCGTACACCGCGCTGACGGCCGGGCCGGACGGGCTCGCCCGGGTGCGGCTTCGACACGACGACGGTCACGGCGTGGAGTGCGCCTGGGACCCGACCACCCTGCCGTGGGTGCAGATCCATACCGCGGACCGCCCGGACGAGGCGTCGAGCCGGCTTGGCCTCGCCGTCGAACCGATGACCTGTCCACCGGACGCGTTCAACTCGGGGGTCGACCTGCTCGTGCTCCGGCCGGGCGACCGGCACGTCGCCGGCTGGACCCTCTCCGCTCTCACCGAATAGCGCGGTCGGTCAGGCCGGGTACGGGAGGACGACGGTGAACCGGCTACCCTCACCCGGCCGCGACGAGAGCTCGGTGCGTCCCCCGTGGGCGGTGACGAGCCGGCGAGCGATCGACAGCCCCAGCCCGGACCCCTCACCGGCATGTTCGTCGAGCTGGGTGAAGTCCTCGAACACCCGGTCCTGGTCCTCGGGGCTGATGCCGATGCCGGTGTCGACGACAGAGATCCGGATGCCGTCGTCGGCCTGCTCGCTGACGAACTGCACCGAGCCGCCTTCGGGGGTGTACTTGATGGCGTTCGAGGACAGGTTGTAGATCACCTGCCGCAAGCGGACCGGGTCGGCGTACACCGAGGCGGCGGCCAGGTCGACCGTCAGCGCCACCCCCTTGTGCTCGGCGACGGGTCGCAGCTCCTCGACGGCGCGGGAGATCAGCTCGGCCAGGTCGACCGGCTCGGGCCGCAGCCTGAGGTGTCCGGCGTCCATCTCCGCGACGTTCAGTACGTCGTCGACCAGCGTGATGAGGTGCTGGCCGGCATCCCCGATGCGGTCGAGAGCATCGGTCGCCATGATCGAGCGACCCGAGCTCACCGCCCGGCGGAGGATCTCGCAGTAGCCGATGATCACCGTGAGCGGCGTACGGAACTCGTGGCTCACCCGCGCCAGCAGGTCGCTCTTCGCGTTACTCGCCACACCGAGCGCGTCGACGGTCGCCGCCAGCTGGTCGGCCAGCCGCTCCTGCTCTGCCGACGCCTCGGCCCGTCCGGCCAGCAGCGCCGCCTGCGCACCGAGGCCCGCCACCACCTCGAGGTCGTCGGCACTGAACAAGCTGCGGTGCCGTGACAACAGCAGGGCGATATGGGCCGGCTCCCCACCTCGCCGGTGCGACAACGGGACGCGGGTGCCAAACCGCGCACCGACCGCGGCCGCGAAGGTCCGCTCGACGGGACAGTCGCCGTTGACGGCACGCTGCAGGGTCGGCTCGGCGAGCTGGCCGAACTCGACGCGCTCGAGCGGTGTCACGCGCCCCAGGTCGAGACCGCTGGACGCGACCGTGGAGATGCCGCCGTCCCTGGTGCGCGCGAGTACGACCACGGCATCCACGTCGCAGATCTCGTCCGCCGACACCGCGAACTGATGCCAGATGTCCCTGCCGGTCGCCTCGGCCGACATCGACAGCAGCTCGCGGCCATAGTCATGGGCGGCCGTCATCGCCCACAGCCGACGCAGCTGCGGTGGCGGCATGAACGCAGCGACGTAGCCCACTCCCGACAGCAGCGTCACGATCCTCGCGGCGTCGCCCCCCTGCAGCAGTCCCGCCATGAGCAGCGCACCGGCGAACAGCGCCGTGCTGAGCGCGGCCACCCGCAACCGCAGCCGTGGCGCCCCGGTGCGCGCGCGTGACTCGCCCAGGAAGTAGCCGGCCACCACGCCCTCCACCAGCGCGAAGGCACCGACGGCGAACCAGACGGGCCACCGGGGCCCGTCGGGCTCCCGCAGTAGCAGCGGGACGGTGCTGATGACGAAGAGCAGCGCCGCGACCGCCAGCACCGCGCGGGGGATGTCGCGCACGTGGGAGATCAGTCGCAGAGTCAACAACGGCTGGGCGAGGAGGAGCGCGATCGCCGCCGCCCGCAACACGCGCGGCGTCTCGTCGAGCACCGCACCGAGCAGCGTGAGGATGAACAGGCCGGCCATCGCGCTGAAGACCAGCGTGACGTCGCCAGCGAGCGGGTCGCGCCGACGCAGGAACAGCGTCAGCGCGTGGACGAAGAGGAGCAGGAAGAGCAGCTCGATGGCCAGTACCAGCACCGCGAGACGCTCCTTGTCAGCGGGCGACGGTCGTCGCCTCGTACCCCCTCCCCAAGGATGATGCTAGGGGTCTGCGGGCCGCGATGGGCCAGAACACGCAAAGGCGCGAGACCGCGGAAGCGGCCTCGCGCCTTCGACGCGGCGGTCGATCAGCCGAGCTTGGCAGCCAGATTCTCGTCCAGCGCCGCGAGGAACTCCTCGGTGGTGAGGAAGGCCTGGTCGGGTCCGACCAGCAGCGCGAGGTCCTTGGTCATCTTGCCGCTCTCGACCGTCTCGATGCAGACCTGCTCCAGCGTCTCGGCGAACCCGGTCACCTCAGGGGTGCCGTCCAGCTTGCCGCGGTGCTTCAGACCACCGGTCCAGGCGAAGATCGACGCGATCGGGTTGGTCGAGGTGGGCTTGCCCTGCTGGTGCTGGCGGAAGTGCCGGGTCACGGTGCCGTGTGCGGCCTCGGCCTCGACCGTCTTGCCGTCCGGCGTCATCAGCACCGACGTCATCAGGCCGAGCGAGCCGAAGCCCTGCGCGACGGTGTCGGACTGGACGTCGCCGTCGTAGTTCTTGCAGGCCCAGACGTAGCCGCCCTCCCACTTGAGCGCCGCGGCGACCATGTCGTCGATCAGCCGGTGCTCGTAGGTCAGGCCGGCCTTCTCGAAGTCGGCCTTGAACTCACGCTCGAACACATCGGCGAAGATGTCCTTGAAGGCGCCGTCGTACGCCTTGAGGATGGTGTTCTTCGTCGACATATAGACGGGGTACCCGCGCTGCAGGCCGTACGAGAGCGACGCCCGCGCGAAGTCCTCGATCGACTTGTTGAAGTTGTACATACCCATCACGACGCCGCCGTCCTCCGGCATCTGGACGATCTCGTGCTCGATCGGCTCGGAGCCGTCCTTCGGCGTGTACGTGATGGTCACGGTGCCGGCGCCGGGCACCTTGAAGTTGGTCGCCTTGTACTGGTCACCGTGTGCATGGCGGCCGACGATGATCGGCTTGGTCCAACCGGGCACCAGCCGCGGGATGTTGGAGATCACGATCGGCTCGCGGAAGATCACGCCGCCGAGGATGTTACGGATCGTGCCGTTGGGTGACAGCCACATCTGCTTCAGGCCGAACTCCTCGACCCGCGCCTCGTCCGGCGTGATCGTCGCGCACTTGACGCCGGCGCCGTGCTCCTTGATCGCGTGCGCCGCGTCGACCGTGACCTGGTCGTCGGTGGCGTCGCGGTTCTCGATGCCCAGGTCGTAGTACTTGAGGTCGACATCGAGATACGGGTGGATCAGGCGGTCCTTGATGAACTGCCAGATGATCCGCGTCATCTCGTCGCCGTCGAGCTCGACGACGGGGTTCTGCACCTTGATCTTGGCCATGGAGACGGCTCCCGGTCTGCTGCGGAGAAGATTGCTTGACGTCAAGATATCTCAGCCGCCACCCTCACCCACCGCCCCCTCCCGGTGAGTGTGACGTTTTGGTCGCGACACGCCGGCGTGTCGCACCAGAACGTCACACTCACCGGGCTCTGGTGGTCAGCGCTGGCCGAAGATCTTCCGCTGCACGGGGTCGCGCTGGGAGTGGGCGAGGTTGGCTCGCCACTGTCCACCCATCAGGACCACACCGGCCGCGAAGCCGGCGACGACCAGCGTCAGCCCGATCACCCAGAGCGCCGCCGTCTGACCCTCGTGCCAGGTCGGCCGATAGCGCGGTCCGCCCTCGACGGCGAGCGCGAAGAAGATCGCCGGGCTCAGGAACGCCACCGCGCCGAGGCCGATTCGCAGCGGCCGCCAGCCCTGGAACACGAACACGCGCGCCGCCACCGCATCCCGAACTGGCGACGACCGCCAGTCCTCGACACCGGCTCCGCCGCCGGCCAGCTTCTCCGGCAGCAGCGTCCACCAGCAGAACGCGTCGACCACGACACGCCCGGCCTGCCAGACCCGGCGGCCGAGCACCGCCGCCGCGGCCACGAGCGGCACACCGACGACGACACCGACGACCCTGAGGACGCCGTTCACGTCGTTCCACACGGCCAGCGCCACCAGCGCGCCACCGGCGACGGCGAGGGCCCAGGCAGCAAGACCGGACAACAGCCGAGCAAACGAGTCGCACTCGCGAGCGAGGACCTTCAGCGCCTTGGTGCGTTCCCACAGCTGGCCCGGCAGGTCGTCAGACCCCAGCGCGTCGTAGTCCCGCTCGACATAGGCGCGCGCATCGTCACCGATCAGCGGTGCCTGCTGCGAAGTCATCAGCCCGCAGTCTGGTCGAAACGCCCCGTCGTGTCGACATCGATGCTGCCTTCGGGCGGGTCGGCTCCCTCGTCGCGCAGCTCGGCGGAGAGGGTCAGCTGGGCAGCGATGATCGACATCGGGAGCCGCTGCTCGATATTCGGTGCGATGCCGGTGACCACGGCCAGCCGATCGGCCTCGCTGCCCTCCTGGCGATGCAGCCGGACCGCGGCGTACACGACTCCGAGGGCGGCCGGATCGGTGCCGGGGACGTTGGCGACGAGCTGCCCACCGTCGTCGACCGCCGTGGCCGTGGTGTGGATCGCGACGCCGTCGCGGCCGTCCTCGGTCTGGAACGACTCGACGATGTCGTCCTCGCCGACCTCCGACCTGCCCTGCTCCGACTCGAGAAAGCGCTCGACCACCGCCATCGGGTTGATGTCACCGCTCCGCGGCAGGTCGAGTACGCGCATGCTGAACTGCCACATCGTGACCGTGTCGTCGAGCAGGGTCGTGATCAGCGCCCCCGCGGAGTCGACCAGACCGGCGGGGATCTGGCTGCGTACTTGCGCATAGGTCACGCGCAGCGCCACCCGGGTCTGCTCGTCGAACAGGTCCGGGGTTTTGGCGAGCAACCGGTCGAACCACCGCGTCGCCGCCTCGTCGCTGGAGAACGCGCTGAACTCGATCCAGCCGGGCGGCACCAGCACCCAGAGGTCCTGACGTGGCAGGGTCGCGGTCGCCATCAGTTGGCCCGCGCCTTCTGCCAGCCGGAGGCCAGGCTGTCGCTGTAGTAGGTGTTGTTGCCGAGCAGGCTCTGGATCGCGTCCGCGCCATCCGTGGCGTCCTTGGTCTTGATCACCATGTAGCCGGCCAACGCAGGACCGAACGCCGGGTTGTACGAGAGGACGGCCGCAGCAGGGGCGGCGATGCTGGCCGCACCTCCCGACGCCATCACCCGGAACGGGCCGGTCGCCAACGCGGGGCCGGCGGCGCTCATGAACGTGCCGACCAGCTTGCCGACCGCGAAGCCGCCCACCAGACCCAACGCACCGGTGAGGAACGCCTCTTTCGCCCCGGGTACGCCTCGCGCCCAGTCGATGCCTGACATCAGCACGTCGGCGACGGCGAACGCGAGGGCGAACGGCGCGAGGGCCGGGCAGAACAGCGAGGCGATCGACAGCACGGTCGCGGTGATGTTGACCAGCTTGTGCAGCAGGTCCCACCAGTTGTTCTTGACGAACTCCACCACGTCGCCGAGGAACTCGCCGATCCCCTCCAGCGCCCCGGTGATCCGGTCCCAGAGACCGGGCTCGTCCGGTGCCGCCTTCATCGCGGTGTCGAGCGCCCCGGCCGTCGTCGTTGCGGAGTCGGACGCCTCGCCGGCCAGTGTGTTGGCCCGCGCGATGATGCCGTCCAGCGTCGACTCGCTGCTCGTCAGCGCCGCGTTGTTCTCGCCGACGGTCTTGTCGTACTCCTTCTTCGCGGCCGGGTCGTCCGTGGGCGCATCACCCATGCCGTCGACGGCGGACTGCGCGGCGGCGACGTCGGCGCGGGCTGCCTCGGCCTCCCGCTCGAGCGCCTCGGCCCGCGACTGGAACCCGTCCAGGTCACGCAGCCACCGGTCGAGCGCCCGTGAGGCGGTGCCGAAGCTCTCGTACGCCTCCTGGATCCGGGGCTGCAGATCCTCCTTGACGAGCCCACGGAACGCGACCGCGGTCTTGCCTTCCCACTCCTGGTTCCCCGTGCCGCTGAGGACGTCGTTGATGTTGCCGAGGGCCTCGGTCGCGGCCCGCAGCCGACCGGCCATCACCTCGCCCTGGCTCTGGCTGCCGGGTGCGGGGTTGAACCCGAGGGCGTCGTACGTGGTCACGCCGAGCCCGCCTTGGGCTTGAACGAGTCCGTGAGCTGCTTGTCGAGCTCGAGGAACGCGTCGCCGATGGTTTTGAGCGCGTCAACCGCTCCGCCGCTGAACTCACCGAGCTTGCCGATGCCGTAGTCCCACTCGCCACCGAAGTCACGGAGCTTGGAGATCAGGTCCTCGTGGCCCGCCGCCTCGGTGGGAAGGTCGGCCATGCCCTTGCACGGACCACTGAGCAGGTCCTCCACATCACCGAGGTTGGACTTGGTGCGCTCCAGCGCCGCGAAGTCGATGTAGATGTCAGCCATTTCCTCGTCCTGGCTCGCGTCGGTCTCCCCCTCGACCAGTCACCCTAAGCGCTCGTGGGGTCACCGCCCCACGCCCGAGGTCAGCGGGCGGCGGTGTCGAGGTAGGCGAGTACGGCAAGGACCCGTCGATGGTCGTCGTCGCTCGCGGACAGGCCGAGCTTGGCCATGATGCTGCTGACGTGGGTCTCGACCGTCCGCGCGGTCAGCCAGAGCCGTCGCGCGATGCCCGCGTTCGTGCGGCCCTCCGCCATCAGCGCCAGCACCTCGGCCTCCCGCGGAGTCAGTGGCGACTCGGGCTCTCGGCGTACGGCCAGCAGCCGCGCCACCACCTCAGGGTCGAGCGCAGAACCGCCGGCCGCTACCCGCTCGAGCGTGTCCATGAAGTCGTCGACATCCAGCACCCGGTCCTTCAGCAGATAGCCGAACCGCCCGCTGGTGACCAGCGCCACCGAGTGCCGGGTCTCGACGTGCTGCGACAGCAGGACGATGCCCAGCTCCGGGAACTCCGCCCGGGCCTGCGCTGCCGCCCGAGCACCGTCGTCGGTGTGGTCGGGCGGCATGCGCACGTCGACCAATGCGAGGTCGGGCCGGTGCGCCCGGATCGCGGCGAGTACGCCGGGCCCGTCGGTCGCCCGCGCCACCACATCGTGTCCCGAGTCGGTCAACAGGCTCGCCAGACCCTCCCGGAACAGCGCCGAGTCCTCGCCGATCACGATCCGCATGGCAGCACCGCCTCGACCACGGTGCCGGTGCCCGCACCGCTGGTGACGTGCAGCCTCCCGCCGAGCGCGCCGACCCGGTCGGACAGACCGGCCAGGCCGGCACCGGGGCGTACGGCGGCACCGCCCCGGCCGTCGTCGCGGACCGTCACGCGGACGTGGCCGTCGACCTGCGCCACCTGGAGGTCGATCCGCTGCGCCTCGGCGTACTTGACGGCGTTGGCGACCGCCTCGCTGGCGACGTAGTAGGCGGTCGTGCTCACGTCGTCGGGCAGCTCGCCGGCGCTCATCTCCAGGCCGATCGGCATCGGCGCCAGCCGGGTGAGGTTGGTCAGCGCGGCGGCGAGCCCGTCGTCGAGACTGCTCGGCCGGAGGCCGTGGGCGATCTGCCGGAGCTCGGCGACCGCCGTGGTGATCTCCGCGACCGCCTGGTCCATCACCCCGTGCAGGTCGGACGCCACGTCGGGGAGATGGCGCTGGGCGACCCGCAGCGTCATCCCGAGGGCCACCAGCCGCTGCTGGGCACCGTCGTGCAGGTCCTGCTCGAGCCGGTGCCGTTCGTCGTACCCGGCCCGCAGCAGCCGGGCGCGGCTCGCCTCCACCTCGCGCAGCGCACGACCGAGCTCGCGGCGGAGCCCGACCATCTCCACCAGCACGGCGGAGGCGTCGGCCACCTCCCGCGGCGGTGGGTGCTCCGCGTCCGGACCCGGTACGAGCATGCCGATCCGCTCCCCCGCCAGCATGATCGGCCTCGCCCGTCCGTCCTCCAGCGCCGCTCCCTCGCCGTCCACGACACGGTCGGCACCGGGCGGCAGGAAGCCGATCCGCAGGCCGTCGTCGCGAAGGGCCTGGCGCAGCACCGCCTCCAGCTGCTCCGGATCGTCGTCCCCGGCGTGCACGCGCCGGCGCAGCTCGTCGATCGCCGCCAGCGCCCGCTCCCGGTCCGGGTAGAGCAGCCGACCCAGCCAGCGCGCGACCCGCGACCGGAGTGGGTTCAGCGCGAGCGCACACAGGGCGGTCGCGATCACCGCGACCAGTGCGGAGTCACGGCCCACCGCGAGCCCGGCCAGCGCCGACACGACGGTGAAGACGCCGAGCAGGACGGTGGCGAGGATGCCGGACGAGGCCGCGGCCACCAACGCCCGGTCGACGTCGTACAGGTCGCGGCGAAGGACGGCGACCGCCGTCGCTGCCGGGATCGCGACGTACATGGCGACCAGGCCGACGACCACCAGGTCGGCGGTGCCGAGGAGCAGGTAGCTGAGCCAGCAGATCAGCAGTGTGCCCGGGACCGTCAGGCCGGCGAGGAGCAGCCAGCGCAGCTGGGTACGGACCCGCGGACCGGCCGACCGGTAGCGGACGACGACGGCAGCCAGCGAGGCGACCAGCAGCCCCATGAAGACCGGCAGCAGGCCCAGCCCCGCGTACCCGGCGACCCGCGATGTCCCCAGGACGTGGGCGGCATCCTCGACCGGTGCCGTGTAAGGACCGGGCAGCATCGACACCAGCAGGCTGAACACCACGGCGACGCACGGCAGCGCCACGGCGACGAGCCGCCAGCGCGGGCTCAGCAGCCGGCCGTCGGGAAACACCAGCAGCAGAACGGCGAACGGGAGGTACCACAGCATCCAGGCGCCCTGGGTGACGGAGACCAGCACGTCGCCGACGGGCAGCGCGCCACTGGCGGCGGCAGCGAGGTACCCGTCGAAGGTCGCCATCACCACACCGGCCAACCCGGCCAGGACCAGCAGCGCACCGACCGCGTTGGCCGGCTGCCGACGGGAGACCAGCAGGCCGAGTGCGACGGCCGGCACCGACGTGACAAGCCCGCCGAGCAGCCAGCCGAGCTCGCCGGCGGTGAGAGGCGCGGACAGCCCGGTCACGCCGCCGACAACGACCAGCCCCGCAGCGGCAACTGCTGCAATCGAGACTCTCCGAGCCCACGGCACGTTCTCACGATAGAGCGAGCCGGACCGCCCCACCTCCGTGTTGGCACGGAGGACGAACCAGCGGTCGCACGGATGCGCCCCGGACCGGCCGAACCCATCGTGGAGATGACATCACGACGAGCCTCGGAGGGCCGCGATGACCACCCCAGCCATGACCCGTTCGGACACCACGTCAACCCGCCGACCCAGGGACCTGCGCCGGTTCTGGCGGGTGCTGATCGCCGTCACCTTGCCGATCGGACCACTGGGCGTGCTGACGGTCCGGGCGATCCTGCCGTACTGGACCGACCAGGACACCGAGACGATTGTCCAGCACTCGGTGGCCGACCCGGGTGCGATGAACGCCATCGTGTGGATCGCGATGATCTTCACCCCGCCCCTGCTGTTCTCCATGCTGGTGCTGGGGTACGTCGCCCGGCGCGGGGCTCCGCTGCTGGCCACGCTCGGCGCCGCGCTGAGCTTTGTCGCGTACGCCAACTGGGGCGCGGCCGGCAACGTGGACTACCTGACGTACATCATGGGCCGCGAGGGCTACTCCGTCACCGAGATCGCCGGCCTCGTCGACGCCACGTACGACCACCCGGTCGCGATCATCTCCAGCTTCGGCTGGGTGGTCGGCCACATCCTCGGGATGATCCTGCTCGGCATCGCACTGGCCCGCTCCGGTGTCGTCGCGCGGTGGGTCGGCGTCGTGCTCGCCGTGTCCCAGCCGGTGCACCTGGTCGCGGCCGTGATCGTGCCGAGCCGACCGCTCGACGTACTCGGTGGGTGGGGTCTGACCACCCTGGGGGTCGTGATGGTGTCGGTGGCGA
This sequence comes from Nocardioidaceae bacterium, assembly GCA_050699035.1. GTDB lineage: Bacteria > Actinomycetota > Actinomycetes > Propionibacteriales > Nocardioidaceae > WHTB01. The sequence goes on along the minus strand of JBOHDE010000003.1, from coordinate 10,989 downwards.
TCTGGCGGATGAGCGACGACGAGTTCGACCTTCGGCCGCTCCCGGGACGCGTTGCGGGGCGGTGACCGGCCGGGCGCGGCGCGCTGCTAGCGTCCGACTGTCTACCCCCGAGAACCCAGGAGGGTGTCGTGAGCACTCCCGTCAAGGTGGCGGTCACCGGAGCCGCCGGCCAGATCGGCTACAGCCTTCTCTTCCGCCTCGCCAGCGGCGCCCTGCTCGGCCCCGACACCCCGGTCGAGCTGCGGCTGCTCGAGATCACCCCCGCCCTGAAGGCGCTCGAGGGTGTGGTGATGGAGCTCGACGACTGCGCGTTCCCGACCCTGGCGGGGGTGGAGACCGGCGACGACCCGAATGTCGTCTTCGACGGCGCCAACGTCGCGCTGTTGGTCGGCGCGCGCCCGCGCACCAAGGGGATGGAGCGCGGCGACCTGCTCGAGGCCAACGGCGGCATCTTCAAGCCGCAGGGCAAGGCCCTGAACGACCACGCGGCCGACGACATCCGGGTCACGGTGACCGGCAACCCGGCCAACACCAACGCGCTGATCGCGATGAGCAACGCGCCCGACATCCCGCGGGAGCGGTTCACAGCCCTGACCAGGCTCGACCACAACCGCGCGCTGGCCCAGCTCGCCGCCAAGACCGGCGCCAGCGTCAACGACATCCGGCACTTGACTATCTGGGGCAACCACTCGGCCACCCAGTACCCCGACATCTTCCACGCCGAGGTCGGCGGCAAGAACGCCGCTGAGCTGGTCAATGACCAAGCCTGGTTGGAGAACGAGTTCATCCCGACGGTGCAGAAGCGTGGGGCGGCCATCATCGAGGCGCGTGGTGCGTCGTCGGCGGCTTCGGCCGCGTCGGCGACGGCCAACCATGCCCACGACTGGCTGCTTGGCACGAAGGACGGCGACTGGGTCTCGATGGCGGTCCCGTCGGACGGCTCGTACGACGTGCCGGAGGGTCTGATCTCGTCGTTCCCCGTGACCACGAAGGACGGGTCGTACGAGATCGTGCAGGGGCTGGAGATCAACGACTTCTCCCGCGGCCTGATCGACGCCAGCGCGGCCGAGCTCGCCGAGGAGCGCGAGGCGGTCAAGGGCCTCGGCCTGATCTGATCAGGGTCGGGAGTCGGGTACGACGAGGGCGAGCGCCACAACACCGAGGCCGAGCGCGGCCAGGATCACCACGTCGACGGACTTGCGGCGTACCCGCAACATGCCGGCCATCCGGTCCGGCAGGGCGAACCGGGCCAGGCACGCGATCAGCACCGACGAGCCGAGGTAGCCGACGCCCTGCCGCCAAGGACCGGTCATCGCCAGCACGACACCGAACGCTCCGAGCAGCACGGCGGCGGCGAACGCCACGGTGCCGAGCGGCCGGCCTCCCGGCGTTGGTGCTGAGGGTTGGGTCATGCGGAGACGGCTGACCGCTCGACCTGCCGCTCGGCGGCCTCGACGACGTTGCTGAGCAGCATCGCCCGCGTCATCGGTCCCACTCCGCCGGGCATCGGCGCGATCCACGACGCCACGTCGTGAGCGCTGGCGTGTACGTCGCCGACGAGCCCCTTGTCGGTGCGGGTGAGGCCGACGTCGAGGACGACCGCGCCGGGCTTGAGCATGTCGGCCGTCACCAGGCCGGGGTTGCCGGCCGCGGCGACCACGATGTCGGCCTTGCGGGTGTGGCTGCCCAGGTCGCGGGTGCCGGTATGGGTGAGGGTCGCGGTGGCGTTCTCGCTGCGCCGGGTGAGCAGCAGCCCCAACGGCCGGCCGACCGTGATCCCGCGGCCGATCACGCAGACCTCCGCACCGGCGATCTCGACCTCGAACCGGCGCAGCAGCTCGACGATGCCACGCGGTGTGCACGGCAGGGGGGCGGGCCGGCCGAGGACGAGCCACCCGAGGTTGGTGGGGTGCAGGCCGTCGGCGTCCTTGGCCGGGTCGACCAGGCCGAGCACGCGGTTGTCGTCCAGGTCGCCGGGGAGCGGCAGCTGCACGAGGTAGCCGGTGATGGCAGGGTCGGCGTTGAGCTCGGCGACCCGCGCCTCGAGCTCCTGCTGGCTGACGTCGGCCGGCAGGTCGACCCGGACCGACTCGATGCCGACCTGGGCGCAGTCGCGGTGCTTGCCGGCCACGTAGGAGTGGCTGCCAGGGTCGTCACCCACCAAGACGGTGCCGAGCCCGGGCACGATGCCCTGGGACTTCAGCCGCTCGACGCGCCGGGTCAGCTCGGCCTTGATGGTCGCCGCCGTGGCCTTGCCGTCCAAGATCTGTGCCGTCACGGGAGGACAGTCTGCCAGCCGGCCCACTGCCCCCGATCCGGGACTCCGGAACGGCACGGGTCCGTGCCGTTCCCAAACATCCCCACTCCTGCAGGCGTGGGGATGATCGGGTACGCGTGGGGGTGAGTCGCCACGTTCGGACGTCCGCGATTGCAGTCCGGGAGCACGTGTTCCCGGAATGCAGCCGCCGGGCCGCGAGCCATGCGATCTGGGAACACGTGCGCGCAGACGGCGACGACCGGACCACTAGACCTCGACATGGGCCGCGCACGGGTCCCCGATCCGAGACTCCGGGAACGGCACGGGTACGTGTGGGGGTGAGTCGCCACCGGACGGCGAGGGATCCCGGACATACGCGCAACCTCGACGCGATGGATCCCGGTCAGTGGAAGAAGTGGCGGGTGCCGGTGAGATACATCGTGGCTCCGGCCGCCTTGGCCGCGCCGATGACCTCCTCGTCGCGAACCGACCCGCCGGGCTGCACGACCGCCCGTACGCCGGCGTCGAGCAGCACCTGCAGCCCGTCGGCGAACGGGAAGAACGCGTCCGACGCAGCGAACGAGCCGGCCGCCCGCGACCCGGCCCGCGACACCGCCAGCCGGGCCGAGTCGACCCGGTTGACCTGACCCATGCCGACCCCCACCGTCGCTCCCCCGGACGCCAGCAGGATCGCGTTGGACTTCACCGCCCGGCAGGCCCGCCAGGCGAACTCCAGCTCCGCCAGCTCCGCGTCCGACAACGCCGACCCGGTCGCCAGCTGCCACGACGCCGCCGCGTCACCGGCCGCGTCGATCGCATCCCGGGCCTGCAGCAGCAGCCCGCCCGAGATCGCGCGCATCTCGATCCCCCCGCGGCTCGCGTCGCCGGCCACCAGCAGTCGGATGTTCTTCTTCACGGTGAGGACCTCGACCGCCTCGTCGTCGTACGCCGGGGCGACCACGACCTCGGTGAACACCTCCGCCACCTGCCGGGCCATCTCCACCGACACCGGCCGGTTCACCGCGATCACCCCGCCGAAGGCCGACACCGGGTCGCACGCGTGCGCCTTGCGGTGCGCTTCGGCCACGTCGGCGCCGACCGCGATGCCGCACGGGTTGGCGTGCTTGATGATGGCGACCGCCGGCCCGTCGAAGTCGTACGCCGCCCGTCGGGCCGCGTCCGCGTCGACCACGTTGTTGTACGACATCTCCTTGCCATGCAGCTGCTCGGCCTGCGCCAGCCCCGGCTCGGGCACGAAGCCGGACGTGTAGAGCGCCGCGCGCTGGTGCGGGTTCTCGCCGTAGCGCAGCACCGCCGACTTGTTCCACGTCGCGCCGACCCAGGCCGGCCAGCCGGTGCCCTCGCTGGTGTCGGTGATCGTGCTGCCCATCCAGGAGGCGACGTTCACGTCGTACGTCGCGGTGTGCACGAACGCCTCCGCGGCCAGCCGCTGCCGGGCCGCGAGGGTGAAGCCGCCCGCAGCCACCGCCGCCAGCACGTCCCCGTAGACCGCCGGCGACACGACGATCGCCACGCTGGCGTGGTTCTTGGCCGCGGCCCGCACCATCGACGGCCCGCCGATGTCGATCTGCTCCACGCACTCGTCCTCGGACGCGCCCGACGCCACCGTGTCGGTGAACGGGTAGAGGTTGGACACCACCAGGTCGAACGGCTCGATCCCGAGCTCGGCGAGCTGCACGCGGTGCGACTCGAGCCGCAGGTCGGCCAGGATCCCGGCGTGCACGGCCGGGTGCAGCGTCTTCACCCGGCCGTCGAGACACTCCGGGAACTCGGTCAGCTCCTCGACCTTGGTAACGGGCACGCCGGCGGCGGCGATCCGAAGAGCGGTCGACCCGGTGGAGACCAGCGCGACGCCGGCGTCATGGAGACCGCGGGCCAGCTCTTCCAGCCCGGTCTTGTCGTAGACGGAGATCAGGGCGCGCGTGATCGGGCGCCGGTCTTCGGTGCTCACGAGCCGAACCGAACCTTCCTGCCGGAGACGGTGAATCCTTCGCGGGCCATCCGGCCCACCGCGTCGACGAGCATCGCCCGCTCGACGGTCTTGATGCGTTCGTGCAGCGAGTCCACGGTGTCGTCGGCGGCGACGGGTACGGGGGCCTGCGCCACGATTGGCCCGCTGTCCACACCGGCGTCGACGACGAACAGCGTGCAGCCGGTGACCTTGACGCCGTACTCCAGGGCCTCCCGCGGGCCGTGCATGCCGGGGAACGACGGCGACAGCGCCGGGTGGGTGTTGACCGTCCGGCCGCCGAACGCCGCCAGGAACGCCTCGCCGGTGAGCTTCATGAACCCGGCCAGCACGACCAGGTCCGGCTCGAACGACCCGACCGACGCGGTCAGCGCCTTGTCCCATTCCGCCCGGCTGGCGTACTCGCCGACCCGGTGCACGAATGTCGGCAGGCCGGCTCGCTCGGCTCGGGCCAGCCCCTCGATGCCGTCGCGGTCGGCGCCGCCCGCGACCACGGTCGCACCGTACGAAGGGTCCGCGCACGCGTCGAGCAGGGCCTGCAGGTTGGTTCCGGCCCCGGAGACGAGGACGACGACGCGGGCGGACACGCCGCACACGATAGCGATCCGCGACGGCGCTGCGGTCAACGGCTGACGGTGGTGTCAAGCCCGGCGTCGAGCCCGCCACGCGAGGACGAGACCGGCGACGGCTCCGCCGATGCCCGCCGCCACGCCGGCGACCCCCGCGCACTGCCACACCAAGGCGCCGACGTCGGCCATCCGGCCCGGCCCGACGGAGCCCCCGGCCAGCCCGGTCAGCAGCCCGGCGACGGTGCCGCCGAGCACACCAGCCACCCCACCGCGGAGCGCGGCGGCGTCGAGCGCGTCGACCGGATGGGCGCGCAGCGCGACCGCTGCCCCGATCGCTCCCGCCAGCACCGGCGCGCCGACCAACAGCAGCGCCCAGACCGGCGCCGCACCGTCGCTGGGCAGGGCCGCGAGCAGGGGTACGGCGGGCACCGGGCCGAGGTCGACACCGGTCGGGGCGACCAGGGTGCCGGTGCCGAGGACGAAGCCCGGACCCATCAGGTACGCCGACGCGAGCAGGGCGGCGTTCGGCAGCAGGAGAACGCCGAGGACCGTGAGGACGGCACCGCCGACCGTCCCAGCCGCCAGCGAGTCGGCCACCGTCGCGGCCCGACCGAAGTCAGCCACCAGGCCCACCGTCACCGCGGCCGCGCCGAGGCCCAGCAGCACCGCGACCGTGCCCAGCCCGCCGCGGAGGGCGGCGACGACATCGTCCGGCCAACCCGCGGTCAGTCCGCGCAGGCCGCCCGCACCGACGGCGAGGCCGGCACCGCCGAAGACCACGGCGACGAGGAACGAGCCGACCATCGCCCGCAGCGGCGACACCGACGCCGCGTCGCTGGACGCGAGCAGGGACACCAGAGTCGCCAGTGCGGCATAGCACGCAGCCAAGGTGGCGGCCGACAGGACGACGGCTCGCGCGTCGGCGACCTCGGACTGCTCGGCGGCCCACCGGCCACCGCGCCAGACCACCGCCCCGAGCAGCAGGGTCAGGCCGAGCGGGGTCGCGCTGATCTCGGTCGTACCCACCTGCAGGCCGCTGCCGTGACCCATCAGCCAGCCGAGCGCGCCGGCGCGTACCCCCTCGACCACCTCGCCGCGCGGACCGGCGACCCAGCCGACCATCGCCAGCAGCAGGCACCCAGCGAGGCCCGACAGCACCGCGGCGACGGCGCTCGCCGCCGCGGCGACCGACGCGGGCAGCTCCGCCTGTCGACTCCCGCGAACAGCCGCGCCCTCGACCCCGCGGTCGGCTCGGCCCAGGAGGTCAGTCATCGCTCCCATCGTCGCCGCCGAGACCGAAGTAGGCGCGCGGACACGCCGAGCGACGCCCCCGCGGGGGATGTAACCCCGGTCACCGGGAGATTTCCGTCCCTTGCCGACCTCCCGTACCTTCAGTGAGGATCAGACCGCCGAAACCAAACCGGGAGCGTGGCATGTCACGGGTCGACGACTTCGACGCGTTCTACCACGGCACCCGCGCCTCGCTGCTGCACCAGACCTACGCTCTGACCGGCAATGTCGACGGCGCGGCCTCTGCCGTCGAGCACGGCTTCGCGCATGCGTGGAGCCACTGGTCGAAGGTGACCCACCTCGACGACCCGGTCGCCTGGGTGCGCGCCGAGGCCTGGCGGGTCGCCGGGAGCCAACTGCCGCGGCGCCGTCGGCTCCACTACCGCCGACCGCGGTCGCAGGGCGCGGTCCCGGCGGATGCGTACGCCGACCGGCTGCAGGACCTGTCGATCAACCAACGCCGCGTCGCCGTCTTGCACCACCTGGCCGGGCTACCCGACGACCAGCTCGCGCGCGAGGCCGGCGTGACCACCACGGCCGCGGCGAACACGCTCATCCGCGCGGAGGCCGCCTGGGACGACTCGGCCGCGGGCGCCGACCAGCCCACGCCCGGGCCCACACTCGAGCAGGCCCTGCGCGACATCGAGACAGACGCCGCCCGGATCACCCTGATGCGGGCGTCCGCGGTACGCCGGGCCGGGGACAAGCGGCTGCGCCAGCACACCGTTCTCGGCGTCGCCGCGGCGGCCGCACTGATCGTCGGTGGCGGCTCGCTGATCACCCAGCAGTCCCCACCCACCACCGCCGCGTCGGTGACCGACGACACGCCGGCCGGGGCCAAGCCGGCGCCGAAGGCCGAACCGACCGCGGCTCGGACGTTGGGCACCAGCGACCTGCTCGCGCTGCGCGACCTGCGCTCGCTGAGCCCGCAACACACGCAGTGGAGTACGGCGATGACGACGTCCGGCCCGCTGAACAAGGACGGCGCGTACACCCTGTGCCAGCGGCGCACCCTCGCCGACCCGGACGCCAAGCAGGTGCTCATCCGCCAGTTCGAGGCGGTCGGCGCGCCCGACACGAACGCCTTGCAGGTGATCGAGCAGTCCACCTCGGCCAAGCACGCGTCCAGGGCCTACGCCGAGATGCGCTCGTGGTTCGCCACCTGTACGCAGGAGAGCATCCAGCTACTGCAGGTGCAGACCGTCGGCGGTCTCGGCGACCAGGCCACCGTGGTGTCGCTGCGCGAGGGTGGCAAGCGGGCGAAGAACATCACCGTCGGCGTCGCCCGTACGGGCAAGCTCACCAGCGCGGTGGTCGCCACCACGACGGGCAAGAAGCCGATCTCCGAGGCACGCGTGGTGAAGCGGTTGGCGATGACCGTCTCGACCGTCTGCAAGGTCGGCGAGGGCAGCTGTGCGACGGCGAAACCGACGTTGCGCCCGGTACCCGTGCCGGCGCTGCAGTCCAACCCAGGGTTCTTGGCACCGCTCGACCTGCCCCAGATCAAGGGTGTCGCCAGTCCGTGGGCCGCCACCAAGCCCAAGTCGGCCGGCAAGAACCCGTCGTCGACGCCCTGCGACCGGGCCACCTTCGCCAAGAGCAGCAAGGCCCGCGCCCGGATCTTCGTGATCCCGAAGGCGAAGTTCGTGCCGGACGGCTTCGGGCTGTCCGAGACGGTCGGCACGTTCGGCAGCTCCAACACGGCCGCACGTTTCGTCCGCAAGGTCGAGGACACGGTCGCGGACTGCGCCGACCGCGAGATCAACGCCACCGTCTCGGACGCCACGACGATCACCTCCGGGCGCACGAAGGCCCGGGTGTGGCGGTTCCAGTTCGAGCTGTCCGAGGGCCGGACGGCGACGTACCGCGTCGCCCTGGTCCGGCGCGGCAAACACATCGCCCAGGTGAACCTCTCACCGAGCGGCAGCTACGACATGACACCGCAACGGTTCCGCGCCCTGGTGATCCGGGCCGGTGAGCGGCTGAGCACCATCCCCTCGTAGCCTGACGCCCATGACCGACGTGGGCGGCACGACCGGCAGCGCTGCGCAGCGACTGGACCGTGACGACCCCCTCGCGTACACGCGGGACCGTTTCGAGCTGCCCAGCGGGCTGATCTACCTCGAGGGCAACTCGCTCGGCGCGCTCCCGCGCGGGGTCAAGGAACGGGTCGCCGACGTCGTCACGCGCGAGTGGGGCCACGACCTGTACGCCTCGTGGAACACCGCCGGCTGGTCCGACCTGCCGGAGCGGGTCGCCGCGAAGATCGCGCCGCTCGTCGGTGCTGACGCCGACGAGGTCGTCGCGGCGGACTCGACGTCGGTCAACCTGTTCAACCTGCTGGCCGCCGCGGTTCGCGCCCGGCCGGACCGGCGCGTCGTCGTGGTCGAGCCGACCACCTTCCCGACCGACGGCTACATCGCCGCGTCGGTCGCGCGCACCTTCGACCGGGAGCTGCGCTGGTGCGACCCGGCGGACCCGCTCGCGGCCGTCGACGACGACACTGCGGTCGTCTGCCTGACCCATGTCGACTTCCGCACCGGTCGGAAGTACGACGAGTCGGCGATCACCGCCGGCGTCCACGCCGCCGGCGCGCTGATGCTCTGGGACCTCTGCCACACGACCGGCGCCGTGCCGTTCGACCTGCACGCCATTGACGCCGACCTGGCCGTGGGCTGCAGCTACAAGTACCTCAACGGCGGCAGCGGCGCACCGGCGTACTCCTTCGTCGCCCGGCGCCTGCACGCCGACCTCGACCACGCGATCACCGGTTGGTGGGGGCACGCCGAGCCGTTCGCGATGCAGCGCGACTACACGCCGCGGACGGGTATCGGACGGCTGCGGGTCGGCACCGCGCCGCTGCTCTCGCTGGTCGCCCTCGACACCGCCCTCGACGCGTTCGACGGGGTCGACCTCGCGCTGCTGCGGGCGAAGTCGCTGTCGCTCACCGGACGGTTCATCGACCTGGTGCAGGCTCACACCGACCTCGAGGTCGTCACGCCGATCGACCCGGAGCGGCGCGGCAGCCAGGTGTCGCTGCGGCACCCGGAGGCGTTCGGTCTCGTCCAGGCCCTGGCCGCCCGCCGGGTCGTCGGCGACTTCCGAGCACCGGACATCGCCCGGTTCGGCTTCGCGCCGCTCTACCTGCGTCATGTCGACGTCGACGCGGCGGTCGAGCAGCTGGTGGCCGTACTCGACGGCGAGGAGTTCGCGCGGCCCGAGTACGCCGTACGCCAGTCTGTGACCTGATGTGGCAACCGCCGAGACCCCCAAGGCGTAGACACTCGTAACAATCGAGAAGGGGGAGCCGGTGGATGCTGACACGTTCGACGCGTTCTACACGGCGTCGTTCGGCCGCCTCGTCGGCCAGGTGTACGCGATGTGCGGCAACTTCACCGAGGCGCAGGACTGCGTGCAGGAGGCGTTCGTACGCGCCTGGGACCACCGCAAGCAGCTCGAGGCCGCCCACGCACCAGAAGCATGGGTACGCACCGTCGCCTGGCGACTCGCGGTCAGCCGCTGGCGGCGCACCCGTCGTTCGCTGCTGCCGCCCGACCGCGCCCATCTGCCCGCGCCACCACGTGAGCCCGGCGTCGCGCACACGGCTCTCGTGGCGGCGCTCAAGCAGCTGCCCGAGGAACAGCGTCGGGCGATCGTGCTGCACCACCTGTGCGACCTGTCGGTCGACGAGGTCGCCCGGGAGACCGGAGCCCCCAGCGGCACCGTGAAGGCGCGGCTGTCCCGCGGCCGCACAGCGTTGGCGGCGCTGCTCACCGACGACCAGAACGAGGAGGCTCGTCATGCCTGACCGCGACCCGATCGCCGAGCTCAGCGCGCTCGCCCGCGAAGGTCGGGATCTGGCCACCCCGCTCCCTGCAGTCGACGTACGCGCACGGGGCGCCCGCCGGCACCGCCGCCGGGTCGCGACCACTGTCGCCACGGCCTGCCTCGCCGTGGCTCTGTGCGCCGGTGTGGCCGTCGCCGCGGCGGGCAATGTCCTCGGGACCGCTCCGCAGCCGATCGCGCCGACACGGACACCTGCCCCGACTCAGACGCCGATCGAGACTGCTCCCGAGCTGACCGAGGACCAGCGGCTGACTGCCGGCGACATCGCTTGGGGTCCGGAAGTCGAGTGGGGTTCGATCGGCCTGACCGAGTCCTTCGAGTCCAGCGACACCGGCTGCTACACCGAGGTCCTCGCAAACCTGTCGGCGGATCGAGGCGTGGCCGAGCTGTGGCACGAGAAGTTCCGCAGCGCCGGCGAGAATCCCCAGGCGGAGGCGATCACGATGCAGTTCGGCTCCGCCGACGCCGCCCGCGCCGTCTACGACCTGCTGATCGAGGCCGGCGACGGTTGCGAACAGCTCGTCCGCGAACGAGGCGGTGAGCCCCGGCCTGACATGGGGGACTGGGTACGGCTTGCGGTTCCGGAGGGTGAGGCGCAGTACATCGAGGGGATGTACGCCGACACGCTCGAGTCCGAGGTCGGCTTCTTCGACAGCATGGGAGTCGTGATCAACGGCGACCGTGTGGTGGTGGTCGGCATCATCGTCCGAGGCCAGGACAACAACTGGGCCTACAACAAGGAGCAGGAGGCCGATACCGGGCTGCCGCTGCACCCGCAGATCCGGACCCTGCCGGTCGCCGCCGAGCGCCTCGCCCGCTGACCGTGACGTTTTCGACGCGACACGCCGGCGTGTCGTCGAAAACGTCACACTCAGCGGAAGGGGTCAGCCGGTGGTCTCGAGGACCTCGCGCATCAGCTGGGCGGTCTCGGAGGGGGTCTTGCCGACCCTGACCCCGGCCGCCTCCAACGCGGTCTTCTTCGCCTCGGCGGTGCCCGACGACCCGGACACGATCGCCCCGGCGTGACCCATCGTCTT
>JBOHDE010000002.1:41004-54774 GCA_050699035.1 Nocardioidaceae bacterium | reverse complement strand
GGCGGGGCCCACCGCCGAGCGGCCCTGCCGACTGACCACCCGGCTGACCACCGGGCTGACCACCGGGCCGTCGCCGCGGCGGACCCGCAGGCGGTGGCGTGGACCGCTCTCCCGTCTGCGGACGCTGCGACTGGGGTCGTCGCGGGTCTGGCGGCTGCTGAGGTGACTGCTGGTCGCGGCGCACGCCGTTCTGGCGAGCGTCCTCGGGGGCCTGGTCGCGGGCAGCATGCGCCCCAGCAGGCGGACCTGCGGGCGGGCTGGCCTGCGGCCGCGACTCCCCGGCCAGCGGCCTCGGCGGCGCGAGCGGCGTGCTCTCGTCGCGTCGGCGGTCAGTCATCAGACGCCTCCGTCTGTTCGCTTGGTGCGTCGACCTCGGCAGCCGACTCTTGCTCCGACTCGTCGGCTACCTCCTCGGCAGCCTCGTCCTCGACGAGTCGCTCGATGTTCCGGGCGATCGCGACCACCTGGTCGCCGTCCATCACACCGACGAACTTGACCCCCATCGTGTCACGGCCCTTGACCGGGACACCCGAGGCGGCGCTGCGGGTGACCTGACCGGACTGCTTGATGGCAAGCACCTCGTCAGCATCGGTCACCACGACGGCGCCCACCAGGGAACCGCGATCATCATGCAGCTTCATCGCCTTGATACCCAATCCGCCCCGGCCCTGCACCCGGTAGGCGCTGATCGTGCTGCGCTTGGCATAGCCGCCGTCCGTGACGGTGAACACATACTGACCGGTGTCCGGCGCGTCCTCACCCGCCGCCTCCTCGGCGGCGATCTCGTCGGCCAGGATCACCGACATCGACAGCACCTCGTCGCCGTCGCGGAACTTCATCCCGGTCACGCCGGAGGTCGCCCGCCCCATCGGCCGCAGCTGCGTGTCGTCGGCCCGGAACCGGATCGCCTGCCCCTTCCGCGACACGAGCAGCAGGTCGTCGTCACGGCTGACCAGCTCGGCGCCGATCAGCTCGTCGTCCTCCTCGCGGAAGTTGATCGCGATCACGCCGGCCTGCCGCGGTGAGTCGTACGCGGTGAGCACGGTCTTCTTCACGTACCCCTTCCGAGTCGCGAGTACGAGGTAGGGCGCGTGCTCGTAGTCACGCACGGCGAGCACCTGGGCGATCTGCTCGTCCGGCTGGAACGACAGCAGCCCGGCGACGTGGCCGCCCTTCGCGTCCCGCGCCATCTCGGGCAGGGCGTACGCCTTCGTGCGGTAGACCCGCCCGGCCGTGGTGAAGAACAGGATCCAGTGGTGCAGCGTGGTCGAGAAGAAGTGCTCGACCACGTCGTCGCCCTTGAGGGCGGCGCCGCGCACCCCCTTGCCGCCCCGCCGCTGGGTCCGGTACAGGTCGGCCCGGGTGCGCTTGGCGTAGCCGCCGCGAGTGATGGTCACGACCGCGTCGTCGTCGGGGATCAGGTCTTCCATCGACAGGTCGCCGTCGGCGGCGATGATCTGGGTGCGCCGGTCGTCACCGTACTTCTCGACGATCGCCGCCAGCTCGTCGCTGACGATCGTGCGCTGCCGCGGCTCGCTGGCCAGGATGTCCTTGAGGTCGGCGATGACCGTCTCGAGCTCGGCCAGGTGGTCGATGATCTTCTGCCGCTCGAGGGCAGCCAGCCGGCGCAGCTGCATGTCGAGGATCGCCTGGGCCTGCAGCTCGTCGATCTCCAGCAGCTGCATCAGGCCGTTGCGGGCCTCCTCGACGTCGGGGCTGCGGCGGATCAGCGCGATGACGTCGTCGAGCGCGTCGAGGGCCTTCACCAGACCGCGGTAGATGTGCGCCTGCTCCTCGGCCTTGCGCAGCCGGAAGCGGGTGCGCCGCTGGATGACCTCGATCTGGTGCGTCACCCAGTGCTTGACGAACAGGTCGAGCGACAACGTGCGCGGCACCCCGTCGACCAGCGCCAGCATGTTGGCGGAGAAGTTGTCCTGCAGCTGGGTGTGCTTGTACAGGTTGTTCAGTACCACTCGGGCCACGGCGTCGCGCTTGAGCACGACCACCAGGCGCCGGCCGGTGCGTGAAGACGAGTCGTCACGCACGTCCGCGATGCCCTGCACCCGCCCCGAGTCGGCCAGCTCGGCGATCTTCAGCGCCAGGTTGTCGGGGTTGACCTGGTACGGCAGCTCGGTGACGACCAGGCAGGTGCGGCCCTTGGTGTCCTCCTCGACGTCGACCACCGCACGCATCGTGACCGAGCCGCGGCCGGTGCGGTACGCCTGCTCGATGCCGTGGCGCCCGACGATCAGGCCGTGGGTCGGGAAGTCCGGCCCGTGGATCCGCTGCATCAGCGCCTCCAGCAGCTCCTCGCGGGACGCGTCAGGGTGGTCGAGCGCCCACTGGACGCCGTCGGCGACCTCACGCAGGTTGTGCGGCGGGATGTTGGTGGCCATCCCGACCGCGATCCCGGCCGAGCCGTTGACCAGCAGGTTCGGGAACCGCGCCGGCAGCACCGTCGGCTCCTGCGACCGCCCGTCGTAGTTCGGCTTGAAGTCGACGGTGTCCTCGTCGATGTCGCGGACCATCTCCATGGCCAGCGGCGCCATCTTGCACTCGGTGTAGCGCATCGCGGCGGCGGGGTCGTTGCCCGGCGAGCCGAAGTTGCCCTGCCCGGAGACCAGCGGGCCACGCATCACCCAGGGCTGCGCGAGCCGGACCAGGGTGTCGTAGATCGCGGTGTCGCCGTGTGGGTGGTACTGACCCATCACGTCACCGACGATGCGCGAGCACTTGGAGAAGCCGCGGTCGGGCCGGTAGCCGCCGTCGAACATCGCGTACAACACGCGCCGATGCACCGGCTTCAGCCCATCGCGTACGTCCGGGAGGGCGCGCGCGACGATCACGCTCATCGCGTAGTCGATGTAGGAGCGCTGCATCTCGACCTGCAGCTCGACCGGCTCGATCCGGTCGTGGTCGGGCGTGGTGGTGTCGTCAGTCACGTGAGGTCAGCCTTTGGACTAGATATCGAGGAAACGCACGTCTTTGGCATTGCGCTGGATGAACGACCGCCGTTGCTCGACGTCCTCGCCCATCAGCACGGTGAAGATCTCGTCGGCGTTGGCCGCGTCGTCGAGGGTGACCTGACGGAGCACCCGGTTAGCGGGGTCCATCGTGGTCTCCCACAGCTCGTTGTCGTTCATCTCGCCGAGACCCTTGTAGCGCTGGATCGGCGCTTCCTTCGGCAGCCGCTTGCCGGCCGCCTTGCCGGTCTCGAGCAGGCCCTCGAGCTCACGGTCGGAGTACGCGAGGTCGTGCGGCTGGTTGGACCACTTGATCTTGAACAGCGGCGGCTGCGCGAGGTAGACGTGGCCCGCCTCGATCAGCTGGCGCATGAACCGGAACAGCAGGGTGAGCAGCAAGGTCGAGATGTGCTGGCCGTCGACGTCGGCGTCGGCCATCAGCACGATCTTGTGGTACCGCAGCTTCTCGATGTCGAAGTCCTCGTGCACTCCGGTGCCGAGCGCCGAGATGATCGCCTGGACCTCGGTGTTCTGCAGCACCCGGTCGATGCGGGCCTTCTCGACGTTGAGGATCTTGCCGCGGATCGGCAGGATCGCCTGCACCCGCGGGTCGCGGCCACCCTTGGCCGAGCCGCCGGCGGAGTTGCCCTCGACGATGAAGATCTCGCACTCTTCGGGGTTGGTCGACTGGCAGTCGGACAGCTTGCCGGGCAGACCGCCGCCGCCGAGCAGTCCCTTGCGGTTGCGGGCCAGGTCGCGCGCCTTCCGGGCGGCCACCCGCGCGGTCGCCGCGGCGATGCCCTTGCGGACGATGTCACGTCCCTCACCGGGGTTCTTCTCGAACCACTCGCCGAGCTGGTCGTTGACCACCTTCTGGACGAACGACTTGGCTTCGGTGTTGCCGAGCTTGGTCTTGGTCTGCCCCTCGAACTGCGGCTCGGCCAGCTTGATCGACACGATCGCGGTGAGACCCTCGCGAACGTCGTCGCCGGACAGCCGGTCCTCGCGCTTCTTGATCATCCCCCACTCCTCGCCCCAGCCGTTGACCAGGCTGGTGAGGGAGGCGCGGAAGCCCTCCTCGTGGGTCCCGCCCTCGTGGGTGTTGATCGTGTTGGCGAACGTGTGGACCGACTCGGTGAACGACATGTTCCACTGCATCGCGACCTCGAGGCTCAGGCCCGACTCGGTGTTGTCGGCCTCGAACGAGATGATGCTGCGGTGGACCGGGTCCTTGGCCTTGTTGAGGTGACCGACGTAGTCGATCAGCCCGTCGTCGTACTTGAACGTGCGCTCGATGCCGCCGGTGGCGACGCCGGTGACGGCATCGGCGCCTCCGTCCACCTCGTCCGGCACCGTGTTGTCGTCGACGGCCTCGGCGATGCCGTCGGCACTCGGCCGCTCGTCGCGTACAACGATCTCAAGCCCCTTGTTGAGGAACGCCATCTCACGGAACCGGCTGGCCAGCGTCTCGAACGAGTAGACCGTCGTCTCGAAGATGTCGTCGCTGGCCCAGAACGTCGTCGTGGTGCCGGTCTCGTCGGTTGCCTCGCGCCGGCGAAGGTCGCCCGTGGGTACGCCGAGCTCGAACTCCTGGGTCCAGCGGTAGCCGTCCCGCTTGACCTCGACCTCGAGGCGCCGCGACAACGCGTTGACCACCGAGACGCCGACGCCATGCAGACCACCGGACACCTTGTAACCGCCGCCACCGAACTTGCCGCCTGCGTGCAGCACCGTGAGAACGACCGTGACGGCCGGGATCTTCTCGATCGGGTGGTCGTCGACCGGGATGCCCCGGCCGTTGTCCTCGACCCGCACCCCGCCGTCGGCGAGGATCGTCACCACGATCCGGTCACAGTGGCCGGCCAGGGCCTCGTCGACGGAGTTGTCGACGACCTCGTTGACCAGGTGGTGCAACCCGCGCTCGCCGGTCGAGCCGATGTACATGCTCGGTCGCTTGCGGACGGCGTCGAGGCCCTCCAGGACCTGGATCGCGCTCGCGTTGTAGGTCGCGGGGACCACGCCGTTGAGCTCGTCGGTCTGTACTGACTCTTCAGCAGCCGTCACGCGGGAAACCTCCGTGGACCAGACATGACAAACCGCCCCGCGCGATGGTCCTGATGACGCACGGGAGCGGTCCCTACGACAATCCTCAGTATAGCCGTTCACGGGCCTTATACGCGGTCGGCACCGCCGGGACCTGTGGACCATCGCCGTCACAGCGGCCCCATGCGGCCCGTAACCGTCGCGCAGAGCGGCTGCCCAGGGGGCCGATGGGTCCCCATACGCGGGCGGGGACCGCAAAACCCGCCTCGGGCCGCGCGGCGCCGTCCACGGAGCGGACCGCCGGCCGGTCGTCGAGCCCTAACCGTAGGTGTCGCGCGGACCCCGACCGTCGCGCAGCGAGCGGGCACCCTTCGACCAGGTCGGCAGGTGCGGTCCGAGCACTTCGATGCGGAGCACGGTCTCGTCCCCGAGCTCTTCGTTCAGCCGGCGTACGACGGTGGGGGCGAGCAGCCGCATCTGGGTCGCCCACGCGGTCGAGTCGGCCCGGACGGAGAGCCGGCTGTCGGCGAACCGCTCCGGCGTGCAGTGCTGCGCCACGTCGTTGCCGACGATGCGGTCCCACCGGGCGAACACGCCATGGACCGCGACGTCGGTCGACCAGCCGTGCTCGTCGACCAGCCGGTCGATGGTGGCGTCGAGGGTCTGCGGGTCGCGCTCGTCCGGAAACGCGCCGGACACGGTCGGACCGGTGCGGCGGCGCCGGCCGAACGGGTCGGCCGTGCGGCGGCTGCCGGCGCGACGCTTTCGGCCGGTCGCCATCGACCGGGCGACGGCGCGGGCCATCTCCAGGCCGGTCGTCGCGTGCTCCGGATCCGGCTCGGGCGGCGGCGACCCCTTCCCAGCTGCCGGCGACTCGGGGCGGTCCGGCTCATCGGACACGGCGCACCTCGCCTTCCATCACGTCATAGCGTGCACCGGCCAACAGCTCGGGCACATCCTTCGGCACCGCAGCGGTGACCAGGACCTGCTCGGCGCCGGCCACCATCTCGGCGAGTCGGTCGCGGCGGTCGGTGTCGAGCTCGGCGAACACGTCGTCCAGGATCAGCACCGGGTCGTCGCCGTCGGACCGCAGCAGCTCGAACGAGGCGAGCCGCAGCGCCAGCGCGAACGACCAGGCTTCACCGTGGCTGGCGTAGCCCTTGGCCGGGAGCGAACCGACCGCCAGCGTCACGTCGTCACGGTGCGGTCCGACCAGCGAGATGCCGCGGTCGATCTCGTCGTCGCGGCGGCGGGCGACCTCGGCGAGCAGCGCGGCGGTCAGCACCTCACGGCTGGGTCGCTCGGGCGGCAGCTCCCACGACGGCTTGTAGGTCAGCGTCGCCTGGTCGCGGCCCGGGCTGGCCTGCGACGCGACTTTGGCGTATGCCGCCGCGACGTGCGGCTGCAGGGCGTCGACCAGGCTGAGCCGGGCGGCGAGCAGCTCGGCGCCGGTGCGGGCGAGGTGGTCGTCCCAGGCGTCGAGAGTGGCCAGCGGGTCACCGGAGGACTGCCGACTGCGCCGCGCCAGGCCGGCCGTCTTCAGCAGCGTGTTGCGCTGTTTGAGCACCCGGTCGTAGTCCTGGCGTACCCCGGCGAAGCGGGGCGCCTGCGCGACCAGCAGGTCGTCGAGGAAGTGCCGGCGGTCGGACGGGTCACCCTTGACCAGCGCGAGATCCTCCGGGGCGAACAGCACCACCCGGAGCACGCCGAGCAGATCGCGGGTGCGGGGGAGCGGTGACTTGTTGAGCCGCGCGCGGTTGGCTCGGCCGGGGTTGATCTCGATCTCGACCAGCGCGTTGCGGCCATCCCGGACGGCGCCCACCCGGACCACGGCGTGCTCGGCGCCGGCACGCACCAGCGGGGCGTCGGCCGCAACCCGGTGGGACCGCATCGCGGCGACGTAGTCGATCGCCTCCACCAGGTTGGTCTTGCCCTGGCCGTTGGGGCCGACGAACGCCGTCATGCCCGGCTCCAGCGCGACGTCGACCTCGGCGTACGAGCGGAAGTCGTGCAGCGACAGCTGGGCGACGTGCACGGCCTACGACTCTTGGGTCGGCGGCGGACCGGCCTTCACGGCATGTCCACCGAACTGCTGGCGCATCGCGGCAACGGCCTTCATCGCCGGTGCGTCCTCCTGGCGCGACGCGAACCGGGCGAAGAGCGCGCCGGTGATGGCGGGCAGAGGTACGGCATGCTCGATCGCCGCCTCGACCGTCCACCGGCCCTCGCCGGAGTCCTCGGCGTAGCCGGCGATCTTGTCCAGGTGGTTGTCCTCGTCGAGCGCGGCGACGAGCAGGTCGAGCAGCCAGGACCGGATGACGGTGCCCTCCCGCCAGGACCGGAACACCTCGGTGACGTTGTCGACCAGCTCGACCTTCTCGAGCAGCTCCCAGCCCTCGGCGAACGCCTGCATCTGGGCATACTCGATGCCGTTGTGCACCATCTTGGAGAAGTGCCCGGCGCCGATCTTGCCGGCGTGCACGAAGCCGAACTCGCCCTCGGGCTTCAGCGCGTCGAACGCCGGCTGCACCTTGGCGACCTGCTCGGCCTCGCCGCCGCACATCAGCGCGTAGCCGTTCTCCAGGCCCCAGACGCCGCCGGACACGCCACAGTCGACGAACCCGACGCCCTGGTCGGCCAGCAGGGCACCATGCTCGGTGTCGTCGGTCCACCGGGAGTTGCCGCCGTCGACGACCACGTCACCCTCGCCGAGCAGGTCGGCGAGCTCGCGCACCGTGGCCCGGGTGGCGTCGCCCGCGGGCACCATCACCCAGACCACCTTCGGTGTCGGGAGCTGCTCGACCAGCTCGGCCAGGGAGCCGACGTCGCTGACCTCGGGGTTGCGGTCGTAGCCCGTGACGGTGAGCCCGGCGGCACGCAGCCGCTCGCGCATGTTGCCGCCCATCTTGCCGAGGCCTACGAGTCCGAGGTGCATCGTCGTCCTTCCAGGTCGCCGGGAGGTTGGTCTGGTCCGCCCGCTGTCAGCCCTGCAGACGGACCGGCATCAGCAGGTAGCGGAAGTCGAGAGTGGGCTCGGCCCCCAAGTCGCCGGCGCCGGCCAACGCGGCTGGCCGCGTCGCCTGGGTGAACGCCAGATGGGCCACCGGAGCGTCGATCGCGCCCAGGCCGTCGAGGAGGTAGCCGGGGTTGAAGCCGATCGCGATGTCGTCGCCGTCGACATCGGCCTCGACCGACTCCGACGCCTGTGCCTCGTCTCCGCTCCCGGCCTCCAGCGTCACCTGGCCCTTGCTGAAGCTGAGGCGTACGGGGGTGTTGCGCTCGGCCACCAGGGCCACCCGCTTGACCGCTTCGACCAAGGTCGGCGTGTCGACCCGGGCCACCGTCGCCGACTCGCTGGGGAACAGCGCCCGCACCTTCGGGAACTCGCCGTCGAGGAGCCGGGTGGTCGTACTCCTGGTGCCTCCTGCGGTCTGTCCCTCGAAACCGATGATGCCCTCGCCGGCCCCGGTGGACGACAGCGCGATCGTGACGTCGCCACCGGCGGTCAGCGACTTGGCGGTGTCGGCGAGGACCTTCGCCGGGACCAGGGCGGTCGCGGTGAAGTCGCCCAGGCTCGGCGACCACTCGAGCTCCCGCAGGCTCAGCCGGTAGCGGTCGGTCGCCATCAGGGCGAGGTGCGAGCCGTCGATCTCGACGCGGACACCAGTGAGGACCGGGAGCATGTCGTCGCGGCCGGCGGCAGTCACCGCCTGGCCCACCGCGGTCGCGAACACGTCACTGCGGACGGTGCCCGACGCGGTCGGCATGTCAGGCAGCGCGGGGTAGTCCTCGACCGGCATCGTCTGCAGGCTGAACCGGGCGCTGCCACAGGTGAGCGACACCTTCGCCCCGTCGGTCGCCATCTCGACCGGCTTGGCCGGGAGGCTCCGCGAAATATCGGCCAGCAGCCGACCGGAGACCAGTGCGCGGCCCTCGTCGACCACCTCGGCCGGGATGGTGACGCGCGCCGAGGTCTCGTAGTCGAAGCCCGACAATACGAGGCCCGCGTCGCTGGTCTCGACCAACAGACCGGCCAGAACGGGAACGCTGGGCCGTAGGGGGAGGCTGCGGGCTGCCCAGGCGACAGCATCGGCGAGCGCGTCACGCTCCACGCGGAACTTCACGGTCGGCTGCCTCCTGGTGCCTCGGTGCCCGATCGTGTGACCGGGTCGCTCTGGTGATCGCGAGATGACATCGATCCCGCGAGGGAATCCTGCCATGCCGCGCCTACGGTTCCCACGGCTGTCGGTGCTCCGTTCGTACCTGGCCGCGAGGTTGTCCCCAGGACGGAGGTCCGGGAGTCCTTGTCGAACGTCTTCATATCTTTAGGTCCTCATCGGGTTCATAGCCTCGGTGGACAGTGTGGACAACCAACGTCGTCGCAGGTCAGCCCCGGTATCTGTGTCCACCGCGGCTGGGGAGGGCTGGTCCGGAGCTATCCGGGACCGGTGGACGCCGGTCGGCCCGGTGTCGTGTCGTCCCCGGTTGTCCACACCCTGTCCCCCGCGATCGGCAATGATCCACAGGACTGTCCCCAGTCTGTGCGGTGCCTGAACTGCCCGAAATCTGCTGGCCAGTGGCCGCGCGTCGACGGGCTCACGACTGGCGGGCCTGCTGCTTGATCCGGTTGGTGAGCTCGGTGACCTGGTTGTAGACACTGCGCCGCTCGGCCATCAGCTGGCGGATTTTGCGGTCGGCGTGCATCACCGTGGTGTGGTCGCGCCCGCCGAACTGCTGCCCGATCTTGGGCAGCGACAGCTCGGTGAGCTCGCGGCACAGGTACATCGCGATCTGCCGGGCCGTCACCAGTACCCGGCTGCGGCTCTGGCCGCACAGGTCGTCGATGGACAGCCCGAAGTAGGCGGCGGTCTGGGCGATGATCAACGCCGCGGTGATCTCCGGCTCGCCGCCCTCCGGGATCAGGTCCTTCAGCACGATCTCGGCCAGGGTGAGGTCGACCGGTTGCCGGTTGAGGCTGGCGAACGCCGTCACCCGGATGAGTGCGCCCTCGAGCTCGCGGATGTTGGTCTGGATCTTGCTGGCGATGAACTCGAGCACGTCCGGCGGCGCGGTCAGCCGCTCGGTCGCGGCCTTCTTGCGCAAGATCGCGATCCGGGTCTCGAGGTCGGGGGGCTGGACGTCGGTGATCAGGCCCCACTCGAACCGGTTGCGCAGCCGGTCCTCGAGCGCCTCGAGCCGCTTGGGTGGCCGGTCGGACGTGATCACGATCTGCTTGTTGGCGTTGTGCAACGTGTTGAACGTGTGGAAGAACTCCTCCTGGGTCTGGATCTTGCCCTCGAGGAACTGGATGTCGTCGATCAGGAGGACGTCCACATCGCGGTAGCGCCGCTGGAACGTCGAAGCCCGGTCGTCGCGGATCGCGTTGATGAAGTCGTTGGTGAACTCCTCACTGGAGACGTAGCGGACCCGGGCCGAGTTGAACAGGTTGCGGACGTAGTGGCCGATCGCGTGCAGCAGGTGGGTCTTGCCGAGGCCGGACTCGCCGTAGACCAGCAGCGGGTTGTACGCCTTGCCGGGAGCTTCGGCGGCGGCGACCGCGGCGGCGTGCGCGAACCGGTTCGACGAGCCGATGACGAACGTCTCGAAGGCGTACTTCGGGTTGAGCCGGGTCTCGGCGACGTTCTGTCGCGGCGCCGGCGGACTCGACCGGTCCCGCCCTGGAGGAGCCGAAGATGTTTGTCGACTTAATGACTGATCTACCTGTGGATGAACAGGTATGTCTGTGGACGGCCCGCTCGCCGTCGACCCCTGGTCGCTGAGCCGGACGGTGCTCCGGAACTCCGACGACGCTGCGTCGTCGATACCCGACCGCCCATCGAGCGGAGGGGTGTCGTCCTGCTCGGTGGTGTCGATCAGTGTCGAGTCGACCGTCACGGCGAGGTGCACAGCGCGGTCGAGCTCGCGGGAGAGAGCGTCCTCGAGCTGCGGCCGCAGCCGGCTCTCCAGCTGGGTGCGAGTGAAGTCGTCCCGGACCGCGACGATGGCAGTGTTCTCGTGGAGTGTCAGGGGTTTGCTGCCGGCCAGCCAGGCGCGCTGGCTGGCCGGAAGGTCGTCGACCAATCGGGCCCAGATCGGGTCGAGCTCACCCGCAGGGTGGGTGTCCGCCTCGGTGCGCGGGGTGCCGTCCGACTCGTTCACAGTGTCTCCCGTCGCTGGTTGCGGCCCACGAGCCGCACGTCCCACACCCTGATCCCTCGCTCATCCCACTGCTGATCCACACCTTTGTCCACAGGATGTGGGTAGGTCGGACGAGTTCCCCGAGGATCATGGCTCGTCAGAGACGGGCACGGTCCGCGACAGGGCGCCGTGGGCGGGGACGCTAACAACCCAAAGGGGTGCCAATCAACCCGTCATCCACAGGGTTACGCGAGAGTTGCCCCGATCCGTCGGTGAAATCCCCTGAACTATCGGCGTGTCGCTCCACCCCCTCACCGGCGAGTCTCTGCAAGAGTGGGCAGTTTTCGGTCACCTGGTGGGACCGAGGTTGTCCACAGGTAGGCTCGGTTTGACCCTCCAGAGGGCAACCACGTACCGTGGGGCGGTCGATTCGGTGTCGACAGGTGCCGCATGTCCACGGACGTCTTCCCCAAGGCTCACCGCGGGTGGGCGGTGCTCGTTGATCCACCGCTCTGGACCCCTGAATTCGCGACACACCAGCTGACCCGGAGTAGCCGTGAGCAAGCGTACGTACCAGCCCAACAACCGTCGCCGGCACAAGAAGCACGGCTTCCGTCTCCGCATGCGCACCCGTGCGGGTCGCGCGATCCTCGCCTCCCGCCGTGGCAAGGGTCGTAAGCGCCTGGCGGCCTGAGGCCAGCGCTCCCGGTGCAGCGTGCTGCCCGCGGGGAGTCGGATCACCCGAAGCGACGAGTTCGCCCGGGTGGTTCGGCGTGGAACGCGCGTCGGTCGCGCGACGTTAGCCGTGCATCTGCTGGTGGACCGCGACGACCCGCCACCACGAGCCGGATTCGTGGTCAGCAAGGGAGTGGGTGGCTCGGTGGTCCGCAACCGCGTGGTCCGCAGGCTTCGGCATGCGGTGCGTGAGCTGATGCCCGGCCTGCCCGACGGCGCCCGGCTGGTCGTCCGGGCGCTCCCCCCGGCTGCCGATGCCGGCCCGATGTTGATCGACGACCTTCAGGCGGCAGTCGCGTTGGCCGTGGCGCGGACCCGGCGGGGTGAGCGGCGGTGAAGTACCTCCTGATCGGACTGCTGCGCCTGTACCGGGCGTTGATCAGCCCGCTGTACGGCCAGGTCTGCCGGTATCACCCGTCCTGCTCGGCGTACGCGCTCGACGCGGTTACCGAGCACGGTTCGATGAAAGGCAGCTGGCTCGCGCTGCGTCGGCTTGCCCGCTGTCACCCATGGGCTGCGGGTGGATACGACCCGGTGCCCGCCACCACTCGCCACACAACGGTCGGAGTTTCTGAGTGATCGACTTCTTCGTCAGCATCGGCTCGGCGATCATCACGCCGCTCTACTACGTCACGTCGTACATCCTGACGTCGTTCCACACGATGTTCACCAGCGCGTTCGGCGAGTCGCCGGCGGCGCAGGGCTGGGCGTGGGGGCTGTCGATCATCTGCCTGACCATCGTGATCCGGATCCTGTTGATCCCGCTGTTCGTCAAGCAGATCAAGTCGAGCCGCAACATGCAGCTGCTGCAGCCGAAGGTGAAGGCGCTGCAGAAGAAGTACGGCCACGACCGGGAGAAGCTCGCCCAGGAGACGATGGCGCTGTACAAGGAGACGGGCACCAACCCGTTCGCGTCTTGTCTGCCGATCCTGCTGCAGATGCCGATCTTCCTGGCGCTGTTCCGGCTGATCGACCAGGCCAGCAAGGGGCACCCCAAGGGGGTGATGACCGAGGCGCAGGCCGAGCAGCTGCGCAGTGCGACCTTGTTCGGCGCCAAGATCTCCGAGCGGTTTATCGACCCGAGCACGGTCAACACGCAGATCCTGGCGCTGATCCTGGTGCTGGCGATGACGGCGACGACGTTCCTCACCCAGCGCCAGCTGATGAGCAAGAACATGCCGGCGGACGCGATGTCCGGCCCGTACGCGCAGCAGCAGAAGATGCTGCTCTATGTGCTGCCGGTCGTGTTCGCAGTTGGCGGCGTCGCGTTCCCGATCGGTGTGCTGCTGTACTGGACGACCTCGAACCTG
The DNA here is from genome assembly GCA_050699035.1 of Nocardioidaceae bacterium. GTDB lineage: Bacteria > Actinomycetota > Actinomycetes > Propionibacteriales > Nocardioidaceae > WHTB01. The sequence goes on along the minus strand of JBOHDE010000002.1, from coordinate 41,585 downwards.
TGGACGATGGGCCAGCAGTTCTACGTGATCCGCAACAACCCCGCCCCCGGGACGCCTGCGATGAAGGCTAAGGAGGAGCGGGACGCGCGTCGGCACAAGGGCAAGGCAGCCGACGCTGATCCGGGCGACACGGTGGTCGAGGAGAAGCCGGTCGCGGCGCGGCAGCAGCCGAAGAAGAAGTCGCGCAGCGAGCGGCGGCAGGGTCAGCCGCCGACCGGCGGGCAGTCGCAGCAGGACGCCCAGCCGAAGAAGGCACAGCTGAAGAAGACGCAGCCCAAGAACACGCAGGCGAAGAAGACGCAGCCCAAGAACGCGCAAGGTAAGAACGCGCAGGGCAAGAACGTGCAAGGCAAGAAACAGACCGGTAAGAAGCAGCCGGGCCGTCAGCAACCGAAGAAGTAGTCGGATGACGCCGCTGACGAGCCGAGATCGCACGATCACCTGGACGAGGAGATGCACGTGAGGGAGAGCGCGACCGACCCGGTCGTCGACGAGTCGACCGAGGCGGCAGCTGAGGAGAGCACCGACGACAGTGCGGATGCTGACCGCGAGCCCAGTGTCGAGCCCAGTGTCGAGCCCAG
>JBOHDE010000002.1:0-40904 GCA_050699035.1 Nocardioidaceae bacterium | reverse complement strand
CCGAGTGAGAGCTCACTGCGGATCGAGCAGCTCGAGCACGAGGGAGACATCGCCGCCGACTATCTCGAGGAACTGCTCGACATCGCCGACGTTGACGGCGATCTGGACATGGATGTCGACGGCGACCGAGCCGCGGTGTCGATCGTCGGTGGAGACCTCTCTGCTCTGGTGGGCCGCGACGGCGAGGTACTCGACGCGCTTCAGGAGTTGACCCGGCTGGCGGTGTACCAGCAGACCGGCGAGCGCAGCCGGCTGATGCTGGACGTGGATGGCTTCCGGGCGGCGAAGAAGGCCGCGGTGGTACGTATCGCCGAGGACGCGGTCAAGGTCGTCAAGGAGTCCGGTGAGCCGCAGCCGCTGGAGCCGATGACACCGTTCGAGCGCAAGGTGGTGCACGACGTCGTGGCCGAGGCGGGTCTGACCAGCGAGTCCGAAGGTGTCGAGCCGAAGCGCCACGTGGTGATCCTGCCGAGCTGACATGGCTCTCTCTGGGTCTGACGTTTCACGTGAAACACCGCCGCCTCCACCGCCGGAGGCGGCGGTGCTGTTCGGTGACCACCTGCCGCTCGCCACTCGGTACGCCGAGCTGCTTGCCGATGCCGGCGTCGTCCGTGGGCTGATCGGGCCGCGCGAGATTCCCCGGCTGTGGGACCGGCACCTGGCGAACTGCGCCGTGGTCGCCGACGCGTTCGCCGAGGAGGCGTCGGTCTGCGATGTGGGCGCCGGGGCCGGCCTCCCGGGCATCGTGCTGGCGATCATCCGGCCGGACCTTCGGGTGACGTTGCTGGAGCCGTTGCTGCGACGGGCCACCTTCCTGCAAGAGGCGGTCGATGGCCTTGGCCTCGGCCAGGTCGAGGTGGTCCGCGGCCGGGCGGAGGAACAACACGGCTGGGCATTCGACTATGTGACTGCTCGGGCTGTCGCGCCACTCGACCGACTCGCCGGCTGGACTCTTCCGCTGTGCCGCCCGGGGGGCCGGCTGGTCGCGATGAAGGGCGATGCTGCAGCAGCCGAGTTGGCGGCGGCTGAACCGGCCTTACGCAGACTCGGCGCGATCAGTTGGGAAGTACGCCGATATCAGTCCCGCCCCGACGGCGTGGCGGCCTTGGTCGTCGAGGTGGTCGCGGGCGACACTGGGGCACCGTCGGCAAGATCGCGGCGGCGCGGGAGTCCGCGGACGAGGAGGCGTGATCGGTGAGCATTCGACGAGGCCTAGGTTGGCCCACAGCTCGCCCAACACCTTCTCCCTCCCCCCTGGGCTGGGGTCATCCACCTCAAGCCAATAAGTCGACAAGTCTTCAGGACGTCGACGTTTCACGTGAAACAACCGACCGCGGAGTGCCTGCTGTGATCCCACCCGATCCCACCCCCTCGATCCCTTCGACCACACCGGCGACCACACCGGCGACGACATCGGCGTTCGGCCCGGTGCCGGCGCCCGGCCCACGCCCACTCACTGCGGCCGAACTGGCCACCGTGTTCCCGGACGACCGGTACGACCGCGACGCCACACCGTTGGCAATGGCGGTGCGGAACCAGATCTTGGACGCCCGGGCGCAGCCACGCCACCCGCTGCCGCGACCCGAGGCCACCCGGGTCTTCGTGGTGGCGAACCAGAAGGGCGGGGTCGGCAAGACCACGACCGCTGTCAACATGGCCGCCGCGCTGGCGCAGCACGACCTCCGGGTCCTCATCGTCGACCTCGACCCGCAGGGCAATGCGTCCACCGCCCTCGGTGTCGAGCACGGTGAGGGCACCCCCGGCGTCTACGAGGTGATCGCCGACGGCACCGCGATCGCCGAGGTGGTCCAGGAGTCGTCGGACACGCCGGGCCTGTTCTGTGTGCCCGCGACCATCGACCTGGCCGGCGCCGAGATCGAGCTGGTGACGTTGGTCGCGCGGGAGTCGCGGCTACGGCGCGCACTCGACGTGTACTTGGCCGAGACGAACGGCACCGACGACCGGTTCGACTACATCTTCATCGACTGCCCGCCGTCGCTCGGACTGCTGACCGTGAACGCTCTGGTCGCCGGCCGCGAGATGTTGATCCCGATCCAGTGCGAGTACTACGCGCTCGAGGGCGTGACCCAGCTGCTGCGCAACATCGAGCTGATCAAGGCGCATCTCAACCCGGAGCTGGAGATCTCCACGGTCGTGTTAACGATGTACGACGCACGCACCCGGCTGGCGGCCCAGGTCGCCGACGAGGTGCGCGCCCATTTCGCGGACGCCGTGCTCCATACCGCCATCCCCCGGTCGGTCCGGATCTCGGAGGCCCCGAGCTACGGCCAGACCGTGATGACCTACGACCCAGGCTCGCCCGGCGCACTGTCCTACCTCGAGGCCGCCCGCGAGCTCGCCATCGGCCGGGACTCCCGCGCCAGCCAACCAGCGGAGGCACAGTGAACACTCGACGACGTGGACTTGGACGCGGCCTCGGTGCCCTGATCCCCACGGCGCCTGACGAGCCGACGACGCCGACCGGCGGCGACGACCTGCCGTCGCTCCAGGCGGTTCCGGACGCGGAGCGCGGAGCGGGACAGGCCGCCAGCCAGAACGGCTCGGGACCCGCCTTGGCACCAGTGGACGGCGCCCGCTTCGCCGAGCTCCCGGTCGAGGCGATCACCCCCAACCCGCGCCAGCCGCGCCAGGTGTTCGACGCCGACGCGATGGCCGAGCTGGTGTTCTCCATCCGCGAGATCGGTCTGCTGCAGCCGATCGTGGTCCGCGCCGTCGGCGACGACCGCTACGAGCTGATCATGGGGGAGCGTCGCTGGCGGGCCTGCCAGGAGGCCGGCATCGCCAACATCCCGGCAATCGTCCGTGACACCAGCGACGACGACCTGCTGCGCGACGCGCTGCTGGAGAACCTGCACCGCGCCCAGCTGAACCCGCTGGAGGAGGCCGCCGCCTACCAGCAGCTGCTCGACGACTTCGGCTGCACGCACGACCAGCTGGCCGGCCGGATCGGCCGGTCCCGGCCGCAGATCAGCAACACGCTCCGGCTGCTGAAGCTGAGCCCAGCCGTGCAGCGACGAGTGGCGGCGGCGGTGCTCTCGGCCGGCCACGCCCGGGCCTTGCTCGGCATCCCCGATCCGGACCAACAGGACCGGCTGGCCGCCCGGGTGGTCGCCGAAGGGCTCTCGGTCCGGGCCCTGGAGGAGATCGTCGCCGTCGGCGAGATCGGCGCCCAGGACAAGGCGCCGTCGTCACGGGCCAAGCGCCCGGTCGCCCCGGCGTTGGACGACCTGGCCACCCGGCTCTCGGAACGCTTCGACACTCGGGTCAAGGTCGCGCTCGGCAAGAGCAAGGGCCGGATCACGGTCGAGTTCGCCTCGATCGACGACCTGGAGCGAATCGTCAAGGTGATGGACCCGCAAAGCAGTTAGTATCCTTGTCGACAAATCGATCTATAGTTTAACAGCCGCATCGACAAGTGACCGGCAGACCGTACCGAGGTCGAGGTCGGCGGCCTCGACCGACAGCGGCAGCAGCGACGTCTCGGTCATCCCCGGTGCGACGTTGACCTCGAGGAACCAGACGACTCCGTCCTGGTCCACGATCAGGTCGGTGCGGGACAGGTCGGCGAGCCCGAGAACCCGATGCGCCTCGATCGCCACCCGGGCGACCTCGGCCTCGACGTCCGCCTCCAGCTTGGCGGGGGTGACGAACTCGGTGGAACCCGCGGTGTAACGGGCGCTGTAGTCGTAGCGCCCGTCGACCGGCCGGATCTCGACGGCTGGCAGGGCCTGCGGACCCGAACCGGTGTCGATCACCGACACCGTCACCTCGGTGCCGTCGACGAACCGCTCGAGCAGGGCGAACGGGCCGTACGCGAAGCAGCCGACCATCGCGCCCGGCATCTCCGCCAGCTCGGTGACGATGGAGCAGCCGAGCGCCGAGCCGCCGCGGGTCGGCTTGACCACCAGAGGCAGACCGAGCCGATCCACCACGACCTCGATCAGCGCGGTCGCGCCGACCTCGCGGAACGTGTCGTGCGGCAGCGTGACCGACTCGGGCGTGCGGATCCCAGCGGCAGCCACCAACGCCTTCGCCACCGGCTTGTCGAACGCCAGCCGACTCGCAGCGGGCGGCGACCCGACGTACGGGATGGACAGCAGGTCGAGCACCTCGCGCAGCGTGCCGTCCTCGCCGGACTCGCCATAAAGCAGCGGAAAGACGCACCGTGGTGGGTCGGCGCGAAGCGAGGGGACGAGAGAGGAGTCGACGTCACGCACCTCGACCTCGACCCCGGCCGACCGCAGCGCCTCGGCGACCCGCCGCCCGGCCCGCAAGGACACGTCGCGCTCGTGCGACAGTCCACCGGCGAGTACGACCACGCGGCCGGACTGAGTCATGACAGCTCCTCGTCGATCAGGTCAGGTCGGTGTTCGGGGTGTCGTAGGACCGGACCTGGACCTTGGTGGAGACACCGAAGGTCGCCCGCAGGTCGAGCTCCTGCTCGACCACCGCGGCCAACCGGCGTACTCCCTCACGGATCCGCTCCGGCGTCGGGTAGCAGTACGACAGCCGCATGCACTGGCTGCCGAACTCGTCGGCGTAGAACGCCGTGCCCGGCACATACGCGACCCGCGCGGTCACGGCACGCGGCAGCATCGCCTTCGCGTCGAGCCCGGGCGGCAGCGTCAGCCAGACGTAGAATCCGCCGGCCGGAACGGTCCAGGTGGTGCCGTCCGGCATCAGGTCGTCGAGCGCCTCGAGCATCGCGTCCCGACGTTCGCGGTACATCTCCCGGAACTGCTTCACCTGCCCCATCCAGTCCTGGCCGGCCAGGTAGGACGAGATCATCAGCTGGCTGAACGACGACGGGCACAGCGTCGACGACTCCTGGGCGAGCACCAGCTTCTCCCTGACGGCGTGGGGAGCCAGCGCCCACCCGACCCGCAGGCCTGGCGCGAACGTCTTCGAGAACGACCCGAGGTAGACCACCCGCTCCACCTCGTCGGCGCGCAACGCGCGGCGCGGCTCCTGGTCGAAGCCGAGCAGGCCGTACGGGTTGTCCTCGAGCACCAGCAGGTCGTGCTCGCGGGCGATCTCCAGCACCTCCCGCCGGCGGGGCTCGGACATCGAGACGCCGGCGGGGTTGTGGAAGTTCGGGATCGTGTACAGGAACTTGACCCGCTGCCCGGCGGCCGCGGCGGCGGCCAGCGCGTCACGCAGCGCGGCCGGGACAAGCCCGTCGGCGTCCATCTCCGCGTGCACCACCTCGCACTCGTACGCGCGGAACACGCCGAGCGCCCCGACGTACGACGGAGCCTCGCAGATCACCACGTCGCCGGGGTCGCAGAAGATCCGGGTGACCAGGTCGACCGCCTGCTGCGAACCGACCGTGACCACGACGTCGTCCGGATGCGCCTCGATACCCTCGAGCGCCATCACGTCGCAGATCTGTTCGCGCAGGATAGGAACACCCTGTCCCGAGCCGTACTGCATCGCCTCGGTGCCGTGCTCGGTGACGAGCTCGTGCACCATGCTCCCGATGGTGTCCAACGGCAGCCCGGAGATGTTCGGCATGCCGCCGGCGAGCGACACCACCTCCGGTCGGCTGGCGACGGCGAACAGCGCCCGGATCTCCGACGCCGTCATCCCGCGGGTGCGGGAGGCATAGCGGTCGACATACATGTCGAGTCGCGTCTCGCGGCTGTGCCGAGCCGGCTGCTGCTGCATCTGCGGGACTACCTCCGCGGGGAATACCATGCATCTACACACTCATTGTCGCCGCAACACGAGCGGGGTGGACAGGTGGGCTCGACTCTGAGACGAGTGGTCTCCTCGACGGGGGTCGCTCTCGTCGGCGCGGTCGCCGGCTTCGTCGCCGGGCTGCTGCGCCGGCGTCCGCGGGCGGGGGAGACCGCGGCGGGCGACCAGGACGGCGAACGCTGATGGGTCGCCGGATCGACAACGTCACGCTGGACAACGTCGACGACCTGCCGGTCCGCTGCCGGCGCTGCGTGTTCTGGGAGCTCGACCCGGTCGCGGGTGAGCGCGCCGAGGAGTCCGGCGATCCGGGGCTGGAGAAGGAGGCGTGGCTGTCCGGCGTACTCCTCGACTGGGGGTCCTGCGGCCGCATCGTCTACGTCGACAAGGCAGTCGCGGGGTACGTGCTGTTCGCGCCGCCGACGCACGTGCCACGCTCGGTGGCCTTCCCGACGTCGCCGGTCAGCGGCGACGCGGTGCTGCTGATGACCGCGCGGATCCAGCCGGAGTTCCGTGGCGGCGGTCTCGGCCGGGTGCTGGTGCAGACGGTCGCGAAGGACCTGATCAAGCGCGGCGGGGTGAAGGCGATCGAGTCCTTCGGCGTCACCGAGGTGCATGCCGAGCGCTCGCGCTGCGTCGTACCCGCCGACTTCCTGGCCGCCGTGGGGTTCAAGACGGTGCGGCCGCACCACCGCTACCCGCGGCTACGGCTCGACCTCCGGCAGACCCTGACCTGGAAGGAAGACGTCGAGGTGGCGCTGGAGCGCATCCTGGGATCGATGCGGCCCGAGCCAGTGCGGTCGGCGTCGGTACGTAGGGAGAACGCACCGACCCACATCTGACCCGGGCCGACGGGTGAGTCTCAGGCGCCGATGACGTCGCTGAGGTCGTTGAGCAGGGCGGCCTTCGGCTTGGCGCCGACGATCGTCTTGACCATCTCGCCGCCGGAGAACACCGCCATAGTGGGGATGCCGGTGACGCGGTACTGCGCCGGCACCTGGGGGTTCTTGTCGACGTTCATCTTGACGATGGACAGCTTCTCGCCGTGCTCGTCGGCGATCTCCTCGAGGATCGGGGCGATCTGGCGGCACGGTCCGCACCACTCGGCCCAGAAGTCGACGAGGACGGGCTTGTCGGCACCGAGCACGCTGGTCGAGAAGTCGGCATCGGTGACGGCGGGGAGGTTGGCCACGGTGGTGGGCTCCTTCGTTGTGGGGGTGGGAGTGCGTCGGGTCAGGCGCCGGCGGTGGCGACCTGCTCGTTGAGGGTCTGTACCTCGCCGGCGGCATGCGCCTCGGCCTCGGTGGCCGACACGTCGCCGGCGGTCGAGGCCACGTGGTCGAGGGCGGCCAGGTAGCGCTCGGCGTCGAGGGCGGCGGCACAGCCGGTCCCCGCGGCCGTGACGGCCTGGCGGTAGGTGTGGTCGACCAGGTCGCCGGAGCCGAAGACGCCTTCGAGGTTGGTACGGGTCGACGGTGCGTCGACCAGCACGTAGCCCTCGTCGTCGAGGTCGACCAGACCCTTGAACAGCTCGGAGCGCGGGTCGTGGCCGATCGCGATGAACAGGCCGGTCGCCTCGTGCTCTCGGGTCTCGCCGGTCTGGGTGTCCCGCAGGGTCAGGCCGGTCAGCTTGTCGTCGCCGTGCAGCGCCGCGACCTCGGTGTGCCAGGCGAACTCGATCTTCGGGTCGGCGAACGCGCGGTCCTGCATGATCTTGCTGGCGCGCAGCGAGTCGCGCCGGTGGACGAGGGTGACCTTGCGGGCGAACCGGGTGAGGAAGGTGGCCTCCTCGACCGCGGAGTCGCCGCCGCCGACGACCACGATGTCCTGGTCCCGGAAGAAGAACCCGTCGCAGGTGGCGCACCAGCTGACGCCGTGACCCGAGAGCCGCTCCTCGTCCGGCAGGCCGAGCTTGCGGTAGCCGGAGCCGGTGGCGAGGATCACAGCGCGGGCGAGGTGCTCGGTGCCGGCGCCGTCGGTGACCCGCTTGACCGGTCCGGCGAGGTCGACCGCGACCGCGTCGTCGGTGAGCAGCTCGGCGCCGAACCGCTCGGCCTGGGCGCGCAGGTCGTCCATCAGCGCGGGCCCCATGATGCCCTGCGGGAAGCCGGGGAAGTTCTCGACGTCGGTGGTGGTCATCAGTGCCCCACCAGCGGTCACCGACCCCTCGAGCACCAGCGGTCGCAGCTGCGCGCGGGCGGCGTAGATCGCCGCGGTGTAGCCGGCCGGGCCGGACCCGATGATGATGAGGTCGCGTACGTCGTCAGACACGTCGCCTCTTTCGTAGTGAGAACGTCACGGACAAGACGGTGCCGCCTGCGCACAGGCGGTTACCCGTTCCAACCGATCCTAGGCGTTCGGCATTCCCGGACCCGGGAGCCGGTCAGCGCCGGATCGGGTGGCGTCCCACGACCCGCGGCTCGTCGCCGCAGCTGACCAGGATGCCCTCGACCAGCTCCCTGGTGGCCTCGAGATCGCCGAGGAACGCGACCGCGCCAGGCCGGCCGCCGATCCGGACGGCGTACGAAGTACCCCGCCATCTCGGGTCGCCCAATGCCTGCCCGACGCAGGTGGCCCGCACGCGCTGCGATCCGGCGGTCTTCAGGCGGGCGGTGGCCTCCTCGATGGCGTCGCCCGGAGCGCTGTCCTGAAGTTCCAGCTCGGAGTACGGGGCGGCCTCATCGCTCGCTCGAGCGCCGCCGCCGGAGTCGTAGGAGTCGGCCGACTCGCGTACGGCCCCGGGCGCGTCTGCCTCGGCAGACTGCCGGTCCGCCGAGCCGCCGGCGGTCGAGGCCTCGTCCGCGCCACCCGTACCCACGTCGCGCAGAACCGTACCCCCGACGCCGACCACGACGACGGCGGCCGCGGCGGCGAGCAGCACCCGGGCGGCTCGGCGGCGGCGCGGCCGGTCGAGGGGTACGGCGACGGGGTCGCCGTCGAGGTGAGTCGCGTCACGACGCTCGGCGCCCAGTGCCTGCTCGATCCGCGCGCTGACCGCGGCCGGCATCGCCGGCGCCGGCTCGGCGGCGAGCGCGCTCGACACGCCTTGCAGGTCGGCGACCAGCGCACTGCAGCGATCGCACGTACGCAGGTGCTGGTCGATCCGGCCGCGCTCCGGCGGATCGGTGAGGCCCTCGAGATGGTCGGCGAGGTCGTCGAGATCCAGATGCGGATCCGTGCTGCTCATGCCGGCTCACCTCCTCGGGTCTGGTCTTGGGCCGACACGGATGGGACGGCCGACGGGTCGTCGGGGTTCCACAGCGACCGGAGCAACGGTGCCAGCCGCGCCCGGCCGCGGGCGCAGCGGCTCTTCACCGTGCCCTCCGGACAGTCGAGCAGGGCGGCCGCCTCGGCCACGGAGTAGCCCTCCATGTCGACCAGGACGAGCGCGGCCCGCTGGTCGAACGGCAGCGTCGCCAGCGCGGCCCGGACGTCGTGCCGCTCGGCGATGCGCGCTGCGGGCTCGCCCACCCGATGGTCGGCCAGGGCGGGGCGCCGGTCCTCGTCGGCCGGCAGCGGGTCGGCGGCTCGCACCTTGTTGCGGCGGGTCAGGTCGATGCAGGCGTTGACCACGATGCGGTGCAGCCAGGTGGTCACCTGGGCGTCGCCGCGGAACGAGTCAGCCCGCCGGAACGCGGACAGCATCGCGTCCTGCAGGGCGTCGGCCGCCTGCTCAGGGTCGCCGAGCGTCCGCAGCGCTACCGCCCAGAGCCGGTCGCGGTGCCGCCGGAAGATCTCCTCGAACGCCGCGGCGTCGCCGGCCCGATGCCGCGCCATCAGCTCCGCGTCGTCGACGGGTTCGACCGACGGCCGGTCGCTCATCCCCGGACCGAGACCTCGCGCACCTGGCCCTTGAAGTCGCCGCCGCTGGGCGGCAGCTTGGTCAGCCACACGAGGACGTAGCGGGTCGTCACCGCCCGGTCGAGCTCGACGTCGGTGTTGCCGGTCGCGCCCTCAGCGGTGCCCTGGGTCTGGAAGTCGTCCGGGTTGCCCGGTGCCTCGTCGGTGGCGCCGGGGGCGACGCGGACCTCGAAGTCGGTGCCACCGCTGCCGACGTCGACCCGCACCGAGGACACGTCCCGCGGCTCGCCCAGGTCGACGACCAGGCCGAGACCTGGCTTCAGCCCGCCGAAGTCGGCCCGGTTGTAGTACGACATCGTGGTCCAGAACGTCGCCCGGTCGCCGTCGATGGCCAGCGGCGCCTCGTCGTCGTTCTCGCCGCCCTCGCCGAACGGGTCCCAGGCGGCCACCGAGGCGATCTTGATCGGCTGCGGAGCCTGGTTCTGCTGCTGCTGCGGCTCGGCCTTGGGCTCGTTGTTGTCGCCGCCGGTCAGGTTGAAGCCGATCAGGAACGCGATCACGGCGGCGACCAGCACCACCAGCGCGATGATCAGCCAGGTGTTGCTGCGCCGCTGGTCGCCGTTCGGCGCAGCGGCATGGCGGGCGCCCGCGGGTGGCCCGGCCGGGGTGACGGGGATCTGGGCCGTGACCCGTGGCGGCGGCCCCGCGCGGTTGGCGGGCGGCGGGCCGGCCGGCACCGGCAGGAGCGCCGGGGGCGGCCCGGACGGTGCGCCGCCGGAGGTGCCGCCGGTGAACTGCTGGAATCCGTGGGCCGGGATCCGGGCCGCGGTCAGCCCACCGATCTCGGTGGCCTCGGGGTCGGCGACCTCGCTGCTGAGACCAGCCGCGTCGGCCAGCGCCGCCGCGACCTCGTCGACCGTGCGCAACGGCGGAGCGTGGTGCCGTGGCGGGTCTCCCAGGATGCGGTCGCAGACGTCGTCGAGCGGTCGCGGCACACCGGCGCGGACCTGGCGCGGCAGCATCAGCCGACCGTGCTCGGTGGGCGCGGGCGGGAGGGCGCAGTCCGGGCCTCCCGGCCACTTGGTCACCAGCGTGGCGTACAGCAGCCGGCCGAGCCCGCGGACGTCCTCGGCCTCCGGCTCGGCGTAGGTGAGGCCCTGCATCGCGGCCGCGGTGGCCAGGCCGACGATCCGGACCGCCCCGGTCTCGGTCACGATCACGTTCTCGGGGACGAGCCGCCAGTGGAAGATGCCGGCGCGGTGCGCCATCCCGATCGCCTCGGCGATCTCGCGGACGACCCAGGCGGCGCGGCGATGGGTCAGTGGCCCGTCGCGGAGCACCAGGTCGAGCGACTCGCCGCGGGCCCACTCCCGGACGATGTAGACGTCGCCGTTCTCCTTCGACGCGTCGAGGACTCGCAGGAAGCGACTGTCGGCGACCACGGCCGACCGGCGGGCCGCATCGACCAGGGCGGTGGCACGCGGCGCGTCGGCCGCCAGAATGTCGACGGCGACCGAGCGGCGGAGGACCTCGTCGACGGCGCGCCACGACCGGACGCCGGTGCGGTCGCTCAGCAGATCCTCGACCCGGTATCGACCGGCGAGCAGTCGACCTGGCTCGACCGTCATGACGGCTGCTGACCTCCTCTGGCGTTCATCCCGATCCATCCGCACCCATGCTAGGCGCTCCTGCGGGGTCAGGTACGCGGTCGGGTACGACGGAGACGACCGAATGCCGTCGTTATGACGCCGGTCACCTCCGCGAGGTGGAGCAGCCGGGCCAGCACGGCGAAGATCATGACCGCCACCAGACCGGCCGCGGTCAGCTCAAGCAGCGCCCCGGACCTGGATCCGGAGTCCACGCCGAGCGCCGCCAGGCCGCGGACCACGGCCCAGGCGGCGAGCGTCGAGGGTACGGCGGCCAGCAGCACCGCGCCGGCGTACCGCGGGACGCCGGCCAGCGGTGGACCGCCGGTGCGCCGGCCGAGCACGGTCACCGAGACGACCGACCCGACCAGGTAGGCGCAGCCGTACGCGAGGGCGAGCAGCGGGGCGACGTCCCTGGTCTCGACCGCACTGGTGATGCCGACCGCCGCGACGATGTTGGTGCCGGAGACGACCAGCTGGATGAAGAACGGTGTCCGGGTGTTCTCCTGGGCGTAGAAGCCACGCAGCATCAGATAGTGCAGGGTGAAGAAGAGCAGCCCCGGAGCGAACGCCATCAAGGTGAGCGCGAGCACGTCCGTACCCCCGGCGGCCGCGCCCCAGCCGAACAGGATCACCGCCAGCGCGGGGGCGATCACCGTGAGCAGCACACAGAACGGCAGGATCACCGCGAGCGCGTGTCGCACCGTGGTGGCGATCTCGGAGCGGACCTCGTCGCGGCGCCCGTCGGCGGCCAGCGCCGACAGCCGCGGCAGCGTCGCCGTGGCCAAGGAGACGGTGACGATCGCGTGCGGCACCATCACCAGCAGGAACGCGTTGCTGTAGACGGTGACGCCGGATCCCTCCTCGCCGGCGAGCGCCCCGGAGGCCGTCGCGTCGGTCGCCAGCGAGATCACCACGACGTACGCGATCTGGTTGGCGACCACGAACAGCACGGTCCACACCGCCAGCCGCAGGGTGTGCATCAGCCCGGTGCCGACGAAGTCGAACCGCGGCCGGTACCGCACCCCAGCCGCGCGCAGGTACGGCACCAGCAGGATCGCCTGGACGACGATCCCGGCCGTCGAGCCGAGGCCCAGCAGCAGCTCCTCGCCCGAGGCGTACGCCTGGTTGCCCTGCGAGGCGCCGTAGACCCAGAGGTAGACGCCGATCACCGCGATCGCCACCAGGTTGTTGGCGATCGGTGCCCACATCATCGGCCCGAACCGGCCACGGGCGTTGAGCACCTGGCCCATCAGCACGAACACGCCGTAGAAGAACACCTGCGGGAGGCAGTACCGCGCCAACGTGACCAGCGAGTCCCGCTGGTCCTCGAGACCGTCGACGAACAGGCCGCCCCGGGTGACGGCGTACATGACGGCGGGCGCGATGGCGACCAGCACCGCCGTCACCCCGGCGAGGAACAGGCCGGACAGGGTGAGGATGCGGTTGACGTACGCCTCGCCACCGTCGGCGTCCTGCTTCATCGCCCGGACGATCTGCGGGACGAGCACGGCGTTGAAGACCCCGCCGGCGACCAGGATGTAGAGCATGTTCGGGACGGTGTTGGCGAGCGTGAAGAGGTCGGCGTGCAGCCCGCCGAGGCCGATCGCCGCGGCCAGCATGGCGCCGCGGACGAACCCGGTCAGCCGCGACACGACCGTGCCGGCGGCCATCACCGCGCTCGAGCGCAGCAGGCTGTCGCTCATGCCGCTGCTCCGGTGGCGCGGCGCCGACCGCGTACCCGCCGGACGATGCTGCGGCCGGCCGCGAAGAAGATGCCGGCCGCACCGACGCCCATGATCACCCAGATGATCGCGCCGATCTGGGTGGTGCGGACCCGCAGCAGCGCGGGCGTGCCGAACCGTTTGCCGCTGCCGTCGACCATCGACACGGAGACGTTGCTGATGCCGACGCCACGGTAGGTCGCCTCGAGCGGGATGCTGCGCCGCTGCTCCGGCTCTATCGTGACCGGGTCGACCTCGGCGATCTGCAGCGACGTGTCGCCGGCGGACCCGCGGATGCTCACGGTGATGGGCTGGTCGAGGCCGTTGGTGATGGTGACGGGGAACCGGCCCTCGGTGCCCGACAGCGTGATCAGGCCGGCCGGTGGCTCGACGGTGATGGCGGCGATCTGACGCCGGTTGGCGCGCACGTGGGACTCGGTGAGCGACCGCCCGAACGACATCGCCTTGCGCCATTCGGCCGACGCGCCGATGCCGACGGCCCGATCGGTGCTCTGCTGCTGGGCGTCGGGCTCGCTGAGCACGCCGGTCAGGGTCTGCGACGACGTGAGGAGGTCGCGCACGGCGTCCAGGGTGGCCGCGCTCAGCTCCTGGCGGCGGGTCTGATGCGGGTAGCGGAGCCGCGGTGGCTCGCCGTCCGGAGCGCCACGCAGGTCGCCGGCCGGTACGGTGCGCAGCCACGGCGCCCGGAGACCGGTGAAGAAGTCGGCCTCGGCCCAGTGCGGGTCCGGGGTGAGGGTACGCGGCGGTGCGACCACGAGCTGGCCGACCGCGTCGGGGTCGAGGGCACGCAGCGCGGCGACGGCCAGGATCTGCTGGCGCCACTGGAGCATCGACTCGTCGCCGCGCGGCGACACGGGGCCACGGTCGTAGACCAGGCCGGCGATGTCACGGTCGCCGACCTGGATGGGGACCGCGGCCGGCCCGCCCGGCTTCTCGTCGTCGGGTCTGACCACGGTCTGCCGGGCCAGCAGGGCCGACTGTGGGGTCAGGCCGGAACCCGCGTCCAACGTCTCCTGGTCGGCCATGCCCTCGGCCGGCCACAGCAGCCGCGTCGCCGAGATGCCGAGCTCCTGCAGCGTCGCGCTGGCGGCGCCGACCGGGCCGGTCAGCGCCTCGGCGAGGTCGGCGTGTGCCAGCGAGGCGATGTCGGGGTCGCCGTACGGGAGGGCGAGCACCTCGTCGCCGGTGAACGCCTGCCGGGTTGCCGCGAGCCACGAAGCGGCCGCGACCGCGGTGTCCGAGGTCGCCGGCACCTCGTCGCGGCGTCCGGCCAGTGGGTAGCCGTCGGCCAGGTCCGCGGCGGCGGCGAGCACCGCCGGGTCGACCACCCAGCTGAGGGGTACGTTGCCCGCCGACGCACCCATCTCGGTCAGCGCCCGCAGTCGGCCACCGGCGGCCATGTCGGTGCTGAGGCTCTGGTCGACGTACGCCGACTGTCCCCGCGGCACCCGGTTGGTGAGGGGCCACAGCATCGCCAGGTCGACCCGGTGGCTCGGCTGGTCGCTGCCCACCAGCGGGAGGAACGCCGTGCTGGTGGCGACCGTCGGCCGGGTGCCGTCAGCGATGGTCGCCCGCGCCTCGACCCCGACGACGTAGACGCCCGACGCCCCGCTGATCGGCAACGCGTCGTACGGGACGCGCAGTGAGAAGTCGCGCTCGGTGCCGGGCTCGAGGCCACCGAGGTCGCGGAACCGCCCGAACTCGAGCACCTGACGCACGGCCAGCTGGTCGCGATCGGGTCGGGCCGACGTCAACGCGTCGGCCGACGTGAGGGGGGTATCGGAGAAGACCAGGTTGACCTGGATGTCGCCCCACCGCTCGTCGCTGGTGTTGCGTACCGCGCCGGTGACCGCGAGCGACTGCCCTTCCCGGAGGGTGCTGGGTTGCAGGTTGTGCACGGTGATCGGCGGCACCGTGTCGTCGGGGCTGGTCTGCGGGGCCGCGCTCGCCGGTGTCGCGCCCGCCGGTTCCCCCGCGCCCGCCGGTTCCCCCGCGCCCGCCGGTTCCCCCGCGGCCGCCGCGGCGAGCGGCAGCGACATCAGCAGGACGAGCGCGCACAGGACGACCGTGCGGGTCCGCGCGACCCGGCTCACGCGGAGTCCAGGCACGGGCGAGTCACGGGGGAATGCTAACGGTCGGTGCACGACGGCCCGACCCGCCTCGCTCCAGCGCTGCACCTAGAGTGGGTGCCCGTGACCGAGCCCCTGACGCCCGCCGAGGGCAGCGACGAAAGTGCTCGGCCGGCGCCGGCTCGGCTGAGCGAGGTCCAGCGGCAGGCGGTCCACTCGCTGCTGCGGATCGCGCCGGTGATCGACGAGCTCGGCGCGTTGTTCACCGCGGCGGGTCAGGAGATTGCCCTGGTGGGTGGGCCGGTCCGCGACGCGCTGCTGGACCGGCTGGGCAACGACCTCGACTTCACCACGTCGGCGCGCCCCGACCAGACCGAGCGGCTGGTCCGGGACTGGGCCGACGCCGTCTGGGACGTCGGGCGCGAGTTCGGCACGATCGGCTGCCGCAAGGGCGAGCACCAGCTCGAGATCACGACGTACCGGTCGGAGTCGTACGACCCCGAGTCCCGCAAACCCGAGGTGGCGTACGGCGACAGCCTTGCGGCCGACCTGCGCCGTCGCGACTTCACCGTCAACGCGATGGCGGTCGCGCTGCCGTCGCGTGAGTTCGTCGACCCCCATGGCGGCCTCGACGACCTCGCCGCCGGCGTACTCCGGACGCCGAGCACACCGGAGGAGTCGTTCACCGACGACCCGCTGCGGATGCTGCGGGCTGCCCGGTTCGCCGCCCAGCTGGGGCTGGAGGTCGCACCCGAGGTCGTGTCGGCGATGCGCGACCTGGCCGGGCGGATCGCGATCGTGTCGGCCGAGCGGGTCCGTGACGAGGTGGTCAAGCTGGTCTGCTCACCGCGCCCGCGTCCGGGGTTGGCGCTGCTGGTGGAGACCGGGCTGGCCGAGCTGGTGCTGCCCGAGCTGCCGGCGTTGCGGCTCGAGCGCGACGAGCACCACCGCCACAAGGACGTCTACGAGCACTCCCTGACGGTGCTGGAGCAGGCCATCGACCTCGAGCCGCGGCTCACGGTCCCGGCTCCCGACTTCATCGTGCGGTTCGCGGCCCTGATGCACGACATCGGCAAACCCCGTACCCGACGCTTCCAACCCGATGGCCTCGTGACGTTCCACCACCACGACGTGGTCGGGGCCAAGATGACCCGCAAGCGGATGGCGGCGCTGCGGTTCTCCGGCTCCGACATCGACGCGGTCGCGCGGCTGGTCGAGCTGCATCTGCGGTTCCACGGCTACGGCGCCGGGGTCTGGACCGACTCCGCGGTACGCCGCTACGTCCGTGACGCCGGCGACCAGCTCGAGCGGCTGCATGTGCTGACCCGGGCCGACTGCACTACCCGCAACCAGCGCAAGGCCGACCGGCTGCGCCGCAGCTACGACTCGTTGGAGCAGGAGATCGCCCGGCTGGCCAAGGAGGAGCAGCTGGACGCGATGCGTCCCGACCTGGACGGCCGGCAGATCATGGAGATCCTCGGCATCGATCCCGGGCCTACGGTCGGCAAGGCGTACACCTTCCTGCTCGAACTGCGGATCGAGCACGGGCCGCTCGGCGCGGACCGGGCGCGCGAGGAGCTGCTGCGCTGGTGGGCGGCACAGTCGTCCTGACCGAGGTGGAATTTTGCCCAATTGGGCAAAGTTCCACCTCGATCCGGCCGGGACCGGGTCGAATTTTGCCCAATTGGGCAATCTTTGACGCGACGGTGGCCCCCCGGGTCAGCGAGATCGCGCGTACGCCAGCGCTGTCACGGCGTACCCGGCCGAGGACAGCAGGAGGACGGGGTACGAGTGCCCGTCGGCCGGCAGCAGAAACGCCGCCGCAACCGCCGCCGCGACGAACGCCACGTTGAACACCACGTCGTAGAGGACGAACACCCGACCCCGGAACGCGTCGTCGACCGATGTCTGCACGAGCGTGTCCACGCTGATCTTGACCCCTTGCGCGGACAGGCCGAGCACGAACGCCGCCACCAGCAAGGTCGGCTCGGTGTACAGGCCGCCCGGCACGACCTGCACCATGGCGGCGAGGGCCAGCAACACGATGATCCACCGCTTCAGGCTCAGCCGCTGGGTGGCGAACGGGGTCACGAACGCCGCCGCGACGAACCCCGCACCCGACACCAGCACCGCGACTGCCAGTCCCTCGAAACCGGCGTCGGTGTCGGCCGGGTCGTGGAAGTACGAGCGGTACAGCAAGATCGTGGCGACCGTCGAGATGCCGTACCAGAAGCGGTGCGAGCCGATCGTGATCAAGCCGTACGCCGCGCGGCGACGCGACCAGAGGTGCGCCAGGCCGTCGACCAGCCCGACCAAGACGTGCCGGGCGTGCTCGCGGACACTGGGCCGCGCCGGGTCGTAGTCCGGACCGAGCAGGTCGCGCCGGATCAGCATCGCGAGCCCGCCGGCGACGCCGTACAGCGCGGCCGCCGCCACCAGCACGACGACGTTGCTCGGTCCATCCAGGCCGGCCGCGACCTCCCGCAGCAGCCCACCCGCCGCCACGCCGGTCAGGAACGCTGCGGTCCCGGCGGTCGGCGTCACCGAGTTCGCCATCAGCAGCCGCTCCGCGTCGACCACGTGCGGCAGCGCCGCCGACAGCGCCGCGAGCAGGAAGCGGTTCACCGACAGGGCGACGAGTACGGTGACGAACAGGGTCAGGTCGGCGACGCCGAGATGCACCAGCAGCGCGATCCCGAGCATCACCGCGATCCGGACGAAGTTCGCCCAGGCCAGGATCTGCCGCCGTGACCAGCGGTCGATGAATACGCCGGTGAACGGCCCGAGGACGCTGAACGGCAGCAGGATCGCGGCGAACCCGGCCGCGATGGCCTGCGGCGTCGCCTGCCGGTCCGGGGAGAACAGCACGTACGACGCCAGCGCGACCTGGAAGACGCCGTCGCTGAACTGGCTGGCGAAGCGCACCGCGAACAGCCGGCGGAAGTCGCGACCGCGCAGCAGTACCCGCAGGTCGCGCAGCACACTCATCCGGGCAGTCTCCCAGCCCCGAGCTGTCAGACAGATCGTGCGCCGGAGCGCACGTTCTGCCTGACAACTGCGCGGTGCCGACGCTCCTGGCGCCACGCCGGGAGATACAGCGGCGCGGCGACGGCGAGCACGGCCGCCCCGACATACATCGCGACGCTGACCGACGTGCCGTCGGCGATCGTGGTGAGCGCGATGATCCCGACCGCGCCGGCCGGTTGGCTGACCATCGAGTTCAGCGACACCACCGTCGCCCGCAGCGGACCCTCGACCTGTCGGTGCAGCAGCGTCATGTGTGCCGGGTTCGACGCTCCGTGCACGGCGTAGCAGGCGAGGTAGGCCGTGATCACGCCGACGACCCCGCCGAACAGCCCCATGCCGACCACGGTCACGCCCTGCACGATGCGCATCAGCGCAGCGGTCGGTGCGATGCCGAGCCGCCGCCCGAGCCACGGCATCACGGCCGCGCCGGCCGCCGAGGCGATCCAGGCGGCCGAGCTGGCCGGACCTGTGATCGTCGCGGCCTGCTCGGCGTCGCCGACGATCTCACTCAGCCGCACCGGCAGCAGTCCTTCGAACGTCACCATCGAGAAGCCCCAGAACAGCTCGACGGCGACCAGCGCCAGCAGCACCCGCGACCGCTTCAGCAGCCGGACGCCGTCGGCGATGGCGGTGGGCACGGCGAGCACGGCCCGGCCGGCCGCCCGAGCCCCACGCGTCCGGGCCGGCTCGGTCATGAGCACGGCGATGCCGACGGCGCCGAGCAGCTGCAGGGCGAGCGCGGCGATGACCGGGACGGCGAGTGCGTCGACACCGGGCACCGGGTCGAGGGCGACGATGCCGCCGCTGGCGAGCGCGCCGCCGGCGATCGCGAGACCGAGCACGACGCCGCTGGCGCTGAGCCCGCGTTCGAGCGGCGCGTCCGGTTCGGCTGCCAGCGTCGCGTCGACGTACCACGCCTCCAGCGGGCCGCTGTCGAGCGCGCGGTAGACGCCCTGCAGGGTCCAGACGACCATGAACGCCACCATCGTCTCGGCGTACAAGAACAGCGTCACGGACGCGATCCCGATCACCGAGGCGGCGAGCAGCACCCGGCGGCGGCCGAGCGAGTCCGCGAGCCCGCCGGTCGGCAGCTCGAGGGCGAGCACGACGAGGCCCTGGGTCGACACCGCGATGCCGAGCTCGGTCAGGCTGAGCCCACGGTCGAGGGGCAGCAGCACCATGATCGGGATCATCAGACCGACCGGCAGCCAGCGCAGCGCGGTCAGGATGAGAAAGCGTCGGTACGTCTGCGGCGCCGAGAGCGGGCTCATGCCGGGTCGCCCTCGGGGAAGGTGTGCACGAAGACCATGACGCGGCGGGCGTCGTCGTCGAACGCGGGTCCGGCGGCGGCGTAGCGCTCGATCACGGCGGACAGCTCCTGGTTGAGCTCGAGCAGCTGAGCCGCGGTCAGCCGGAGGAAGTAGTCGGACGTGCCGCCGCCGTCGCGCCAGGCGTCGGACCACTGGTCGTGCTCACGGGTCCACCGCTCGGCCTGCTCGGTGAACCACCGCAGTGCGTTGCCCTGCAACCAGTCGCCGGCCGCGCGGGCGTCGGGGTCGTCGCCGGCCGACGCCGACGACCAGGAGTGCTGGTCGTGCGCGGCGCGCCAGACCCGCTCACGGCCCTGGCCCGCCTCGGTGTCTTCGACCAGGCCGACGCCGGCGAGCTTGCGCAGGTGGTAGCTGGTGGCTCCGGTGTTGGTGTCGAGCGCGCGGGCGAGGGTGGTCGCGGTCGCGGCGCCCTCGAGCCGGAGCAGCCCGAGCAGTCGGGATCGCAGCGGGTGGGCGAGCACCCGCATCGCGGTGGCGTCCAGCGTCGTACGGCGCGGTGTCCGGTCGGCCATGCATGCAGAATACTTGTGCATACTAGTTATGCACAACTGTTGTGCTCATAGCCGCCCGTACGGACTTCACCCCCCGAACAGACATTTCGAGGGCCTCCGGCGGCCCAGAGCTGTCGGTTCGAGGGGTGAAGTTGGTCAGCGCTGGACGTCGCCGCGGATGAACGCCTCCACGCTGGCCCGTCCCTCGTCGTCCGGCCGCTGCACCGGCGGCGACTTCATCAGGTACGACGACGCCGACAGGATCGGGCCGCCGACGCCACGGTCCTTGGCGATCTTCGCGGCCCGGATCGCGTCGATGATGATGCCGGCCGAGTTGGGGGAGTCCCAGACCTCGAGCTTGTACTCCAGGTTCAGTGGCACGTCGCCGAAGGCCCGGCCTTCGAGGCGGACGTACGCCCACTTGCGGTCGTCGAGCCACTGCACGTAGTCCGACGGGCCGATGTGCACGTTGCGTGCCCCGAGGTCGTGCGCCAGGTTGCTCGTGACGGCCTGCGTCTTGGAGATCTTCTTCGACTCCAGGCGCTCCCGCTCCAGCATGTTCTTGAAATCCATGTTGCCGCCGACGTTGAGCTGGAACGTACGGTCGAGCACGACGCCACGGTCCTCGAACAGCTTGGCCATCACCCGGTGCGTGATGGTCGCACCGACCTGGCTCTTGATGTCGTCGCCGATGATCGGCACCCCCGCGTCCTCGAACTTCTTCGCCCACTCCGGGTCGGACGCGATGAAGACCGGCAGCGCGTTGACGAACGCCACGCCCGCGTCGATCGCGCACTGCGCGTAGAACTTGTCCGCCTGCTCCGACCCGACCGGCAGGTAGGACACCAAGACGTCGACCTGGGCATCCTTCAGCACCTTGACGACGTCGACGGCCTCGCCCTCCGCCTCCTCGATCGTCTCCTGGTAGTACTTGCCCAAGCCGTCGAGGGTGTTGCCACGCTGCACCGTGATGCCGAGCGGCGGCACGTCACTGAACTTGATCGTGTTGTTCTCGCTGGCGAAGATCGCCTCGGACAGGTCGAAGCCGACCTTCTTGGCGTCGACGTCGAACGCCGCGACGAACTCGACGTCGCGGACGTGGTACTCGCCGAACTCCACGTGCATCAGCCCAGGGACCGAACCCGACGGATCGGCGTCACGGTAGTAGTGGACCCCTTGGACCAGGGACGCGGCGCAGTTGCCTACGCCGACGATGGCTACGCGAACCGAACCCATCGGTCTCCTCATTTCTCGTTCTTCTTCGTGGGTGTACGTTTTCGCCCGCGGACTGTGGGTGAGTGCCGCGAACGTTCGTCGTCGATCAGGTCGGTCAACCAGGACACCTCGCGCTCCACCGACTCCTGTGCGTGCCGTTGCAGCTCGAGGGTGTAGGTGTCGACCCGCTCACGAGTGCGGGCGAAGGACGCTCGTACCCGCTCCAGCTTTTCCTCGAGCCTGGTGCGACGGCCTTCCAGGATGCGCATCCGGGTTTCCGCGTCGGTGCGGCCGAAGAAGGCGAAGTGCACACCGAACGCGTCGTCGTCCCAGGCCGACGGACCGGCCGACGACATCATCGTCTCGAACCGCTCCTTGCCCTCGGCGGTCAGCTTGTAGACGATCTTGCGCCGACTCGCCTTGACCGCCGGCTGGCTGTCCTCGGTGAGCCAGCCCACGCGCTGCATCTGCTTGAGACACGGGTAGAGCGAGCCGTACGACAGCACGCGGCCCCAGCCGAGCAACGCCGACACCCGCTTGCGCAGCTCGTAGCCGTGCATGGGTGTCTCATGCAGCAGTCCGAGGACCGCGAGCTCGAGAGGGCCGCCACGCTTGGCCATGGTTGACGTCTCCGTACGTATCGGAAGAACCTATCGACACAACGTATCGTACCGATACATCAGCCCGACTGATACCCCGTTTGGGGCGGGGGAGCAGCCGCGGCTGGTCAGCGGCTGGTCGCGAGCAGCGTCAGCAGCCGGGCGACCTCGGCGGCGACGGCGTCGCGACCGGGGCCGAGGTACTTGCGCGGGTCGACCAGCTGCGGGTCACTGTCCAGGGCCGCGCGCACCGCGGCCGCCATCGCGACGTTGAGGTGCGTGGCGATGTTGATCTTCGTCATGCCGGCCGCGACGGCGCTGACCAGACCGTCGTCCGGTACCCCCGACGAGCCGTGCAGCACCAGCGGCACCGACACCGCCGCGGCGATCGCGGCGATCAGGTCGTCGTCGAGCACTGCGTCGCGGGTGAGCATCGCGTGCGACGAGCCGACGGCGACGGCCAGCGAGTCGACCCCCGTGCGCTCGACGTACTCCGCGGCGGCGGCCGGATCGGTCCGTACCCCCGGAGCATGCACACCGTCCTTGCCGCCGACCTCACCCAGCTCGGCCTCGACCGCTGCTCCTCGCTGGTGGCACCAGCGGGCGATGTCGCCGGTCGCCGCGACGTTGTCCTCGTGCGGCAACGTCGACCCGTCGAACATCACCGACGGCAGCCCGAGCTCTACGGCCGCCCTCACCAGCTCCGGGCGTGTCGCGTGGTCGAGGTGCACGACCACGTCGGCCGACGAGTCGGCCGCGATCCGCAGACAGGCCAGCGCGAGTGGTGCCAGCGAGCGGTGGTACGCCACCGTGTTCTCCGAGATCTGGAGTACGACGGGACGCCCGGCCCGCTCGGCGCCCGCCACGATCGCCTCGGCGTGCTCGAGCTGGATGACGTTCATCGCGCCGACGCCACGCCGCTCCGCCCGGGCGGTGGCGAGGACGTCGGTCAGCGAGGCCAGCGTCATCGCGGCACCTGCTGGACGATCAGCGAGTCGATGGGCCGGACCTCGATCGTGCCGCGCCACTGGTGGTACGCAGCGAGGTCGACCTCGCCGGCCACCGGCGCGACGACCGCGGCCGCCGACAGTGCGACGGCATCGGCCAGCACCTCGGGCCAGGGCTCGCTGCGGACGAGGCCGCGGATGACCGCCGCCGCCGCCGCGTCGCCGGCACCGGTCGGGTTGCCCGCCACCTGCTCGGCCACGGCGTGCCAGCTGCCGTCCTTGGTCACCGCCACCATCCCGTCGACGCCGAGGGTGGCGACGACCGAGGCCCGGCTGCGACCGGACAGCTCACGGGCCGCGGCCACCACGTCGAGATCGCCCTCCGCTGCGACCAGCCGGGCCAGCTCGTCGCGGTTCGGCATCAGCACTGCTGCGCCGCCGTCGGCTGCCACTCGCAGCGGCTCGTCGTCGAGGTCGAGTACGACGGGCACGTCCTCGTCGATCGCCAGCTCGGCGAGTCGCGTCGGTAGGTCCGGCGCGAAGCCCGGCGGCAGGCTGCCCGCAACGACCAGTCCGTCGGCACCGGTCAACAGCAGCTGGACGTGGCGCTCGAGCTTGAGCGCCGCCTCGGCCGGTTCCTCGACCACGGCACCGGGCTCCCACAGCGACGTCGTCTCGCGGTCGGTGTGCACGACCAGGGTGCGGCGCAGGCTCGGCAGCGCGGTGACGAACGCCGCCGGCACACCGAGCTCCTCGACGGCGTCGGCGAACCCGACGTCGGCCAGGCCGGTCGCCAACGTCTGCTCGCCGAGTAGGTGGAGGACGCGGGCGACGTTGACTCCCTTGCCACCCGCGCGCTCGGTGACCTCGCGGACCCGGTGCATCTCGCCCGGCACCAGCGAGTCGACGCGATAGGTGACGTCGATCGCCGGGTTGCACGTGACGGTGAGGATCATCCGACCCACGACCCCCCGCGCATGACCCGCAGTGGCCGCAGCTGGTCGTCGACGACCACGACGTCGGCCCGCAGACCGGCCCGCAGGCTGCCGAGCTCGGCGTCGAGGCCCAGGACCGCCGCCGGGTTGGCCGAGGCCGCGACGACGGCGTCGGCCAGGTCGATTCCGGCGTGGTCCACGCACCGGCGGACGACGTCGAGGAGGCGCGCGGTGCCGCCGGCGATCGAGCCTGACCCGTCCTCGCTGGCGAGCCGGGCGACACCGTCGACGACACTGACCGCCTGCGGCCCGAGCTGGTAGCCACCGTCGGGCATTCCGGCCGCCGCCATCGCATCGGTGACCAGCACGACCCGGTCGCGACCGAGCAGGCCGAAGACCGTACGCACCGTGGCGTCGGCGAGGTGGACGCCGTCGGCGACCAGCTCGACTCTGGCCAGGCCGCGCGCCGCCGCGGACAGGCAGCCGGCCACCGGGCCGGGGTCACGATGGTGCAGCGGGGGCATGGCGTTGAACAGGTGGGTGGCGAGGCCGTTGCCGTCGGCACTCAGCACCCGCTCCGCGGTGGCCGCGTCGGCCTCGGTGTGGCCCACCGCGACCACGACGCCGGACTCCACCAGCAGCTCGACCAGGGAGTCCGCGCCGGGCAGCTCGGGCGCCAGCGTCATCACCCGCACGTGGCCGCGGCCGGCCGCCAGCAGCTCGCGCGCGAGTCCGCGGTCAGGGGGGAGGAGGTGGCGCGGGTCCTGGGCGCCGCAGCGGGCGGCCGCCAGGAACGGGCCCTCCAGGTGGATGCCGGCGACCTCGCCGAGCTGCGCCGCGTCGGCCGCCGCGGCGACGGCGGCGACCAGCCGGTCCGGGCGGTCGGTCACTGCGCTGGCCACCATCGACGTGGTGCCCTGGCCGAGGTGGTGCCGGGCCGCGGCCACGACCTGCTCCGGGTCGCCGGCCGTCACCGCGGCGCCGCCACCGCCGTGGTTGTGCACGTCGACCAGCCCGGGCAGCACGGTGCCGGACGCCGCCGGCAGGTCGTGGCCGGTGAACGCCGTGGCGTCGTCGACCCGGGTGATCCGGTCGCCGGTGACCTCCACGACACCGTCCGCGATCTCACCATCGGGAGTGACGACCCGCCCCCGTACCCGCTCAACGCTCACCAAGACCACCCCCGTCCCGGTGAGTGTGACAAGTTGGCGGCGACACGCCGGCGTGTCGCGCCAACTCGTCACACTCAACGGAGGAAGTGGAGGCGGAAGGGGCGGAGGCGATCAGGGCGGCGCCGACCACCCCGGCCCGGCTGCCGTGGGCGGCGGTGAGCAGCGGCGGCACCGTCACCGCGGTCGCCCGCTCGCGCATCGACGTGGCCACCGGGTCGACCAGGCGGGCACCGGCCTCGGCCAGGCCGCCACCGAGCACGATCGCCCCGGGAGCCAGCAGCGCGGTGGCGATCAGCAGCCCGTCGGCGATCGCCGTGGTCGCCTCGGCCCAGACCGCGTCCGCGACGGCGTCCTGACCGAGGCGGGCGACCACGTCCGCCGCACCGGCCACGTCGTTCCCGCTGGCGGATTGATAGTCCCGGGCGATCGAGGAGGCCGAGGCGACCGCCTCGAGACAGCCTCGCGCGCCGCACCCGCACCGCGGTCCGCCCGGGCGTACGACGACATGCCCGAGCTCGCCGGCCTGTCCGGTCACCCCCGCGACCCGACGGCCGTGCGCGTACGACACGGCGGCGATCCCGGTGCCGATCACCACCACGACTGGATCGGTCACGTCGGCGGCGGCCCCCGAGTGGCGCTCGGCCTCCGCGGCGCAGGTCACGTCGTGGCCGAGGCGCACCGGCAGACCGAGCCGGGCCGCGACGGGCTCGGCCAGCGGCACGTCGCGCAAGTCGAGGTTGGCGGCGAAGACGCTGACGCCACGGTCGGTGTCGACGATGCCAGGAAGGGCGAGGCCGACCGACCGGACCGCGTCGCGCTGCTCCGGCGGCAATCCGTCGAGCAGGGCGAGCGCCGTGTCGACGACGCCGTCGGCCAGCGCCGGACCGCGCGGGGTGGGCACGCTGGCCCGGGCCCAGCTCTGCAGGTCCGGCCCGACGACCTCGGCCTTGATGGTGGTCCCGCCGACGTCGAACGCCAGGACGGCACCCGAGGGATCCGCGAGCGTCTGCACGGGAGTCAGCGTGTCAGACCTGGTCGGGACCCGTCGGCGGCGACAGGATGATCGAGCGGGTCAGGTTGCGCGGCTCGTCGGGGTTGAGGCCGGCCTGCCGTGCCTTGACCAGGCAGAGCCGCTGGACCCGCACCAGGTCCGCCATCGGGTCGATGTCGCTGTTCTCGAAGTGTGCACCGGTGGCCGCGACGTCGGCGGCGAACCCGTCGACCGGTGGGCCGAACGCCCAGACCACGCGGCCGGGCGCGGAGATGCTCACCGGCCCGTGCCGGTACTCCATCATCGGGTAGCTCTCGGTCCAGAGCTGGGCGGCCTCGCGCAGCTTGAGCCCGGCCTCCTCGGCCAGGCCGTTGGTCCACCCGCGGCCGACGAAGGTGATCTGGTCCGCGTCGACGGCCGGGCCGAGGACCGCGGCGTCGCCGTGCTCCGCGCAGTCGTCCAGCACCTTCTGGGCCTGCTTCGCCGCGGTTGCCAGGTCGTCGCCGAGGTGGCTGCGCAGCAGCGCCAGCGTGCCGGTGGCGAACCGGGTCTGCACGATCGACTGCTCGTCGATCTCCGGCATCAGGATCGGGTCGGCCAGGTCGACGACCGGCGTGCCGGGTGTCGCCGTGACGACGGTCGCCGCGACCGTCCCGTACGCGCCGCCACGCAGGTCGCGCAGCACGTCGGCCACCTCGGTGGTGGTGCCGGACCGGGTGATCGCCAGGACCCGGTCGTACCCGCGACCGAGCCGATGCTCGCTCGCCGGCCAGGCGTCGGTGACGCCGTGGCCGGCGGCTTCCCGGAGCACGGAGTAGGCCTGGGCCATGTACAGCGACGTCCCGCAGCCGATCACCGCGACGCGCTCACCCGGCGTGGGCAGCAGCTGAGCGTGGTCGCGAGCGGTGTCGGCGGCGTGCAGCCAGTCGCCGGGCTGGGTGGCGATCTCGGCTTCGAGGTACGTCGTCGTGGGTGCGCTCATGGCCGGTGGTTTCCTCCTGACTCGCGGGTCATTGAGCATCATGCTCGAATCTGCGCGATCTCGTCAAGAGTCCATCATAACCGAGCATGGATCTGCGCTCACATTAGGCCGCCAAGCCTCTTGACCACTCGCCTGGCGTGCATCATGATCATCAACGGGCTGTGGAAGTCTGCGTGAAAATCTCCGAATTCACGCGAAAACGATCAGACTCGGCGCCTGGAGTGCCGGGGAGAGGCGGACATCGTGACGAGCACACGCACAACGGTCCGGGTGGGGGCGCTCGCGCTCGGCCTCGGTCTGGCAGTCAGCGCCTGTGGTTTCGGCGGAGACAGCGGCGACGACTCCGGGAGCGGGGGCGGGGCCACCCTCGACCTGCTGGTGCCCTCCTACAGCGACGGCACCCAGGCGCTGTGGGAAGGGATCATCAAGGACTTCGAGGCCGAGAACTCCGACATCAAGGTCAACCTCGAAGTGCAGTCGTGGGACAACATCAACGATGTCGTACGCACGAAGGTGCAGTCCGACGACGCGCCGGACATCCTCAACATCGACGCGTTCGCCGGCTTCGCGGCCGACGACCTGCTC
Organism: Nocardioidaceae bacterium; assembly: GCA_050699035.1. Taxonomy (GTDB): domain Bacteria; phylum Actinomycetota; class Actinomycetes; order Propionibacteriales; family Nocardioidaceae; genus WHTB01. Next base: position 13,650 of record JBOHDE010000002.1, on the reverse strand, counting down.
TACCCGGCCGCCGACGTGGTCTCCGAGGACACGCTGGGCGACTTCCAGGACTCGTTCGCGCAGAACGCCTCGATCGGCGATGAGCAGATCGGGCTGCCGCTGATCGCGTCGGCGCGCACGATGTTCGTCAACACCGACCTGATGGACAAGGCCGGCGTGACCGCCGTACCCAAGACGTGGGACGAGCTGCTGGCCGCGGCGAAGAAGGTCAGCGCGCTCGGCGGCGGGGTGTACGGCTACGGCATGCCGCTCGGCAACGAGGAGGCGCAGGCGGAGACGTCGATCTGGGCGTTCGGCAACGGCGGCGGTTGGGGCGACGCGGACAAGATCACCGTCGACACCCCGGAGAACCTCGAAGCGGTCGAGTTCATGAAGAAGATGATCGACGAGAAGGCGACCCAGCCCGACCCCGGAGCGACCGACCGAACCCCGCTGATCAACGTGTTCATGCAGGGCAAGATCGGCTTCATCGAGGCGCTGCCGCCGACCGTCGGCGAGATCGAGAAGAACAACCCCGAGCTGAAGTACGAACTGGCGCCGATCCCCACCAAGGACGGCGAGCCGGTGACGCTCGGAGTGGCCGACCATCTGATGGCGTTCAAGAACGACGACGACAAGAAGGACGCGATCACGACCTTCCTGGACTACTTCTACTCGACCGACGTCTACATGAACTTCGTGACCACCGAGAACTTCCTGCCGGTGACCAAGTCCGGTGCCGAGGCGTACGACAACGCCGACCTCCAGGTGTTCCTGGACGCATTGCCGGACGCGCAGTTCTACCCCAGCACCAACAGCAAGTGGTCGGCGACGCAGGGCGCGTTCCAGAGCCTGGTCGGGCAGATCGGCCAGGGCAAGGACGCGGCGGCAGTGCTGAAGGAGATCCAGGCCAAGGCCGACGGCTGACCCATCTTCCGCACTGACCGCTTCGCCTCCGAAGGACCGTCCGATGTCGATCGGCAAGACGCGACCGCCCAAGTCGCCACGCAGGACCGGGTCGGGCCGGGCGGGCCGGGAGCTGCTCTCGGCCCTGCCCTGGCTCGCTCCGACGTTGGTGCTGATCTTCGCGATCGTGCTGTTCCCGGCCGGCTACATGGTCTGGACGTCGACGCGGGACGTGTCGGAGTTCGGTGTGGACCGGGGCCCGGTGGGGTCGGAGAACTACCAGCGGCTGCTGGAGTTCGACGCGATCCCGCGGGTCCTGGTCAACACCGTGGTCTGGGTGGTCGGGGTGGTGCTGGTCACGATCCTGATTTCGCTGGCGCTGGCCCAGCTGCTGGACAAGGCGTTCCCGGGCCGCCGGCTGGTCCGGCTCGCGGTGATCGTGCCGTGGGCGTCCAGCGTGGTGATGACCTCGGTCGTCTTCTACTACGGCCTGGACCCGTTCTACGGCATCCTCAACCGGGCGTTGGTCGACGTCGGCATCCTCGACCAGCCGTACGGCTTCACGAAGAACACCGTGTCGGCGTTCCTGGTGGCGATGGGGATCGCGGTGTTCGTGTCGCTGCCGTTCACGACGTACACGTTGCTGGCGGGTCTGCAGACGATCCCCGCCGACACCTTGGAGGCGGCGCAGGTCGACGGTGCCGGCCCGGCCCGCACCTACCTCGAGATCATCCTGCCGAGCCTGCGGCCGGCGCTGGCGGTAGCGACGATCATCAACATCATCAACGTGTTCAACTCGTTGCCGATCCTGCGCACCATCACCGGCAGCATCCCCGGCTACAACGCCGACACCACGACCACGATGATCTTCAAGTTCATCCAGGCCGAGCGCCAGGTCGACACGGCCAGCGCGCTGAGCGTGGTCAACTTCGTGCTGGTCCTGGTGATCATCCTGGTCTACCTGCGGGTGGTCCGCCCGATGCGGGAGGACTGATGGCCGCCGCCGGAAGTCAGGCCCGCGGGCGTGCGCCCCGCTGGCTGCTCAGTCTGGCTGGGCTCGCGGTCGCGGTGTTCTTCCTCGCGCCGTACCTGATCATGCTGGTCGGGTCGTTCAAGAGCCGGGCCGACATCCTCGGCGTACCCCCCACGTACCTGCCGGAGGCGTGGCACCCGGCGAACTACGCGAGCATGTGGGACACCCCCGAGACCCCGCTGCCGTACAACATGGTCAGCACGATCGTGATCTCGGTCGCGGCGACCCTGCTGGTGCTGTGCGTGGCGATGCCGGCGGCCTACTACACCGCACGGTTCCGGTTCCCTGGCCGGCTGGCGTTCCTGCTGCTGGTGCTGGTCACCCAGATGCTGCAGCCGACCGTGCTGGCGGCGGGGCTGTTCCGCGAGTTCCTCGCCATCGGCATCAACGACACCTGGCTGGCGATGATCTTGGTGAACGCGGCGTTCAACCTGTCGTTCGCGATCTGGATCATGCACTCGTTCTTCGCCGGCGTGCCCAAGGAGATCGACGAGGCCGCCACCCTCGACGGCGCGTCGCGGCTGCAGACGCTGCGCCAGGTCACCCTGCCGCTGGTCTGGCCCGGCATCGTCACCGCGATCATCTTCACCTTCGTCGCCTGCTGGAACGAGTTCGCGGCCAGCCTGGTCATCCTCACCACCGCGGAGAACCAGCCACTGTCGGTCGCGTTGACCAAGTTCGTCGGCCAGTACCAGACGTCGTGGCAGTACGTCTTCGGGATCTCCGTCGTCGGCATCGTCCCGGTCGTGGTCCTGTTCGCCCTGATCGAACGCCGGCTCGTCGCCGGCCTCACCGCCGGAGGAGTGAAGTGAACGACGACGCGCAGGGCGTGGAACCGGAAACCTCGGCCGAGGTCCAGCCGGAGGCTCGGGGTGACCGCTCGTGGCGGCTGCGCTCCCTGCTCGACCTGCTGTCGCAGCGCGGCCGGCTGTCGGTGAGCGACGCGGCGACCGAGCTCGGGGTATCCGAGGCGACGGTACGGCGCGACTTCACCTCGCTGGCCAAGCAGCAGCTGGTGACCCGTACCCATGGCGGCGTGGTCGCGACCTCGGTCGCGTACGACCTGCCGGTGCGGTACCGGGGCGGCGGCGACGCCGACGTCAAGGAGCGGATCGCGGTGATGGCGAGCGAGCTGATCACCCCCGGCCAGGTGGTCGGGTTCAACGGCGGCACGACCAGCACGGCGACGGCGCGCCGACTTGCGGCCCGGGGAGACCTCGCGGAGAACGGCGGCAAGAAGCCGATGCTGACCGTCGTCACCAACGCCCTCAACATCGCCACCGAGATGGTGCTGCGGCCCCACATCCGGACCGTCACCCTCGGCGGCGTCGCTCGGCCGCAGTCGTACGAGCTGGTCGGACCGCTGGCGATGCAGGTGCTGGGCGAGCTGTGGCTGGACCACCTGATCCTCGGCGTGGACGGTTTCTCGATGGAGACCGGCGCGTCCTGCTTCCACGAGGGGGAGGCGGGGGTCAATGCGCTGATGGTGCAGCGGGCGTCCGAGGTCACCGTGGTGATGGCCGCGGAGAAGCTCGGTGTCCGCACGTTCGCCCGGATCTGCGATGTGACCGCGGTGACGACGGTGGTGACCGACGAGTCCGCGGACCCGAACTACGTGGAGGCCCTGCGCGCGAAGGGCCTCCGGGTCCTGCTGGCCTGACCCGCCTTCTTCGCGCCGAGGTTGCACCTATGTCGTCTGGTGGGCGGCTCTAGTCCAAACCCCGTTTGGAACGGGGGCGCCCCGTCCCATTAGGTCTGGAACGGGGCGCCCCCGTCCCAGAAAATCCCGCCGTCATACGCGCAACCTCGGCGCGACCCCCCTGACATGAGTGCAACGTCGGCGCGAATAGGCGGGTTCGACGGCAACGGGTTGAGTACGGTCGTGCACGGTGGGTGTGAGTGGGTGACTGGGGTCACCGACGAATCGCGACTCGGGGACCGCCCGCGTACTCTGGTCCGGGAATTTGGACGGGGAGCGGCGACCTAGCGAGTCAGGATCGGTGAGCTGAGCAGATGGCAGAAGGCCTGCGGAAGGCGACCAGGTCAGACCGGCGCGCCCGCAAGGGTGGTCTGCTGCGCCGGACACTGAAGTGGACCGGCGGGTTCTGCGTGCTCGTAGCGGTGCTCGGCGCCGCCGCGCTGGTCGTGATGTACCAGCGCACCGAGATCCCCAACCCCAACCGCGAGTTCCAGGCCGAGACGACGACGGTCTACTACCAGGGCGGCAACAAGAAGGTCGGCACGTTCGCCGTCCAGAACCGCACCACGGTGGCGCTGTCCGACGTACCCGAGCATGTGCAGCAGGCCGTGGTCGCGGCCGAGAACCGCGGCTTTTGGTCAGACGCGGGCATCGACGTCAAGGGCATCGTCCGCGCCGGCCTGTCCAACGCCCGCAGCGACTCGACCCAGGGCGCGTCGACGATCACCCAGCAGTACGTCAAGGTCTTGTACCTGACGCAGGAGCGCACCTACAAACGCAAGATCAAGGAAGCGTTCCTGTCACTGAAGGTGGACCGGGAGCTGTCCAAGGAGGAGATCCTCCAGGGCTACCTCAACACGATCTACTTCGGCCGCGGGGCGTACGGCATCGAGGCGGCGTCGCACGTCTACTTCGGCAAGTCGGTGGGCGAGCTCGGCGTCGGCGAAGGGGTCGTGCTGGCCTCAGTCCTCAACTCGCCGGCCAACCTCGACCCGGCGATCGAGGCGGACAACGCGGACCGGCTGCTCAAGCGCTACCGCTACGTGATCGACGGCATGGTCGAGGCCGGAGAGATCAAGGCCGACACCGGCGAGCGGCTGAAGACGGAGCTGCCCGAGATCAAGAAGCCTTCGCAGGCCAACCGGCTGTCCGGCCAGAAGGGTTTCCTGCTCGCGCTGACCGAGCGGCACCTGCGCAAGGAGGGATTCTCCGAGGACGAGATCTATGGCGGCGGCCTCAAGGTCGAGACGACGTTCAACTTCAAGTCGCAGCTGGCCGCGATCAAGGCCGTGGAGGAGGAGCGTCCTGAGGACGGCAAGGACCTGAACATCGGCGTGGCCTCTGTCCAGCCCGGCACCGGTGCCCTGCGGGCGCTGTACGGCGGTGCCGACTACGTCAAGAGCCAGCGCAACTGGGGCCTGGTCGCGCGCCAGCCCGGGTCGACGTTCAAGCCGTTCACGCTGGCCGCGGGTCTCGAGCAGGGCGTCAAGCTGACCGACACCTTCACCGGCAACTCGATCACCATCGGGGACGACACCGTCAACAACATCAACGACCGCAACTACGGACCGCTCACGCTGGAGAAGGCCACTGAGATCTCCAGCAACACCGCGTACGTCGACCTCGTGCAGAAGCTCGAGAACGGCCCGGACGACGTCATCGACGCCGCTAGCAGGGCGGGGATTCCCAAGCAGCGGTTGTCGTCCGTTCCCGTGGTCACCCTCGGCGTCGACGACGTGTCACCGGTCGACCTGGCCAACGGCTTCGCCACGTTCGCGGCGCAGGGTGAGCACAACAACGTCTACGTAGTCGACAAGGTCACCGACTCCAATGGCGAGCCGCGCTTCAAGCACAAGGACAACCCGCGCCGGGCCTTCAGCCGGGACATTGCCAACAGCGTCAACTACGCGCTGCAGGAGGTTGTGACCGACCCCGACGGCACCGCGACGTTCGCGGCCGACCTGGACCGCCCGGTCGGTGGCAAGACCGGGACCCACGCCAAGAAGAACGGCGACATCATCGCGGCGTGGTTCGCCGGCTACACCCGCCAGCTCGCCACCGCCGTGGTCTACACCCGCGGCAAGAACGGCAACGCCGTACTCGACGGCGTCGGTGGCACCGACAGCTTCACCGGCGGCGGCTACCCCGGCCGCACCTGGCTCGCGATGATGGCGCGCGCGATGAAGGGCAAGGAGGTGCTGGAGTGGCCGGAGGTCGACGACCTCGACATCGTGAAGCCGCCACCGCCTTCGCCGACCAAGAAGAAGGAGAAGAAGCCGGACCCGACGCCGTCCGAGTCCGAGAGCGAGTCGCCGTCGGAGTCGCCGGACCCGACGCCGACGAAGTCCAAGCCGCCGAAGCCGACAAAGCCGCCGACCGAGCCGCCGACCGAGACGCCCACGTCGGAATGCTCGTTCCTCGATCCCAACTGTTAGCAGGGCGGCGGGGGTGAGCGAACAGAGCGGCCGCGACGTCGTCGCGCCGTCGATCGACGACCCGTGGGTCCGGGTCGGCAACGAGGTGGTCGGCGGGCCGCTCGGCCAGCACGCGGCACCGGGCCGCTCCTGGTGGACGCCGCTGCGGGTGATGCTGGTCCTGGTCACGCTCACCTTCGGTCTCGGCATGGTGCAGAAGGCGCCGTGCATGCTCGGTGAAGCGAGCTACGACCGGCTCTGCTACAGCGACATCGACAAGCTGTACGCGTCGCGCGGGTTCGCCGAGGGCCAGGTGCCGTTCCTCGACGACTCGGGCCGTTACCCGTACTTCGAGTACCCCGTCCTCACCGGCGGCCTGGTGTACGGCGCGACGCTGGTCACGCACGCGGTGTTCGGCGCGCCGATGGTGGCCGACCTGCCGGCCGACGAGGTGTTCGCCGACCCGCAGGTGGCCAGCAACGTCCTCCCGTTCACCACGGTCAACGCCGTCCTCCTGTTCGCCCTGGCGGTGGTCGCCGTGTGGGCGTTGGCGGTGGCGCATCGCCGACGACCCTGGGACGCCGCGCTGGTCGCGGCCTCGCCGGCGCTGCTGCTCGCGGGGCTGATCAACTGGGACCTGCTGGCGGTAGCGCTGGTCGCCCTCGCGCTGGCCGCCTGGTCCCGTGAGCGGGCCCTGCTCGCAGGCGTCCTGGTCGGCCTGGGTACGGCGGCCAAGCTGTACCCGTTGTTCCTGCTCGGTCCGCTGCTGGTGCTGTGCATGCGTACCCGCCGCTGGGGCGCGTTCGCCTTGGCCGTCCTGGGCGCGGCGGGTGGGTGGCTCGTGGTCAACCTGCCGGTGATGGCCGCGAACTTCGAGGGCTGGAAGTCGTTCTGGTCGTTCAACTCCGACCGTGGGGCCGACCTCGGTTCGCTCTGGTACGCCTGGTCGCTCGGCGGGCACGACGTCAGCAGCCACACCATCAACATCGTGTCCTGGGTGTTCTTCGGCGGCTGCTGCCTCGCGGTGGCGGCGATCGGGCTGCTCGCGCCCCGCCGGCCCCGGCTGCCGCAGCTGGCGCTGCTGGTCGTGCTCGCGTTCCTGCTGGTCAACAAGGTCTACTCGCCGCAGTACGTGTTGTGGTTGCTGCCGCTGGCGGCACTGGCCCGGCCGCGGTGGCGGGACCTGCTGGTGTGGCAGGCCTGCGAGGCGGTGTACTTCGTCGCGATCTGGGTCTACCTGGAGGGCGACCTCGACTCGGCCACGACCGACGGCGCACCCACGGCGTACATCGCGGCGATCCTGATCCGGGTCGCGGGCGAGGTGTGGTTCGGGTCGCTGGTTGTCCGCGACATCTTCGTACCCTGGCGCGACCCGGTGCGCGCGGACGGCCTGACCGACGACCCGGCCGGTGGTGTGTTCGACGGCTCCGACGTCAGGACACGATGATCCGGTCGAAGTACGTCGTGGTGAACCGTACGTCGATCGGCACCTCGTCACCGACCGCCGGCGGCGTCACCGAGGCCGGTAGGAAAAGCATCGAGCTCTGCATGTGCGGCGGCTCGAGGAACCAGCGCTGCTTGCCACCGACGGAGTACGGCGACAGCGCCCGGCCGGCGGCGTCGAGCCCGCCCCGGGCCAGCGCCACGGCCCGCTGACGCGACGACGACGCCGGGGTCGGCGCCTCGAGCCCGATGCCGTGTGCGGTGCCGCCGGCGACCACCACGACGTGGCCGTCGCGCGGGGCCCGTCGCTGCCGGTAGCCCGCATGCTGTCCCCGGGTCACCGGATGCACGTCGAGCACGGTCGCGGTGACGGTCAGCGCGCCGCGGTCACCGAGCCACAGCGCCGTGCCGATCCGGGGACGCAGCAGGGTGTCCGGGTGACGCGTCGCCAGCTCGCCGAGCTGCGCGTCGCTGAGGTGGGAGACGAACACCGTGGCGTCGAGGCCGAGCGACAGCCAGTCGTGCACCTCCTGGGTGCCGTCGACGCCGATCGGCAGATGCAGGGCGAGCCCCTCCACCTGCACGCCGCCGCGGTCAAGCTGCTCAAGCTGGTCCTCGGTGAAACCGTGCCGGCGCATCGAGGTCAGCCCCTCGAGCACGACGCGTGGACGGTCGTCGCGACCGGAAAGCGCGGCGAGGTCGTCCGGACGGCCCACCGTGTGCACGATCCGCGGATCCGAGGGGGCGTCCAGGAACGGGCGCCACGGCGACATCACCAGCACGTCGCCCTCGAACCGGGCGAGCACCTCGGGCAGCTCGTCGTAGGTGCCGACGGCGAGCAGGTCACGGCCGAGCCAGCCGGCCTTGCGGGCCAGCCGACCGAGGCCGAAGCCGTACCCGTTGCCCTTCGCGACCGGCACGATGCCGGGGTGGGCGGCGGCGACCCGCCGCAGGTGGTCGCGCCAGCGGGGACCGTCAACGGTCAGCGTCACGGGCATGCCGGCAGCTCCTCAGCGACGACGTAGGTAGAGATCGAAGGCGCGGTAGATCAGTCCGGTGACCAGGCCGGGGATCGGCAGGTCCCACTCGCCGACGTACTCGACGGCCTCTCCGCCGGTGCCGACCTTGAACTGGATCAGCCCGATGTGCGGGTCGTCCTCGTCGAGGGTGTCGGTGATGCCGCGCAGGTCGTACGTCGTCGCCCCCGCCGCCAGCGCGTCCTGGATCATCCGCCACTGCACGGCGTTGGACCCGCGCACCTCTCGCTTGTGCGTCGTCGAGGCGCCGTAGGAGTACCAGGTGTGGGTGCCGACCCGGATCCACAGCGTGGCGGCGACCAGGTCGCCCTCGTGGTGGGCGAGGTAGACCCGGATCCGGTCGGGGTCCTCCGCGGACAGTGCCTTGTGCATGGTCTGGAAGTACGACAGCGGCCGCGGCGTGAACCGGTCGCGCTCGGCGGTCTCGACGTAGATGCGGTGGAACTCGGCGACCGCGTCGGCGTCGCCGACACTGACCTCCACGCCGAGCTTCGCGGCCTTCTTGATGTTGCGCCGCCAGAGCTGGTTCATGCCCCGGAGCAGGTCCTCCTCGGCGCAGCCGGCGAGCGGGATCTGGAACACGTACTGCGGCTGCCCGGCGGCGAAGCCGCCCTCGCTGGCCAGCAGCCGCCAGCCGCGGGAGCGCAGCGTCTGCTGGACCTGGGCGCCGAGGTCATGCCTGGCGTCGGGGGGTACGTCGGCGAGCCGGCACTGCTGCGGGTCGGCGATCGCCGCCTTGATGGTCGCGGCCTGCCAGCTGCGGGTCACCACCGGCGGCCCGATCCGCACCGCGAACGCGCCCTCGGCCTTCACATGCTCGGCGAGGGCGTTGAGCAGCTCGGCCAGGTCGGGCCGGCGCCAGTCGAGCACGGGCCCCTCCGGCAGGTACGCGAGGTAACGCTTGACCTTCGGCAGCTGTCGGTACAGCACCAGACCGGCGCCGACCAGGTCCTCCCCGTCGTACCAGCCGACCGACTCCGACCGCCACTCGCTCTTCACCTCGGCCCAGGCCGGTGTCTGCAGGAAGCTCGCCGATCCCCGCTGGTCGAGGAAGCCGAGATGCTCGGCTGAGGTGAGGGTGCGGACGGCGATGGGGCGGGTCACGGGGCGAGGCTACCGGGCGGTGCTCTCAACCTGACGCCGGGACGTTGCCTAACCGTGACCTTCCGTGCCGAAGCGGACCCCTAGAGTCGCTGATCTAGACCTTTCTGGCTGTTCCCTGCGCTCACTCACCATTTCCCGGGAGGAAAACGTGACACGACGAAGCAGATCTTGGTCGCTGGTGGCCGCGGCCGCCACGTTGTCGTTGCTGGCCAGCGCCTGTTCCGGATCCGGCGGCGAAGGCGACGGCGACGGTTCGGGCAACGGCGCCGAGAAGTCGGCGCAGGGCGGCACGTTCACCTATGCCTTGACCGAGCCGACCTTCCTGGCCCCGGCGCAGAAGTGCTACGAGTCCGAGTGCCTCGCGGTCGTCTCGGTGATCCAGGAGCCGTTGCTCAACGTCGACCTCGAGACCGGCGAACCGGTGTACGACGGCATCGCCGAGTCGATCGAGTCCGAGGACAACACGACCTGGACCGTCAAGCTCAAGGACGGCTGGACGTTCCACAACGGCGAGCCGGTGAACGCCGACGCGTTCCTGCGGGCCTGGAACTGGTCGGCCAACGTCGACAACGGCTCCGACACGGCCGGCTTCATGAGCAAGATCGAGGGCTACGACGCGGAGAAGGCGGTCGAGTCGCTGTCCGGCCTGAAGAAGGTCGACGACCTCACCCTCGAGGTCACGCTCAGCGCGCCGTTCTCCCAGCTGCCGCAGATGATGAGCTACACGCCGGCCTGGTCGCCGATCGCGGAGGAGTGCTTGGCCGACTTGGAGGCGTGCAACGAGACGCCGATCGGCACCGGCCCGTACAAGATGGACGGCGCCTGGCGGCACGACCAGGGCATCACGGTCGTGCGCAACGAGGAGTACGCCGGTGAGCACGCTGGCAACGTCGACTCGATCGAGTTCACGATGTACACCGACATGGTCGCGGCGTTCCGGGCCTGGCAGGCCGGCGAGCTTGACGTGACCGACGTCGACCCGACGATGTACCCGACCGCCAAGTCCGAGGCCGGTGACCGCCAGCTGGAGGAGGAGTCGTCGGCGTTCAGCTACCTCGGCCTGACCGAGAAGGCACCGTTCGACAACCCCGACCTGCGGCACGCCCTGTCGATGGCGATCGACCGCCAGTCGATCATCGACAGCATCCTCAACGGCCTGCACTCACCCGCGATGGACGTGATCAGCCCGGTCGTGCCGGGTGCGCGCGACGACGCGTGCGAGTTCTGCGAGTTCAACCCTGAGGAGGCGAAGAAGCTGTTCGACGAGGCGGGCGGCATCCCCGGCAACACGATCACGCTCTGGTTCAACGCGGGTTCCGGGCACGACGGCTGGGTCGAGGCGATCGGCAACTCCTGGAAGGAGACGCTCGGCATCGACTTCAAGCTGGAGGCGCGCGAGTGGGCGCAGTACCTCGAGCTGCGCTCCGAGGCGAAGTTCACCGGGCCGTACCGGCTCAGCTGGATCGTGGACTACCCGTCCGCGGAGAACTACCTGCGCCCGCTGTACGGCACCAACGGCGACGTCAACTACTACGGCTACTCCAACGACGCTGTCGACACGGCGATCAGCGAGGGTGATGCCGCGGAGGATCCGGAGGAAGGCGTCGCCAAGTACCAGGAGGCCGCTGACATGGTGCTGGAGGACATGCCGGTGATCCCGCTCTGGTTCGGCAAGGCCAACTACGTCTGGAGCGAGAACGTCTCCGGCGTGGAGTACGACGTCAACCTGGCCAACATCGACCTGCGCAACGTGTCGGTGACCGGCTAGCCCGAGGCTAGAGCCGCTCGCGCAGCCACGCGATATCGGCGGCTTGGCCGTCGGCGCCCCCGGGGGTCTCCACGACCACGGGGGCGCCGGCGTCTGTCACGACCGCGACCAGGTGGGCGGGGTCGATCTCGCCGGACCCGAGGTTGGCGTGGCGGTCGGCGCCGGAGTCGAAGGTGTCGCGGGAGTCGTTGGCGTGCACGAGGTCGACCCGGCCGGTGATCGCACGCACCCGGTCGACCATGCCGACGAGGTCCTCGCCGCCGGCATGGGCGTGGCAGGTGTCGAGCACGAACCCGACCTGGTCGCCGCCCTCGGCCGCGCCGATGGCGTCCCACACCTTGGCGATCCGCTCGAGCCGACGGGCCATCGCGTTGCCGCCGCCCGCGGTGTTCTCGATCAGCAGCGGGATCGGCATCTCGAGCCGGTCGACGCACTTGCGCCAGTTGTCGTAGCCCAGGTCGGGGTCGTCGTCTCGCAACACGTGACCGCCGTGCACGACCAGCCCGGCGGCACCGACCTCGGCCGCGGCGTTGATCTGCTGTTGGAGCAGCTTGCGGCTGGGGATGCGGATGCGGTTGTTGCTGGTGGCGACGTTGAGGACGTACGGCGAGTGGACGTAGAGCGTCACCCCGGCCGACTCGGCGGCGGACCGCAGCGCGGCAGCGCCCCCGTCGTACGCGACCGTGGGGCCCTTCCACCCCTGCGGGTCGCCGAGGAAGAACTGGGCGAGGTCGGCCTTGCGGGCGACCGCCTCGCCGATCGGGTCCTGCTGGTCGACGTGGGCGCCGATCGAGATGTCGGCTGACTTCGGACTGCTCATGGGCGCCAGCCTACGAGCCCGGGCCGACAGCTTTCCGACGCACTGACTGGGCGGCTGACTGGGCGGCTCCGGTCCAATTCGGGATTGGTACGGGGCGCCCCCGTTCCATTAGGTCTGGAACGGGGGCGCCCCGTACCAGAAAAAGCGGGGGGGGGGACGGCTAGCTGAAGCCGCCGTTGGCGAGGTTGAGGACGAACCCGAGCGCGCTGCCGATCAGCCCGACCACGATGATCCACCGCTCGCCGCGGGTCTGCGAGATGAACTGGTCGAACCCGCCCATCAGCGCGCCGACGAGACCGGTCCAGGTGCCGACGACGTGCCAGTCGGGCATGGTGGCCGAGACCAGCGAGACGATGGCCAGGCCGAGGCTGCCGAAGGCGAGCGCGTTCTCCTTCGGATGGCGCTGGCCGTCAGTGTTGATCAGCCGGTGCAAGGGCTCGGGGAGCCGGATCCGGCCGGGGTCGCCGCTCGGGTGTGCGCGGGCCATGGTGGACCTCCTCCGAAACGCAGGCCGCGTGACACGGGGTGATGCCCGTACCCCGAGCGTGCGCCTCGATGCCGCGGAACGGCAACCCTCACCCCTTTTTCCGTCACGGGGCGCCCCGTGACGGAAAGGCTGGGGATGACGATTTCCTGGGTACGTCGGCCGCTGGTAACCTGTCTGGGTCAGCCCGGCCAGGCGCCGGGCTTTGACACGCTCAGCAAACGCTGGAGCCCTCCTGCCACGGAGAGACCGTGGCCGCCGAGTCCACAGGAGGTGGGACCCACTCATGCGTAACTACGAAGTCATGGTCATCCTCGATCCCGACCTCGAGGAGCGGACCGTTGGGCCCTCGCTCGACAAGTACCTCAACCTCGTCCGCCAGGACGGCGGCTCGGTGGAGACTGTCGATGTGTGGGGCCGGCGCCGGCTCGCCTACGAGATCGACAAGCGGGCCGAAGGCATCTACGCCGTCATCGAGCTCGCCGCCGAGCCCGCGACGGTCAAGGAGCTCGATCGTCAGCTCGGGCTCAATGAGTCGGTGCTGCGCACTAAGGTCCTTCGCCCAGAGGTTCACTGACCTCCACACCCTCACTTTGGAGGATCCGAGATGGCAGGCGACACCATCATCACCGTTGTCGGCAACCTGACCGACGACCCGGAGCTGCGCTTCACGCCGTCCGGTGCTGCGGTCGCGAACTTCACCGTGGCGTCGACTCCGCGCATCTTCGACAAGCAGACCAACGAGTGGCGAGACGGGGACGCCTTGTTCCTGCGCTGCTCGATCTGGCGGCAGGCGGCCGAGAACGTCGCCGAGTCGCTGCAGCGGGGCATGCGCGTGGTCGTGCAGGGCCGGCTCAAGCAGCGGTCCTACGAGACCCGCGAGGGCGAGAAGCGGACGGTCTTCGAGGTCGACGTCGAGGAGATCGGCGCGAGCCTGAAGTACGCCACCGCCAAGGTCACCAA
>JBOHDE010000001.1:33611-77511 GCA_050699035.1 Nocardioidaceae bacterium | reverse complement strand
AGACAAGCTCGCCCCGCCCAAAGGTTCCAGACGGCTCGGAACTTTCGAACCGAGCCGAGGCGCTGAGCATCATGCATGCATGGATCAGGTCGTACGATCCGTCTCCAGCTGGCAACAGCCGCACGGCCCCGGTCAGTACAACTAGAGCACGAGATATCCATCGCAGTGCTAGTCGTGGCGACCGGGCGGTCACAGCGAGGACCGCAGCGCCCGCGTGTGCGGAATCGGACCTTGCGGCTTCAGGTGGTGGGCCACACCCTAGGGATTGCGCTCAACCTCTGCGTCTGCCTGTCGGGTGGCTGGCCGCACATGGCCGCAGCTCTAGCTGAGCGAGCCTGAGGTGTAGCGATCAATCCCACGTCCGCCTAGTCGTGTCGCTACGCGTCTTGCTCGCGCCAGCCATCCAAGATCAGGCCAGCGTCGGCAGAGGCGAGACCGAGCTTTCCACGACACGGATGCGGCGCCAGATCCCCGAATACTCGCGTCGAGGTTGCGCGAATGTCCGCGGCACCCAGACATAAGCGCAACCTCGACGTGAGGAGGCTGCGACTCCTCCGTTGACTGGCGCGTTGCCTAGGTCCGCTGTCCGGTTTGTCCCTGCAACGCGCTACGCGACGAGGATGCGGCAGACTGCAGCCCATGAATCTGCTACGCCGCAGGGGTGTCCACCAATCCGATTCCGAACCGTCCCGGGTCGTCGGACGGCTGCCATTGCCGAGTCTCCCCGGCCCGGTCGCGGCCGCGGCCGTAGGCCTGCTGTGTGCCGTACTCGCGATGCTGATGGTGCTGCTCGGCGAGCTCGGCTGCGACGTGGTCAGGGGTACGCCGTCGTGCGGCGGGTTCGGGGTGGTGCTGCTGGTGGCCACCGGCGCGCTGATGCTGCTCGTCGGGATGCGGCTGCTGGCCATGCTCGACGTCGCCGACCCGGGCGTCACCAGCCTGCTCGGCCTGTCGCTGTTCGCGATCGTGCTGATGAGCGCGCTGATCGATCGCATCTTCGACGCGTCGATGTGGTTCGTGCTCCCGGCGCTGGGTGCGGTCGCGTACGCCGCCGCGGCCTGGCTGGCGGGGGCCCTGTCCCGCACCGGCGACGGCCCGGGCTGACCGGCGCCGGTCAGTCGTCGAGCAGGTCGCGGGCCACCAGCTCGGCGATCTGGATGGTGTTGAGTGCCGCACCCTTGCGCAGGTTGTCGTTGCTCACGAACACCGCCAGCCCGCAGCCGCCCGGCACGCCCGGGTCCTGGCGGATCCGGCCGACGTAGCTCGGGTCCTGGCCGGCCGCCCGCAGCGGCGTTGGCACGTCGACCAGCTCGACGCCCGGCGCCGACGCCAGCAGCTCGGTCGCGCGCTGGACCGACAGCGGGCGGGCGAACTCGGCGTTGATCGACAGCGAGTGCCCGGTGAACACCGGCACCCGCACGCAGGTGCCGGACACGAGCAGCTCGGGGAGGTCGAGGATCTTGCGGCTCTCGTTGCGCAGCTTGCGCTCCTCGTCGGTCTCACCGGTGCCGTCGTCGAGCACCGACCCGGCCATCGGCAGCACGTTGAACGCGATCGTGTCGACGTACTTGCTCGGCGCGGGGAACGGCACCGCCGAGCCGTCATGCACCAGCGCGGTCGCGTCGTCGACCACCTGACGCACCTGCTTGTCGAGCTCGTCGACGCCGGCCAGCCCGCTGCCGGAGACGGCCTGGTACGTCGACACGACCAGCCGGGTCAGCATCGACTCGTCGTGCAGCGGCTTGAGTACGGGCATCGCGGCCATCGTGGTGCAGTTCGGGTTGGCGATGATTCCCTTGCGGGCTTCGCGAACCGCCGCCGGATTGACCTCCGACACCACCAACGGCACGTCGGGGTCCATCCGCCAGGCCGACGAGTTGTCGACGACGGTCGCACCGGCGGCGGCGAACCGCGGTGCCTGCGCCAGCGACGTCGCCCCGCCCGCGGAGAACAGCGCGATGTCGAGGCCCGTCGGGTCGGCGGTCGCGGCGTCCTCGACCACGATCTGCCGGTCCCCCCACGGGAGCGTCGTGCCCGCGGACCGCGACGACGCGAAGTAGCGGATCTCGGCGACCGGGAACGACCGCTCGGCCAGCAGGCGCCGGAGTACGGCACCCACCTGCCCGGTGGCGCCGACGATGCCGACCCGCAGCCCAGTCATCGGCCGGTGCCGCCGTAGACGACCGCCTCGACGTCGTCGGTGCCGAGGTCGAAGGTGGCGTGTACGGAGGTGACCGCAGCGTCGACCTGGTCCTGGTCGACGATCACCGAGATCCGGATCTCCGACGTCGAGATCATCTCGATGTTGACGCCGGCACTGGCCAGCGACGCGAAGAACTTGGCGGTGACGCCCGGGTGCGACCGCATGCCGGCGCCGACCAGGGACACCTTGCCGATCCGGTCGTCGTACAGCAGCTGCTCGTACCCGACCTCGTCCTTGAGCCGGGCCAGCGCGTTCATCGCGCCCTGGCCGTCCTCGCGGGGCAGCGTGAAGGAGATGTCGGTGCGGGCGGTCGACGCGGCCGAGATGTTCTGCACGATCATGTCGATGTTGACGTGGGCCTCGGCCAGCGCCTCGAAGATGCGCGCCGCCTCGCCGACTTTGTCGGGCACGCCGACGACCGTGACCTTGGCCTCGCTGCGGTCGTGCGCGACGCCGGAAATGATCGCTTGCTCCATCGGGTCCACCTCATGGTCGTCGATCCAGGTGCCGTCTCGCTGCGAGAACGACGAGCGCACATGGATCGGGATGTCGTAGCGGCGTGCGTACTCGACACAGCGCAGGTGCAGGATCTTCGCTCCGCTGGCCGCCATCTCCAGCATCTCCTCGTACGACAGCAGCGGGATCTGCTGCGCCGTCGGCACGATCCGCGGATCGGCGGTGAAGACGCCGTCGACGTCGGTGTAGATTTCGCACACCTCGGCGCCGAGCGCGGCGGCCAGCGCGACTGCGGTTGTGTCCGAGCCGCCACGGCCGAGCGTGGTGATGTCCTTGGTGTCCTGCGAGACGCCCTGGAACCCGGCGACGATGGCGATGTCGCCGTTGTTGATCGCGGCCTCGATCCGGCCGGGCGTGACGTCGATGATCTTGGCCTTGCCGTGCGTGCTGTCGGTGATCACGCCGGCCTGGCTGCCGGTGAAGGACCGGGCCTTGTGGCCGAGGTTGGCGATCGCCATCGCGAGCACTGCCATCGAGATCCGCTCACCGGCGGTCAGCAGCATGTCGAGCTCGCGGCCCGGCGGCAGCGGCGAGACCTGCTCGGCCAGGTCGATCAGCTCGTCGGTGGAGTCACCCATCGCGGACACCACCACGACGACCTGTTTGCCGGACCGCTGGGTCGCCACGATGCGCTGCGCCACCCGCTTGACTCCGTCGGCATCAGCGACGGACGAACCGCCGTACTTCTGCACGACAATGCCCACAGGTGCTCCTCGGTCTCAAGCGCTCGGGTACGCCGAAATTGGCGGGCCAAGTCTAACGGCCGGGTCCTGGCGGCCGACCCGGGTCCGGATCGCGGTCGCGCGCTCCGTCGACGGCCGAGGCGACGTGGAATTTTGCCCAATTGGGCAAAGTTCCACCTCGATCCGGCGGGACCGGGTCGAATTTCGCCCAATTGGGCAATCTTCGACATGCCGAGCGGGAAGGGGCGGACGGCCGCGGGCGGGGTCAGCGGGCGGCGGTGACGACCTCTTCGCCGGTGGAGTCGAGCCGGTCGTGGGCCACGATGGACTGCAGGGCGCGCAGCACCGCGGACGCCTCGGCGCCCCACGACGACACGTAGCTGAACTGCCACCACCACAGCGCCTCGTCGGCGCGCCCCGCACGGTGGTGCCGCAGGCCGTGCGCGACCGACTGGGCGATCGCCGACAGGTCGTCGGACAGGCTGGACTGGATCAGCTCGGGCGGGGAGACGTAGGGGTCGAAGACCTCGGTGAACTCGTCGACGTCGGCGAGCAGCAGACCGAGTCGCTGCCGTAGCTCGTCGAGGTCGTCGTCGGGGCCGATGTCAGGCTCGAACTTCTCCGCCGGCACGAAGTCGGTCTGGACGCCGAGCCGTGCTCCGGCCAGCAGCAGCTGGGATACCTCGAGCAGCAGCAGCGGTACGGCTCGGCCGGCGTCGTCGCTGCGGGCGATCTCGCGGACGGCGAGCAGGAAGCTCTCGGCCTGGTCGGCGATGCCCTGGGCCAGGTCCTCGAGCTCGCTGGACTCGTGCGCGGGCTGCACCCCCAGCTCTGCCGTGCCGGGCGTGGACTCTGTCAGCTCACTCATCGACCGAACGCCTCCCCTCGAAAGCACGTCCCAAGGTGACCTCGTCGGCGTACTCGAGGTCACCACCTACCGGCAGTCCACTAGCAAGCCGCGTGATGCGCAACCCCATCGGCTTCAGCAGCCGGGTGAGATACGTCGCGGTCGCCTCGCCCTCGAGGTTCGGGTCGGTCGCGAGGATCACCTCGGTGACGGCGCCGTCGGCCAGCCGCTGGACCAGCTCGCGTACCCGCAGGTCATCGGGACCGATGCCCTCGATCGGGCTGATGGCCCCGCCCAGCACGTGGTAGCGGCCGCGGAACTCGCGGGTGCGCTCGATCGCGACGACGTCCTTCGGCTCCTCCACGACGCACAGCACAGCCCGGTCGCGGCGCTCGTCACGGCAGATCCGGCACTCGTCCTCCTCGGCGACGTTGCCGCAGATGCCGCAGAACCGGACCTTTTCCTTGACCTGTACGAGGACCTCGGCGAGACGGCGTACGTCGACCGGATCGGCGGCGAGCAGGTGGAAGGCGAGCCGCTGCGCGCTCTTCGGACCCACGCCCGGCAGCCGGCCGAGCTCGTCGATCAGGTCCTGGACGATCCCTTCGTACATCAGAATCCGAGTGGGCTGCCGCCGGGCGCTCCCGGCAGCGCGTCCCCTGGACCTGTGTCGCCGAGTGCGCCGGACAACGGGCCGAGCCGCTCGACCGCGAGCTGCTGGGCCGACGTGGTGGCGTCGCGGACGGCCGCCACGACCAGGTCGGCGAGGGTCTCGGTGTCGTCGGGGTCGCAGGCCTCGGGAGCGATGATCAGGTCGAGCAGCTCGCCGGTGCCGGTGACGGTCGCGCTGACGAGGCCGCCGCCGGCGCTGCCCTCGACGCGGGTGTCGGCCAGCTCAGCCTGGGTCTGCAGCAGCTGCTCCTGCATCTGTTGGGCCTGCTGCAGCATCGCGCCGAGGTCCATGCCGCCGGCAGACTCGGATGAGCCGTCACCAGGGAACACAGCGGTCTCCTTAGGTCTTCGGGTACGGCAAAGACTACGGCTCGCGGGTGGAGGGCCGTTACCCGCTCAGTCGTTCGGGATCTCCTGGATCACGTGGGCGCCGAGCTCGCGGGCGAGCAGCTCGTCGTGGCCGAGGTCGGAGTCGGGCACCGTGGGGTCGTCAGGATGGGCGTCGTCGTCGGACACCCCGGCCACGCTCGGTGCCCGCTCGCCGCTCCGGCGGGTGGGCTGGATGGCGTCGCGAGCAGACGACTTCACCTCGGGTGAGGCGACCACGCGCGTGGGCTCGGGTGCGGCCGCAGCCTGCGGGGCGGCGTCGTCCGGGGCGGGCTTCTCCGGTGTCGGGGTCTCCGATGTCGGGGTCTCCGGCGCGGGCGTGTCCGGCGCGGGCGTGTCCGGTGCGGGGGTGTCCGGTGCGGGGGTGTCCGGCGTCGGGATCTCCGGCGTCGGGATCTCCGGTGCAGGGGTCTCTGGTGCTTCGGGCGTCTCTGGTGCTGGCGTCTCCGGAGTCGGGACCTCAGGTGCGGGGGGACCCGGGGTGGACGCGTGGGGTGGGTCCGGTGCCGCCGGACGGCTCGTCGCATCGGGTTGCCCGTGCGTCGTGGCGGAGTCGACGATCGCCTCGATCCGCCAGTCGACACCGAGCGCGTCGATGAGGGCCTGCCGCAGGATCTCGTCGCTGCCGCTGTTGACGAAGCTGTCACGGGCGCCTGCGTTGACCAGCCCGACGGTGAGGGTGGTGCCGTCGAACCCGGAGACCTGGGAGTTCTGGCTGAGCATGATCCAGGTGAACCGTCGGGCCTCCTTGACCCGGTCGAGCACCTCCGGCCACATCTTGCGGATGTCGACCAGGGAGAAGTCTCCGGGGCCGGCGCCGGATGGGGGCGGTGTCGTTGCCTCCGCTGCTGGTGCAGGGACAGCCGGCGGGGTCGTCGGGGCAGCGTCCGGTTGCTCCTTCGGCGCCTCCGGCTCGGTCTCCGGTGGCTCGGCCGCGGGCGTATCCACCGCCTGCTCCTGACGTACCCCCGTCGTGGATGCCTCGGCCGCGTGAACCGCCGCGGCATCCGGCTGCGACGGCAGGCTGATGCTGGTGGGGAGGGTCGGCCGCGCCCGCTCGACCGACACCGTGCCGGAGATCGCCATCCGGCGCTCGATCCGGTCGAGGCGAGCGTGAATGCCTTCGGAGGTGTCGTCGGCGCCCGGCAGCAGCACCCGGGCGCAGATCAGCTCGAGCAGCAGCCGTGGGGCGGTGGCTCCGCGCATGTCCGTGAGGCCCTGGCTGACGACGTCGGCCGCCCGGGTCAGGTCGCTGCGGCCGAACCGCGCGGCCTGGGCGGTCAGCCGGTCGGCCTGGTCGCCGGGGGCGTCGACGATGCCCTTGCTGGTGGCGTCGGGTACGGCGACGACGATCATCAGGTCGCGCAGCCGGCGCAGCAGGTCCTCGCCGAAGCGCCGGGGGTCCTGGCCGGTCTCGATCACCTTGTCGACGACGGCGAACACCGACCCCGCGTCCACGGCGGCGAACGCGTCGACGATCTCGTCGAGCAGCGACTCCGGGGTGTAGCCGAGCAGGCCGGTGGCCACGGAGTAGGTGACGCCGTCGGGGCCCGCCCCGCCGATCAGCTGGTCGAGGACCGAGAGGGTGTCACGCACGGACCCGGCGCCGGCGCGTACGACGAGCGGCAGCACCGCGGGCTCGACGGTGACGCCCTCGCGCTCGCAGACCAGGCTGAGGTAGTCGCCAAGGACCTTCGGCGGGACCAGCCGGAACGGGTAGTGGTGGGTGCGCGACTTGATCGTGCCGATGACCTTGTCGGGCTCGGTGGTCGCGAAGATGAACTTGACGTGGGGCGGCGGCTCCTCGACCAGCTTGAGCAGGGCGTTGAAGCCTTGCGTGCTGACCATGTGGGCCTCGTCGACGATGTAGACCTTGTAGCGAGAGCTCACCGGCGCGAAGAAGGCCCGCTCGCGCAGGTCACGAGCGTCGTCGACACCGCCGTGGCTGGCGGCGTCGATCTCGATGACGTCGATCGAGCCGGAGCCGCCGCGGGCCAGGCTGACGCAGGAGTCACAGGTGCCGCACGGCTCCGAGGTCGGCGCCTGCGCGCAGTTGAGTGCTCGAGCCAGGATGCGGGCGCTGGTGGTCTTGCCACAGCCGCGCGGGCCGGAGAAGAGGTAGGCGTGGTGGACCCGGTTGCCGTCCAGCGCGTGCCGGAGCGGTCCGGTCACGTGGTCCTGGCCGATCACCTCGGAGAAGTTCTCGGGCCGGTAGCGGCGGTAGAGGGCGAGGGGGGCATCCACGACGGCCACCCTAGCCAGGCCCTCCGACGAGTCCTAGCCCGCCGACTTGTTCGGTCCGTCGCCGACGACTTGTCAGACAGTTCCGACTCTCCGTGGTCGAAACTGTCTGACATCTGGGGCCACCGCGTCGATGCGAGTCGGTCTGGTGGGCGAAGTCGGTGCGCCCTCGCGCCGAGGTTGCGCGTCTGCACACCTGTACGCACTGAACCACCCAACGGCCGGGGAGGGGTGACACAATTGTCACGCCTCCCCGGCCGTTGTGACCGCAGCCCGGCACCGCATGGCGTGCCGAAAGCCGCACGCTGCTCGGCAATAGAAAGTAGAGACCCCTCGTGCACCCGGCAGAGCTCACTTACCCTTGCTGCCTTCCGGCCCTGGGGGAGTTGGGCGAGATGCCGCCGCACGAGGGGCTGGGCCGAAGTCTACGGGACCGTCGTACCCATCCCGAACGGGCCCGAGGATTTCAGCCGGAGGCCCGGCACCCGATACCCTCCCCCACGGAGGATTCGCATAGTGGCCTAGTGCGCACGCTTGGAAAGCGTGTTGGGTTAACGCCCTCGCGGGTTCGAATCCCGCATCCTCCGCCACGTCTGACCAGCACAAACGTAGGAACGACCACCTCCACCGGGACCGGCCCAACTGCCATTCCGTCTCAGTTCTGGTCTCAATTGACCCTCCTGCCTAGCAGCACTTGCAGGAGCATCGGACGTTCTGCCTCGAGTACGACCGGATCGCGAGCACCATCGATGGAGTCGACGGTCGTCGGGCATCGAGCAACATGGGTTTCATCGGTGTACAAGACGCGCGCTTTTTGGCAACAGCGAGACGACCGCATCCGCTACATCTGCTAGCGCGTCCCTCAGCCTGCCGCCTTCCGCACGAGCTCGGCAATCTTCGCCTCGTCGTCCGCGGTCAGCTCCGTCAGCGCGTACGCGGTTGGCCACATGCTGCCTTCGTCGAGCTCGGCCGCGGTGTCGAAGCCGAACGTCGCATACCGTGACTTGAACTTCGCCGCGGCCTGGAAGAAGCAGACGACCTTGCCGTCCTTGGCGTACGCCGGCATGCCGTACCAGGTCTTGGGCGTGAGCGCGGGCGCGTTGGCCTTGACGATCTCGTGGATCCGCTCGGCCATCGACTGATCGGACCCCTGCAGCTTGGCGATTGCCTCGCGTACGGCCGCCTCGCCGTCGGTCTTGCCCGCGCGCTTGCCACGGCGTGCCTCCGACTTCAGCTCTGTGGTGCGCTCCTTCATCGCGGCCCGCTCATCTTCGGTGAGCCCCGTGTACGTCTTGTCGGCTTGCTTCTTCTCAGCCATCGCCATGCACCTCCGTGTGTCGTACGCGTACGTTCGTAGCCCTCGCGGCGGTCACCTCGGCCAGTTTGGCCCCGATGTCCGGTACGTGCCAGTAGGACTCGTCGTCCAGGTAGTGACGACTCATTGCCCTCACGCGTTCTCCCACGCGAAGCCGTCCGGGTCGGTGAAGGAACCGGCACCGTTGCCGATCACGATGCGATGTGACCCGGTGCCCTCCGGGGCGACACCCGCGTCCCTGGCCAGGCCACGGCGTCCGTAGAGCGCCAGCCTCCAGTGCCCCGGCTCGGCTGCGAACTCGGTGTACTTGCGGCCGAAGCTCCTCGTCACCCGCTGGCCGCGCTCGACGTAGAACCGCTTCGTCGAAGGCATGTCCCCGACCGCCAGTAGGAGCACCATTTCGTTGACCTCCCGGCTAGCCGGCCCGGTGTTCTTCTTCGACGAGGTGGCGACCTTCCAGATCGCGCCGTCCGGGGCCTGCACGGTGCCGCCGTACCCCCAGAACGACTTCGCCACCGGCTTCAGCACGGTGGCGCCGGCGTCGACAGCGGCACCGACGAGTGCGTCGACGTTGGCGGGCTGGGACACGACGAGCGAGAGCGTGAACCCACGGAAGCCGGTCGTCGGCGCATCCGAGGCGCGTACCCGCAACCCCGCGCCCAACCCGAACGCCCTGGTGTAGAAGGCCTCGGCAGCCACGGGATCAGGCACCTCGAGCGTGATCGAGACGATGGAAGCGGTGGTCTCCTGGGTGGATTTGCTGGTCATGTCTGCTCCTGATGTCGTGGTGGTGATGTCCATGTCGATCACGCTAGGAGCGGGTGGACGACTCGTGCTTCTCGATTCCTGACCGGTCTGGTGCCGGCCTGAGGGCACCGCGATTTTCGGCCGCGTACGACAGCACCTGGCGACCAACCTGAGCCGGGGCGAACACCGGTACGGCGACGGACCCCGCGACGCATGCGCTCAGTCTCAGATCTGACCTGCACTTACTAACGGTCTGCGGCCCGGATCGTCTGGACATGCGTCGCGAAGGTTATCGGCTCGTGGAGCAGCGGGTGCCGCGGTTGACTCAAGGATCGGCCGGTGGCTTCCTGATGAGGTTCAAGAGACTCACCGTCAACATGATCACCAGCCGGGCGGGTGGCCTCGTGTCCATAGACACCCTCCTCGTCGCTGCACGGTGGCAGTGGCGATAGTGGCAGCCGACCCGAGCCGAGGCCGTTGAATAAGGTAGAACCGGCCCTTGCTGTCGTCGCGGTCACCAGTGCGCCAGTCGATTCGAGTGGCGTCGGCAAGCCCGGCTCACTCTACGACCTGGACGATCCATTGATAGCTACAACAACAACTGCGCGGTCACGGCCTCGGTGAACTCGATTGTGGTCGCTGTCCCACCGAGGTCCTTGGTGCGAGTCCCGGCAGCGAGACAGCGCTCGAATGCGGAGACCAGCTCTGCGCTTGCCTCGCCCTCGCCCAGGTGGTCGAGCATCATCGCCGCGGCCCACATCTGCCCAACGGGGTTGGCGATGCCCAAGCCCGCAATATCGGGAGCCGACCCGTGCACCGGCTCGAACATGGACGGGAATTTACGCTCGGGGTTGAGGTTTGCGCTCGGCGCCAACCCGATGGATCCCGCGACCGACGCAGCAAGGTCCGAGAGGATGTCACCAAAGAGGTTGGAGGCCACAATGACGTCGAACGCGCTTGGGTCCGAAACCATTTTGGCGGCCAGCGCGTCGATCAGCGAACTTTCCAGCGTCACGTCTGGATAGGCTGCGGCAACATCCACGACGACGTCATCCCAGAACGGCATCGTGTGGATGATCCCGTTGGACTTCGTCGCCGACACCACATGACCTCGGCGCTCGCCGGCCAGCTGGAAAGCAAACTCGGCAGTTCGCGAAACACCAGACCTGGTGAAGATGGATTCCTGCACCGCAAACTCATGAGGCTGCCCAACCCCCACCCGACCGCCGATGGTTGAGTACTCGCCTTCCACATTCTCCCGCACGATCACGAGGTCGATTTCCCCGTCGCCTACCACCCGCCTCTGCACCCCGGGGACTGACCGGACTGGGCGCAGGTTGATGTACTGGTCGAAACTGCGACGTATCGGAATGAGGAGTCCCCACAAGGTCTCGGCATCAGGGATCCCCGGCTCGCCAACCGCGCCCAGCAGGATCGCATGGTGTTGGGACAGTTGGTCGACCCCATCCGTGGCCATCATCCGGCCGTGGGCTCGGTAGTAGGCGGAACCCCACGGGTACTCCTTCCAACGCACGTCGAATCCGTGCCGCCCGGCCAACGTGGTCACACAGGTCACTGCGCTGGGTACGGTCTCGAGGCCAATCCCGTCGCCAGCAATCACTCCTACCTCATAGGTACGAGAACTCATGAGCCTGATGCACTCCCGTCCAATCGACGCATGGTGTCATGTATCGCCTGAAAGACTCCCTCAGTGTGCTCGCGGAGCGTTTGCGCCAGCGCCGCCGGGTCCCGCGCACTAAGTGCGGCCATGATGGCTTCGTGTTCGCGATGACGCTGCGACGTGTGCTTCCCACCGTCGAGAATCAAGTAGTGCGAGATGAGAAAGTGGAGGTTGAGCCTCGAGTACCCATCCATCAAGTAGCGGTTGTTGGCCGCGGCGATTACCAGTTTGTGGAACTGGACGTCGATATCGATGAAGTCAACGAGGCTCGTCGTGTCGGTCTCCGACTGAGCGCCGTTCTTTGTCTTCGACAGCTGCGGAACTAGTTGGGCGATCGAGTCGAACTGCTCGCCGGTCATGCGTTCGATGATCATCGGCGCGGCCGCCTCTTCATACAGCGTTCGCATCTCGAAGAGCTGCTCGACCGAGTCTCGGTCAAGCTGTGCAACGTACGTCCCGCTGCGCCCCCTGACCTGCACCAGGCCTTCAGCCGCGAGTCGCTCGACCGCAGATTTGACGGGTCCACGCCCGATACCGATGGCCGCGGCCAAACGAGGGACGGAAGTCCGCTCTCCGGAGCGCAGCTCCTGGTGAAGGATCATCGTTGAGATCCGCCGATAGGCCCTCTCGGTGAGGTCGCGATCCCCCGTCATGTGTTTGGTCCAATCATGAGTCACGCCGTCGGAAAGGTATCTTGCCCCGCCAGCTGGTGGGGACACTCGCGGGTGCGAGACAGAGAGCGGCTATACACGCCGCCCCCGCGCACGCCCACCACGCCGCAGAGTAGCCCCAGCGAGGCAGCAGGAACGAGCCGAAGGCCACCGGACCTAATGACAGACCGGCATAGAAGCCGGCATAAACCGTGCCGGTGGCCCGCCCGGTGCGACCTGGGGCGACCCGGACCAAGGCGACGGCGAGGGCTCCTCCCCAGCCGAACAAACACACTCCGTACAGCAGCACGGCCAGCAGCCACAGGACCGGCTCATCGCTTCCCAGCGCTAGCAGCGCGCACGCGGTGGCGCCACCTAACGCGAAGACCATCAGTGAGCGAAATATCGCCGCGTTGGTACGACGGTCAGTCCAACTCGCTGACGCGACGCGGCTTGCCATGCCAACGAGACCTGCCAACGCGACCAAGCTGCCAGCGAGTGCGACGACCAGAATGTCCGATCGCACGATGTACAGCAGCAGGTAGGTGTGGAAGCAGCTGGTCACCAACGATAGGAAGAACGCATAGCTGACCAGCTGCCGGTACGCGAGAGCTTGCCGCGATCGATCGGCGTGCTGGTCGGCCGCCACGACGACCGGTGCTCTGGCCGCAGGGACCCGCAAGGCCACACCTCCGGCGACCGCCGCCAGAGCGATCAGCGCAAACGCCTCACGCCAACCCAGCGTGACCGCGACCGCGGGCACCAATAGTCCGGTCAAGGCTGATGCAGCCGGCACCCCGGCCTGCTTTGCTCCCAGCCCCAGCCCTCTGAGCCGGCGACCGATCGACGACAACGACGCGTTTGTCAGCGGGTTGGCGCCGCCGTAGCACAACCCGCCAACGACCGCGCCTGCATAGAGGGACCACCGACTCATTGCGGTCGCCAACACGACGGCGCACAGGGCCGCGCCGCCGAGGAGTATCCGGTCAAGCGGCAGCTCGAGATTGCCGTCAACAAGACGCCCGAGGACAGGGGACGCCAACCCTGACATCAGGTAGAAGAGACCAAACGCCTGTCCAACGGTCCCGGTGACGCTGTCCAGGTCGTCGATGATGAACGGCGCGAGGGTCCCCAGAGCAAACGCCGGCATGACCGTAATGATCATCAGCGAGGTTGCGGCGCCCACCGCTCCCAGATCTGCCGACGATGGGTGCAACCTCACGTCAGCCGACTCATCCTCGTGGCTGACCTGTTGGTCATGACACGTCCGCCAGACTCGAGCGGTCTCTCGCCTCGCGGAGTAGAGACCGAACGCGGTCGGCGACCGCTGTCCTCGAAGTCCCAGCGGCCAGTGCCCCAGCAACGTCTACCTCGCCGATCACCTGTGCGGGTCGGCCGAACACCAACACCCGCGCAGCGATGTCGATCGCCTCTCCCACTGAGTGGGTGACGAACACTGTCGTGCGACGAGTTTCGTCGATCAGTCGAAGCAGATCGTCGCGAACATCGGCGGCGGTGATCTCGTCGAGCGCACTGAACGTTTCATCGCCGATCAGCAGCTCAGGCTCGATCGCGAACGCGCGAGCAATGGCCACCCGTTGCCGCATACCACCCGACAGCTGGCTCGGGTAGGCCGACGCGAATGCGCCGAGGCCAAGCCTCTCGAGCCACTCGTCGGCGACGTCGTTGCGCTCTTGGCGGGATCCGATGCGCCCCGTCTCCAGGCCGAAGGTGACGTTCTCCCTCGCGGTACGCCAGGGGAGCAGGCGATCCTCCTGGAAGACGATCGCGAGACGTCCTTTCAACCGAGCGAAGTGCTCATGAGGATCCTTCGAGAGCACGCGTACGGAGCCGGCGGTTGGCTTGCTCAGGCCAAGCAGCAGCTGGAGGGTCGTGGACTTCCCCGACCCAGTCTCGCCCAAGATCGCGACCACTTCTCCAGGAGCGACGCTAAAGGACAAGTCGTCACATGCGTTGAACCTTTCGTTGGACTGCCCTGCCGAGTTCTTGACGAACGTCTTCGTCACGCTTTCGAAAACAACCGCTGGTTCCTCAGACATTTTGACTCTCTCCCGCTCGCCAGTTCAGCAGTTTCGCCTCGATCAGAGCCAGGATGCCTTGCAGTAGCAACAAGTAGCAGACCAGCAATAACGTCCATGCGATCGCCCCGGACATGTCATAGATGGATTGGGAGCGAAGGAGCTGGAATCCCACCCCGCTCGTGGCCCCGACCAGCTCCGCGACCATGGCCACGCGAATTCCATTTCCTAGGTTGACCGACCAGGCGCTAAGAATTGACGGCACGATCGCGGGGACGATGATCATCCGAAATCTCTGGATCGGGCTGGCTCGGAACGACCGGGCGACCTCCAGAAGTTTGCTGTCCACGCTTCGCACAGCGGCGTCTACGTACAACGCGAACTGCGGCAGTGTGACGATGACAAGGATGAACGCGATCCTGAGCTCCAGGTTGGAGAACCAGATCACGGCGAAGACGACCCACGACAGCGCAGGAACGCCCTGCAAGAGATAGAGGAGTGACCTCGCATACTCACTGAACCGCTTCGAGATGCCCATCGCGATCCCGAGGACAAGTCCACCGATGAAGGCGACCGTCAGTGCGAACAACACGCGTGCTGCCGTATAGAGCAGCTGCTGAGCCAGCGACCAGTCGGTGAGGATCGTGACGACGGAGTCTGCGATGTCGGTCAGCGGGGGCGCGACGATGTCCGGCAAGAAGTTGGTGGTCACCTGCCAGACCGTCATAAGGACAACGATCACCGTCACGATAGGCCGTTGGGCACGGACCATCTTGAGGACCCGCTTCGGTGGGACGTCCAGAGCAGGCGCACCACTGTCAATGGTGGCCTGAGGCCGATTGGCGGTCATTCTCACTCCTTGAGGCCTCGGTACAGCACCTCATCAAGGTCGGGCAGGGACTTCAGGTAGCCAGTGTCAACAGCCTGTTGCAAAAGGAGCTCGGTCGACTTCGTGTCTTGGTCTGCCGGCGCGACGTGCAGGGCGAGGCGATCGGACTTGATCAGGTCCTCAAGTACCGACGCATCGACACCTGACTCTTCGCTAATGATCTCGGCCGCTTCGGCAGGATTCTTGTTGACAAAGTCAGCAGCGGACTTATACATCTCATAGACCGCCTGGATCGTCTCGGGGTTCTTCTCGAGCCAGTCCCGGTGCGCGGCCACCCCGAGGTACGGAAGGGTGTCGGCGCCGGTTGACTCGCGCCACGAGTCCGCAATGTCGAGAGTGTCGAAGGCAGCATCCTTCTTGCTCGTCAGGAGCGAGTAGGCAGGCTCCCACATCTGCACGGCGTCGACGCGGCCAGACTGCGCGAGCGGACCCAGGCCGGGCGTATCAGCATTTTGCAAGTTCAAGTCGTCCTGCTCCACGCCTTCGGCCTTCAACGCCCCAGCAAACATCGCAAAGTTTGCCGTTGGCAACGCGGCGCCGACGTCTGCACCGTCCAAGTCGGAAAGGGAGGAAATGCCGGAGTCCTCGGGAGTGACAACCGCGCCCCAGAAGTCGAAGACGTTGAAGACGTATACGGTGTCTACCCCCTCTTCGTTCACCAGAGCGACGTCGGCTAGCAGCGTGCCGCTTCCGGCGACCTTGTCTGTGCCCGAGGCGAAGTCGGTTCGAGCGGTTCCGGCAGGCTTCTGCTTGAACGTGACATCCAACCCTGCCTTTTCATCCAGCCCCCTGGCTTCGATCACTGGGGGTAGGAAATATCCCAATGACGGAACGGGCAGGGTTGACATCGTCACGCGAGTGAGGTCACCGCCCTCGGAACCAGATCCACACGCAGTAAGCGCCAACGCGCCTAGCGCTGCGACGACCAGGGCATTTCGGCCCACTCTGTGCTTCATTTTGGCGTGGCTCCTATCCTCACTTGTCCGACTCAGCTGTCCAGCTGGCAGGGTCATGCGACGGGTCCGACTCAGCGTTCGGCGCAGTCGACGAGTCCTCGTCAAGAACGTGCGCCGCCGCGGTCATGGATTTCCCACCAACCAGGAGATCGAAGACATCCGGACGCAGATAGTGGCCGACGGTGTCGATGTAGCTCTTGCTCACCACGCGCTGCCAGAAGTCGATTTCGGCGACCACGAGTCGTTCCTCGTCAAGGACGGGACGAGCAAGGTAGCGGCCGCTCGCGTCCACCACCGAGCTGCCGCCCCGTGCGAGGTTATAGCCGAGTATTTCTCGGAGCTCTTGCGGGATGTCGTCATCGCGCAGGTACGCGTTCGCGGACACCACAAAGTTTTGCGAGCTCATGGCATAGTTCCGGACGACCGCATCGATCTCCACGTCGTCAGGCGCGGGACCCGGCTCCTTATCGGCGATGTGTGAGACTGTTCGCCAGTAGCCGGGCCACAGCGCGCAGTGGATCTCCTCGCCGGCGAGTGCCATCGCCAGCCTGGCGCTCAGCATGTGATGCTCGTAGCAGATGAGCGCGCCAACTTCGCCGAAGGGGAGCGTGAACGTGCGGACGTCGCGCTCGTCACCTCTCCCCCAGTAGGCCCGCTCGGTGTGGGTCGGGACAAGCTTTCGACGACTACCGAGATATCCATCGTCAGGGTGGAACACAAAGGTCGAGTTGTAGGCGGTGTTCGCGCCCGGCCGCGGGTCGCGTTCGTTCCCACCGACCACTACGGCGACGCCATGCTTCGCCACCTGGTGGGCGATGGCGTCGACTTCTGGTCCACCTGTCGCGATGGAGCTCTCAAACAACTGAGCTGCGAGCTCGGTTTCATGTTTGACGGATGCGTGTCCCCGCCAATACGGGTACCCGCCGATATAGCACTCGGGGAACACCACGAGCTCGACGCCCTGGGTCGCTGCGTCCTCAATGGTCGCCAGGAGTCGTTCGACGGCACGGTCTACGTCGAAGATGCCGCCAGAGATCTGCGCAGCGGCCACCGTGACTCGGCGCCGATCGCTCGCTCCCATGTCGTGTGTCCTTTCCGGCCGTACTACTTGTCGCTGGTCGCCGCTCCACGCGTACCCGCATCGAGCACGGCGAGCAGGTCGTACACGACCCTCGTCACTGGCGCGTCGGTGTCGTGCTGGTCGGAGATCCTGACGACGTGACCGCTGAAGGCGTCCAGCTCCATCGAGCGTCCGGCCGCCAGGTCCTCTGCCATTGACGACGAGATATTCATGCGGTCAGCCACCTTGACGACCTCGTCTCGAGCGTCGGCGCCAAGGGGAGCGCCGGCCGCCGACGCGGCGGCGTATGCCTCGTCGAGGAGCGCGTCGAACAGACGTCGGCCAGGGGTGGTAGCCCTGATCGGACCAAGCCGCTGCATCGTAAGTGCGGTCAACGGGTTGAGGGCGCAGTTGAAGAGGTACTTCTGCCACTTTGCGGCGCGGATACGTTCGTCGATCGAGCACTCGATCCCGGCAGACATGAACGCCGCCTGGATGGCCTCAAGTGCGGGGTGGACGTCAGCGGCTTCGTACGGGCCGAATGAAATCCGCGCTTCGGTAGATCGCTCGATGACGCCCGGTGCGACTCTTTCCGCACCGATATAGAGTACGCCGGAGAGGACGCGATCCGAGCCGTACTCCGCGACCAGGGTCTCTTCGTTTGCAACCCCATTTTGTAGGCACAGAATCAGACCGGAGTCACCGACGAGTTTGGCGATATCCTTCACCACGGCAGCTGTGTCGTATGACTTGACGCAAACCAGCGTGACGTCGACTGGTGGAATGTCGTCGACCGCAGTCACAACGGCGGCTGGGTGCGCATTCAGCACGTGACCGCCCGGACCATGTACTCGAATACCTTCAGTCCGAATGACCTCCGCGGTGCGCCCCTTTGCCAGCACCGTCACGTTCAGGTCGGCATCAGCAAGAGCAGCGGCCAGGTAGCCGCCGGTGGCGCCCGCCCCCACAATGCCGAAACGTAAACCCTCTGCGCTCATACTCATGACTCCAGGTGATTCAGTCGGGTCGCTGCGACAGCTCGTTGATCTCTAACCCAACTCAGCCGCTCTGTGGTCATATCCCTCGTACGGCGCATGCACGAGGAGAAAATGAAACGGCTCGTCCCCCGCATTGCGAACGGCATGCACCGTGCGGGGCGGGATGGCGCAAAAGGAGCCGGGGTTGATCGTCACCGTTCGCTTGGCCTCGTCGTCCTTGAAGGAGATCTCACCGTGTCCGACCAGGCCCAGGAACAAGTCCCAGCTCACACTGTGCAGGTGAGGACGCACCTCACCACCAGGCGCCACCTGGAAGACGCTCGACTCGCTCGCCGGCGTGGTGTGCAGAACGGCTTTCGTGCAGGCAGCGTGAACTGTTTCCCCCTCCAGGTCCGAGACCTGCTCGACCCAGACGGCCTCGCCCGACTTCGCCATGATGCGTCCCTTCACGGTGGCTCAACTGACATGTCAGATTAACAGTGCAGTTTGGTATGTCAAGACCGTCAGTGCGTCGGCGGACATCGGCTGGGGCGTGTGTTGGGCGTCAGAGATCGCCACCGGCGGCGTCGATCACGCCCGTGACTCGTCAACGGCGCGGTAGAGCGACAGACCAGCGTCCAGCGAAGGAGCGCGCCGGCGATGGATGGATCGTCGCCGTCATCAACCCGCGGCCGGATTCAGATGCGTTGCCACGACGACGGCTCTCGGCGACTCTAGGCTTGGTAGTTGTTCATTGGTCGTAGACATCGCGGCGGTGGCCGAGGCGCACAACCACGACCAACAGCACATCGTTGTCGACGGTGTAGATGATGCGGTAATCGCCAACGCGGACGCGTAGTCCCGGCCTGCCCTGCAGGGCTCGTGCACCTGGTGGGCGGGGATCGTGTGCCAGCAAGGCGATGGCGCCCTGGACGCGGCGCCGCACCTGCGGATCGAGCTTGCGCAGAGCCCTCACGGCGGCTGGGCGAAGCTCGATCCGGTACTCGCTCACACCCAGCCGAGATCGGCCTTGACCTGATCCCAGGGGATGTTCGGGCCCTCCTCGGCCATCGCCGCGTCAAAGGCCGCGACATCCTCGGCGTCCTCCAAAGCGGTCATCAGCTGTTCATAGCGCTCGGGGCTGACCAGCACGCCGGCGAGGCGCCCGTAGCGCTCGAGAAAGACGGCCTCGGTGCGTGCGGTTTCGACGGCATCGGGCAGGTGGTCGCGCGCTGCGCTGATGTTCATGGTCACCATGCACGAAGCGTACGACTCATTGCCTGTTTCGTACAAGTCTCGCCGAGGCCCGTCAGCGGATCACCTTGAATCGAATGTGGGTGGCGTTCGAGCTGTCGACCACGCGGGTGCGCTCGAGCTGGAGCTGGCCGCCCAGCTGCTCGAACAGCCGGGTGCCGCCGCCGAGCAGGACCGGGACCAGATGGATCTGGATCTCGTCCAGCAGACCGGCGGCGAGGCACTGCTGTGCGGCGCTGGCGCCATGCACGCCGACCACCTTGTCCCCCGCCGCCGCCTTCGCCTGCTCCACCGCACTGGCAATGCCGTCGGTGACGAAGGTGAAGACCGTCGGCGCCCGGACGGTCTCCGCGGCCGGTCGGTGATGGGTGAGTACGAAACACGGTGCCGGGCCGGCCGGGCCGCCGTCGCCCCACCCGCCGTCGCCCTCGGCCAGGTCGTAGGACCGTCGTCCCATCAGGATCGAGCCCACGTCGTCGACCATCCCGGCCATCAGCTCGGCGTCGAGCGGGTCCGGCTCGTGCACCCACCGATGCAGGATGTCGCCACCGTCACCCAGCTGGTGCTCGCGGGTGA
Organism: Nocardioidaceae bacterium; assembly: GCA_050699035.1. Lineage (GTDB taxonomy): Bacteria > Actinomycetota > Actinomycetes > Propionibacteriales > Nocardioidaceae > WHTB01. The sequence goes on along the minus strand of JBOHDE010000001.1, from coordinate 57,818 downwards.
CGTCCGGCCCGGTAATGAACCCGTCCAGCGACATCGAGATTCCCGAAATGACCTTGCCCATGGCATCTCCTTCTTCGGCTTGCCGCGCCGGTGGATGGGCTGACAGATGGATGGGCTGACAGTACCGATCGCCTGGTCCTCAGGCTTCGGATTTTCGCGTCGCCGCCAACCAGTCGAAGTACGGCGAATCGGTACCTTCCCGGCGTCCCTTAGTCATTGATGGTTCACGTAATCCGTCAAGAACGCGACGACATCTTGACCTGGGTCGGCCCAGTGGCGGAGCCTCGCCCACAGAGAGTGAAGCACCCACCACTCATCTGGGAGGACCTCCATGTTCTCGATCCCCGTACGACGATCCCGTCAGCTCTCGATGGGGCTGCTGTTGCCAGCAGTGCTCATCACCTCGGCGGTGGCGCTGGGAGGCGCGCAGGCCACGCCGAGCGACCCCCTGCCGCCGTCGGAGCTCAAGGTCGGCAGTGAGCTGCTCGCCACCTCTGGCGCCCGGCTCACCGCGATCGGCACCCCGGACGACGACAGCGGCCGGCTGTTCGTGGTCGACAAGGACGGCCGAGTCCTGGTGTTCCGGCCGGACACCCAGACGTTCGACGCCGAACCGTTGCTGGACATCACCGACCGGGTCAGCACGGCCGGCAACGAGCGCGGACTGCTCGGCGTCGCACCCTCGCCCGACTTCGCCGAGACCCACACCCTGTTCGTCTCGTACACGGCCGCGGGGAGTGGTGTCGAGAACGGCGCGCTCACCGTCTCCAGGTTCGCGCTCGACAGCGCCGACCAGGCGACGATCGACCCGAGCAGCGAGGAGAGAGTGCTCCGCCAGCAGCACAACCTCAACTCCAACCACAACGGCGGCGACCTGATGTTCGGGCCCGACGGCTATCTCTACTGGAGCACCGGCGACGGCGGCAGTGCCGACGACCCGGTGTACGGGGCGCAGAACCTGAGCGCGCTGTTGGGCAAGATCGTGCGGATCGACGTGATGCGCGAGTGCGACGGTCAGTTGTACTGCATCCCCGAGGACAACCCGTTCGCGCAGAGCACCATCGCCCGGCCGGAGATCTGGGCCTGGGGTCTGCGCAACCCGTGGCGGTTCTCGTTCGACTCCGCCGACGACTCGCTGTGGATCGGCGACGTCGGACAGAACCGCTGGGAGGAGGTCAACCACACTCCGCTCCAACCGCGAGCCGACGGCTGGAACTTCGGCTGGTCGTGCCGCGAGGGTGACGACATCCACCGCGTCCCGGCGTCGGCCGGTGACGGTCCCGACCCGTTCCTCGACATCCGCTGCCAACCCGGCGCGAAGTACGTCGACCCGGTCCTCACGTACTCGATCGGCACGGACAGCCCGGACGAGTGCGCGGTGATGGGCGGCTTCGTGTACCGCGGCCAGGAGTTCGCCGACATCGCGGACGGCACCTACGTCGCCACCGACTACTGCAGCGGCAAGGCCTTCGCCATCCAGGAGGACCGAACCGGTCGGCATCTCAGCAGCGACGCGGTCGGCTCCCTCCCGGAGGACCTGCCGGGTCGGGTCACGTCGTTCGGAGTGGACGCCGACGGTGAGGTCTACTTCGTGACCGACAACCTCCCGCCCGGCCTCGGTGGGATCTACCGGCTCACGTTCGAGGAGGCCGCAACTCCCTGACCCGGGTCGTACGCGAGAAGTGCTCGGGCTCGGATCAGCTGTCGGCGAGGTCCCACACCACCGACACGGTGACCCGCAGCTGCTCCGAGCCGGCACTGATCGGCACTTTGCTGAGGCGGACGGCATCCAATGAGCCGGACTGTTCCTCGTAGCCGTAGGGCCGTGGCTTCGCGCCGACCTCACGGATCTGGGTCACGTCACCGAGGGACCGGCCGGTGGCGGCGGCGTACTGCTCGGCCTTCTCGGTCGCGGCCGCCACTGCCTGGTCGCGGGCGTCCTTGATCAGCTCGTCGGTGTTGCCGACCTTTAGGGTCAGCCCGTGCACCCGTACGGCGTTGCCGCCGGCCTCGACCGCCGCACTGACCGCCTTGCCGGCGTCGGCGAAGGACCGGACGAGCACCTGCTGGTCCTGTGCCACGGCGTACCGCGTGACGACCGGATGATCCTTGCTCTTGCGGGTACGAACGGGGTGGATCGACAGGTCGGTCGTCTGCACGTCCTTCTTCGCGACTCCGTACTCGCTCAGTGCTTGGAGGACCCGCCGCGTGGTCCGGTTGGCGCGGTCGAGCGCGGCCGAGATGTCGTCGGCTCGGGTCCGCACCGAGATGCCGAACGACAGCTGGTCGGGCACCGCCGTGGCCTCACCACTGGCGGTCATCGCGATCGTGCGCTCCGGGGGTGTCTCCTCCGCGGCCGCCGTCGCAGCAGGAGCGCGACCGGCTCCTGTGCCGATCGTGTACGCCGCGAGCACGGCCAGCGCGACCATGATGACGAGCAGCAGGCTGCGTACGTTGAGGGTGATCTTCGCGTCCATCCTTGTCCTCCCGTCCAGACCCCGACTGACCGGTTGGACGCGGCGCGGACGCAGACGGTTCCCGGCCGAGCCACTGGTCAGGGAAGCGACCTGGTGAGCGCGTCGAGGATGACGCCGAGCCCGTGCTCGAACTCGTCGCCGAAGTCGTACCCGGGCTGCAGGACGTACTCGGTCGCCAGCTCGACCAGGTGCGGGTACTCGTCGACCGGGAACTGCTGCATGATCGGCTCGGCGACCTCGGTGACGGTCTCCGGGGCGAAGGGCAGCGCGGCCTCCTGCAGGGCGAAACCGTAGACATAGCTGTCGATCAGGGCGTACGCGTGGGCGGCCATCTCCACCGTGAAGCCCGCCCCGCGGAGCGTGCCGATGACCGCGTCATGGTGGCGAAGCGTCGCCGGGCCGGGGCTGGTCCGCGACTCCATCAGCCCGATCGCCCAGCGGTGCCGCCTCAGCGCCGCCCGCGCCGAGACCGCCCGCCGACGCAGCTGCGCGCTCCAGTCGCCGTCGGTCGACGGCAGCTCGATCTCACCGAAGACCAGGTCGATGATGCCGTCGAGGATCTCGTCCTTGTTGGCGACGTGGTAGTAGACCGACATCGGCTTCACGCCGAGCTCCTTGGCCAACGAGCGGATCGTCAGCGACCCGATCCCGCCGGCGTCGGCGACTGCGACCGCACCGCGCAGCACGCGTTCCCGGCTCAGCCGAGGGCGACCCTGACGGCGGTCGCGGACTGGCTCAGACATCCCACTCCCCCTGGCCCGTTCGGGTCATAGCGCCTTCGTACTTTGTACGAATACCGTGGACGCACAACGTACCAGCCATCAAAGACCGACGACGGAGACCACAGTGCAGGCGATCGTGCAGGACGGGTACGGCTCCGTCGACGTACTGAGGCTCGGCCGGACCGCCCATCCCGACCTGGCCGACAACGAGGTGCTGCTGCGGGTGCACGCCGCCGGCCTCGACCGGGGCACGTGGCACCTGATGGCGGGCCGTCCGTACCTGCTCCGGGTCATCGGCTTCGGCTTCCGCGGGCCGAAGAACCCGGTGCCCGGGATCGACGTCGCCGGCACCGTCGTCGCCGTCGGCCCGGCCGTCACCAGGTTCGCCGCGGGCGACGAGGTGTTCGGGATGTCTCGCGGCTCGTTCGCCGAGTACGCCGCGGCCCGGGAGGACAAGCTCGCCCGCAAGCCGGCCAACCTGTCCTTCGAGCAGGCCGCGGTGGTCCCGATCTCGGCGGGCACCGCCCTGCAGGCCCTGTGCGACGCCGGCCGGGTGGAGCACGGCCAGCGGGTGCTGGTCCTCGGCGCGTCGGGTGGAGTCGGCAGCTACGCCGTGCAGCTGGCCAAGGCCCTCGGGGCGGAGGTCACCGGGGTCTGCAGCACCGCGAAGCTGGACCTGGTGCGGTCGCTCGGCGCCGACTACGTGATCGACTACACCCGCGACGACTTCGCCGATGGTGCCCAGCGCTACGACCTGATCCTCGACATCGGCGGCAACCCGTCCCTGTCGCGGCTGCGTCGCGCTCTCACGCCGACCGGCACGGCGGTCATCGTCGGTGGCGAGGAAGGCGGACGGTGGACGGGCGGCTTCGGCCGCACCCTGCGCGCGCCGGCGCTGTCGCGCTTCGTCCGCCAGCGGCTGACCATGCTGGCCAGCGAGGAGCGCGCCAGCGACCTCGAACGACTCACCCCCTACCTCGAGGCCGGCACGGTGACGCCGAGCATCGACCGGACCTACCCCCTGGACCGAGTCCCAGAGGCCATGCGTCACCTCGAAGCCGGCGACGTACGCGGCAAGGTCGCCATCACCGTCCCCACCGAAGAAGGAACCCCATGACCGCCACGCAGACCACGACCAATGTTCAACCACCGAAGGCGGTCAGGTCACGACGGAAGATCGCGGTCACCGTGGGCATTCTGTTCATCGTCCAGATGGTCATGGCGATGTTCGGCACGGCACTGATCCAGTCCTTCGTGGACGGTGACACCGAAGCCCGACCAACGGTCGGCGTCCTGTTGATGATGTGCTCCGGCATCGCCGTCGTGGGCATCGGCCTGTTGATGTACCGCGTCTTGAAGGAGGTCGATCAACGACTGGCCCTCTCGTACGCGGTACTCAGAATCGTCGAGCTCGCCGTGTCCGCCGCCTGCGGGGTCTACCTGCTGAACCAGTTGCAGGTCGTCCCGAATCACCTTCTCTGGGTCTACGTCCCGACCGGTGTCGGCGGCCTGATACTCACCTACCTGCTGTTCGTCTCACGGTTGGTCCCTCGGCCCATCGCCGTGCTCGGTCTGGTCGGTTACGCCTTGCTTTCGCTGGGAGTGCCGCTCGACCTCCTCGGCGTTCTGGAAATGAACGAGGGAACGGGACAGGTTCTCCTGATTCCGGGTGGACTGTTCGAGTTCGTGTTGATGCCGATCTGGTTGATCGCCAAGGGATTCGGACCGCCGTCGACCATCAAGGACGGTTCGTGAATCCAGTGAGCGGGCCGATGGCCGGCCGCACGGTGGTCGTCACCGGTGCCACGAGTGGCATCGGCAAGGCGACCGCCGTCGGTCTGGCCGCGATGGGTGCCCACGTCGCGATCACCGGCCGGGACCGGGGGCGTACGGATGACGCAGCGCGCGAGATCCGCACGGCGGGCGGCGGCCAGGTGGACGTGTTCGTCGCGGACCTCTCCGCCCAGGCGGAGGTGCGGCGGCTCGCCGACGACGTACTCCACCGCCTGCCCCGGATCGATGTGCTGGTGAACAACGTCGGGGGCTACTGGAACACGCGGCGCGTCACCGCTGACGGGCTCGAGCACACCTTCGCCCTCAACCACCTCGCGCCGTTCCTGCTCACCAACCTGCTGCTCGACCGGCTTCGGCAGAGTGCCCCGGCGCGGGTGGTCACGGTCTCCTCCCATGCGCACGGCACGGGGCGGATCGACTTCGACGACCTGCAGGGCGAACGGTCCTACTCCGGCGCCCGGGCGTACGGCCAGTCCAAGCTCGCCAACGTCGTGTTCACGTACGAGCTGGCCAGGAGGCTGCGGGACACCTCGGTCACCGCCAACGCGCTGCATCCCGGCATGGTGAGCACCAGGTTCGGCGCCGAGGACCCGGGCGGGGTGCAGCAGATGTTCGTCCCGTTCGTGCGGCCCTTCATGCGGCGGCCGGCTCGAGGCGCCGCCACGTCGATCCACGCCGCGTCGGCTCACGGTCTCGAGCAGGTGACGGGTCGCTACTTCGCCAACCGCAAGCCGAAGAGATCCTCGGCGGCCAGCTACGACGAGGCCACTGCGACCCGGCTCTGGCAAGTGAGCTCCGACCTGGTCGGCTTCTGCTGAGTTCGCGAGCTTTCGAGCTCTCCTGCTGCATGTGTGGGTGGGCCACGTCGTCGACTGGCGCGTTGCGTAGGGACAAACCGGACAGCGGGCCTACGCAACGCGCCAGTCGATGAGGTGGGTCGGTACCGGCGCTGGTGGCTACGTGGCGAGTCGCCCCCACCCGTACCCGATCATCCCCACTCCTGCAGACGTGGGGATGATCGGGTACGGCACGGGCCCGTGCCGTTCCAGGCGGCCCCGGTTACTCGTCGCCGAAGATCTTGACGACGATCTCGCCGTCCTCGGTGACGTAGCCCCGGTACATCCCCGTCGTGTTGAAGACGAAGGCGAGGTTCTGGTCGTGGTCGAGGGCGATCACGCCGCCGGTGTCCTCGCCACCGATCTCCTCGGTCTTGTCGATGGCGACACCCGCGGCCTCGGCGACCGAGCGGTCGGCGTACTCCATCTGGGCGGAGATGTCGTGCGTGACGGCCTGCCGGATGAACAGCTCGCCGGTGCCGGTCGCGGAGGCTGCCATCGTGTCGTTGTCGGCGTACGTGCCGGCCCCGACGATCGGGGAGTCACCGATCCGCCCGACCGGCTTGTTGGTCAGCCCACCGGTCGAGGTGCCAGCGGCCAGGTCGCCGTCGCGGTCGACGCCGACGGCACCCACCGTGTTGGTCTCGCCGAATGCGAAGTCGGACTCGCCGTCCTTGGCCCGCATCAGCGACTCCCACCGGCGCTCGGTGAAGAAATAGTCCTGCGTGACGAGCTCGATCCCGCGGTGCTGGGCGAAGAGCTCGGCTCCCTCGCCGGCCAGCAGCACGTGCCGCGAGTGCTCCATGATCTCGCGGGCGAGCGAGATCGGGTTCTTGATGTGCTTCGTCCCGGTCACCGCGCCGGTGTCCAGGGTCGCGCCGTCCATGATCGAGGAGTCCAGCTCGTTCTCGGCATCGGTGGTGAAGACCGCGCCCTTGCCGGCGTTGAACAGCGGCGAGTCCTCCATCGTATTGATGGCGGCCTCGACCGCGGCCGTGCTGTCCTTGCCGCGCTGGATCTCGCGATGTCCGGCGCGCACCGCGGTGGTGAGCGCGTCGCGGTACTCCTGCTCGAGTTCGGGCGTCAGGTCCTCGCGGCGGATGGTGCCCGCGCCGCCATGGATCGCGAACACGACATCCTCGACGCGCTCGGTGGTGTTCTCGTCGTCCGCCTGGGCCTTGGCGGCCTGCGTGTTCCCTGGGGACGTACTCGTGGCCGACGTGAGGCCGGGTGAAAGGGCGATGGCGACCAGGGCAGCGGTCGCGACAGTCACAGCTGCCGCGAGCAACGACCTGAGTCCTGGTGCCGAGATGAGGCGGGACATGGTGACCCCTCCTGGGTGCTGTTGGGGCGATGGTCCCGTCGATGCTATGGCGACCCGTCACGGAGTAGCAACGGTGCGTAGCCGACGGAACGGCGTCGAAGCCCCGGCCCCGACACCACTGGTGAGAGGATTTCGGCACACCATGGAGGCCGCATGAAGTACCTGATCCTGATCTACGGCAACCCGGAGTCGCGGGCGATCTGGGAGGGGTTCACCGACGCCCAGCGAGACGAGGGCTTCGCCTACTACGCCGGGCTCACCGATGACCTGGTCGCCTCGGGCGAGCTGATCGCGACCGAGGCCTTGACTGACGCCTCTTCGACCACACGCGTGACGGTGCGCGACGGCCAGACGATGACGACCGACGGTCCGTTCGCCGAGGCGAAGGAGCTGTTGGCCGGCTTCTACCTGCTCGAGTGCGAGAGCCTCGAGCGAGCGATCGAGTGCGCCGCCCGGGTGCCGGAGGCGGCGTTCGGCCTGGTCGAGGTGCGGCCGGTCCTGGAGCTCGGCGGGCCGCAGATGTGAGGACGGCGCCCGAGGTCGAGGACCTGCTGCGTGACCTGGCGCCGCAGGTCCTCGGCGCCCTGGTCCGGCGCCACGGCGGCTTCGACACCTGCGAGGACGCCGTCCAGGAGGCCCTGCTGGCGGCGGCGGTCCAGTGGCCGACCGACGGAGTGCCGGACAACCCGAAGGGCTGGCTGATCACGGTCGCCTCCCGGCGGCGGATCGAGCTCTGGCGCGGCGATACGGCCCGCCGGCGCCGGGAGTCGGCCGCCGCCGCAATGGCGCCACCGGACCCCGACCCCGTACCCGCCGTCGACGACACCCTCACCTTGCTGCTGCTGTGCTGTCACCCCTCGCTCACGCTGGTCTCCCAGGTCGCACTGACCCTGCGCGCGGTCGGCGGGCTGAGTACGGCCGAGATCGCCCGCGCCCTGTTGGTCCCGGAGGCGACGGTGGGTCAGCGGATCAGCCGGGCCAAGCAGCGGATCAAGTCCAGCGGCGCCCACTTCCGGATGCCTCCGGAGTCCGAACGCGCCGAGCGGATGGCCGCCGTGCTGCGCGTCCTGTACCTGATCTTCAACGAGGGCTACACCGCCAGCTCCGGGTCGGCGCTGCACCGCGTCGAGCTGACCGCCGAGGCGATCCGGCTGACCCGCCAGCTGCGGGACCGGCTGCCGGACGACGGTGAGGTCGCCGGGCTGCTCGCCCTGATGCTGCTCACCGACGCCCGCCGCCCGGCCCGGACCAACCCCGACGGTGACCTGGTCCCGCTGGCCGAGCAGGACCGTAGCCGGTGGGACGCCGAGGCGATCGCCGAGGGCGTCGCGCTGATCACCGAGACGCTGGCCAGCGCACCGATCGGCCCGTACCAGCTGCAGGCGGCCATCGCCGCCGTACACGGTGAGGCGGGTCACGCCGACGACACCGACTGGCCGCAGATCCTCACCCTGTACGAGCTGCTCGGCAGCATCGCGCCCGGACCGATGGTCAGCCTCAACCGGATCGTCGCAGTCGCCATGGTGCACGGCCCCGAGGCCGGCCTGCGCCAGCTCGCCGAGGCGGAGGCCGACCCCGCGCTCGCCGGGCACTACCGGGTCGACGCCGTCCGCGCGCACCTGCTCGACACCGCGGGTGACCTGGACGGCGCCCGCACCCACTATCAGCTGGCCGCTCGGCACACGTTGAGCGTCCCGGAGCAGCGCTACCTCGAGTCCCGCGCTGCGCGACTCGCGCCCGGGTGAGACCCGGACCGAGCGTGACGCAGCACGCCAACCACGACACCGTCCGAGTCGGGCCGGCCCGAACCAACGAGAAGCCGCAACGAGGCGACATGCAGCAGGATCGCCAACGGCACCACGAACGTGGGGATCAGCGCCATCGGGAACATGCCCATGATCCCGGCCGTGGGCTCGGTGACGATCAGCTGAAGCCGTCCGGGGGCATGCAGCAGGCCGAGCGGGATGGCGACGACGAGGTCGAGGAGTCCCAAGGCGTTGAACGCGATGCCGAGCCCTCGCCGGGACTGCCGGCGCCATAGGGCGTAGCCGACGACCGGTGCCAGCAGCCCCACCAGGACGTCACCGATCCCGGCAGGAACGGCGAAGCCTGGCGGGAGGCGGTCCAGCGCGAGCAGCGCGAGGAACACGACGCCCACGACGCGGACAGCCTGGACCGCGGCCAGCGCCGCGGGCGTGCGGGCGTCGCTGAGGGCGGCCGTGACCGTGGACAGGCGCAGGGCGAGCAGACCCAATACCAGCGGAGCCGCCACGCCGACGCCCAGCCAGGGATCGGTGGCGTACAGACCGGCGCCGGCTACGGCTGCGGTCACGGCCAGCCAGGCGGCGAGTACGAGCCCGGCGGTCCACCCGAGTCGGCTCGCCCGCCGGTGCCCGAAACCGGCGGCGCGCGCGCCGCGGTGGAGCACGGCACCGACGGCGAGCGGCAGCGCGAGGCAGGCGAGGACGACCATCGCCGTGAGCAGGATCGGACTGTCGCTCATGTGGTCACTCCCGCGGCCTGCTCGATGGTGGGTGTGGAGAGGGGTCGGGCGCCGGGCGTGCGTCCGGGAAGCCAGAGGGCCGCGATCGCGCCCACGAACGCCAGCGCCGCGGCGACGGCGATCGCGGGGGCGAACCCGTCGGCGAACGCCGCCGAGGAGGCGAGGCCGCCGGTGCCCGCGAAGACCGCGGTGAGCGTCGCGATGCCGAATGCGCCGCCCAGGACGCGCAGCGTGGTGACGACGCCGGACGCCTGGCCGACCTCGGCGGCGGTGACCGCCCCGACAACAGCGCGCTGGGCCGTTGGGATGCCCATCGACACCCCGATCCCGCCGACGACGAGCGGCAGCACCATCAGGGAGAAGGCGAGGTCGGCGTCGGCGATCAGTGCGAGCGAAGCCATGCCGGTCGTCTGCAGGAGCAGGCCGCCAACCATGAAGCGCCGCTCACCGAAACGGTCGGCCAGGGCGCCGGCGAGCGGGGCGACGAGGATCAGCGCGCTGGTGCAGGCCATCAGCCGCAGTCCGGCGCCGAGCGGGCCGTGGCCGAGCGCGGTCTGCAGATACTGCGCGGTGAGGAAAAGGAACCCGTACAGCGAACCCCAGAGACAGAAGTTCGCCACGTTGCCCGCGGTGAAGGCCGAACTGCGGAAGAGCCGCAGCGGCAGCATCGGCGCGGCTGCGTGCCGCTCCCACGCACCGAAGGCGGTGAGCAGCAGCACCCCGGCGACCAGCGACGTCAAGACCTCGAGGCTCCCCCACCCGGCGACATGCCCCCGGGCGAGCCCCCAGACCACCCCGAGCACGCCCGCCGTCACCAACGTGAGGCCACCGAGGTCGAGGCTGCTGTTCGGTCCGACACTCTCCCCGATCCGGCGATGCGCCAGGAATGCGGCGAACAGACCGATCGGGACGTTGAGCCAGAAGATCCACTGCCAGGCCAGGCCCTCGGCGATCGCGCCGCCGACGAACGGGCCGCTGAACGTCGCGAGGCCCGCAAGGCCCGCGACGATCCCCAGCGCCCGGCCCCGCCGCTCAGGTGGGAACGCCGCGCTCAGCAGCGTCAGGGCTAGCGGTGCCACCACCGCCGCGCCCACCCCCTGCACGGCGCGAGCCGCGATCAGCCAGCCGATGTCGGGCGACAGCGCGCACGCCGCGGACGCCATCGCGAACAGCACGAGCCCGGCGACGTACATCCGCCGGCGCCCGAAGCGGTCGCCAAGTGCCGCGCCCGTCATGAGCAGCACCGCGAAGCTCACGTTGTAGGCGTTCGCGGCCCACCCCAGCCCCTCGATCGTGGCGCCAAGGTCGAGCCGGATCGCTGTCAGCGAGGTGGCCACTACCAGCGCGTCCAGCGCCAGCATGAACGACGCCACCGACGCCAGGGCCAGCACCCATCCCTGCGCCGACCTCGACGTCGCCGGACTTCCGTTTCGCTCACCCATGCCGCGCCTCCACCCCACACTCGTGTTGGTTGCAGACTAATACTTACTAGTCCTAACAAGCAATCATGAATCTCAAGACTAGGATCGCCACTGATAGGCTACGGATGTGGCGACCACACGCACCTACCGCCAGTCGTGCTCCGCAGCACATGCGCTGGACCTCGTCGGCGAACGCTGGGCGCTGCTCATCGTCCGCGAGCTGCTGCTCGGCCCGAAGCGGTTCACCGACCTGCGCGCCGGACTCCCGCAGGCAAGTCCGAACGTGCTGTCACAGCGCCTTCGTGAGCTCGAACAGGCTGAGGTCGTGCGCCGCCGCAAACTCGCCCCGCCCGCGGGCTCCTCGGTCTATGAGCTCACCGAGTGGGGCCTCGAACTCGAGCCGGTCCTGCTCCACCTCGCCCGCTGGGGTGGACGCTCACCGCTGCGGGATCTCACCGCCGGAGCCAGCGTCGACGCACTCATGCTCGCGCTGCGCAGCAGCTTCGACCCGGAGTCGAGCCGGGATCTGAACGCCACGTACGAGCTGCGCATTGACGAGCACATCTTCGTCGTCCGCGTCGCTGACCGTCGCATCACTGTCGCCCGCGGCGACGCACCCGAGCCGGACGCGGTGATCGAGACCGACGCCCGGACGTTCGCGTCCCTGGTCACGCACTACCGGCGACTCAGCGACGCGACGGCCGGCGAGCAGCTCACGCTCACCGGTGACGCGGATGCGGTCGAGCGCCTGCTGCAAGCCCTCGCCCCGCCCCGCCCGGCTGACGCCCGAACGACCGGGTGACGGGTGACCGGGGACCGGTCGTGACGAGCGGGCCCGGTCACCGTTCGCGCCCTCGCTCAGTCTTCCTGGAGTACGGAGAGGATGTTGCCGGCCGGGTCCTTGAACCAGGCGATCGCCGGTCCGTACTCGCGCATGACCCCCTTGTCGTCGACCCCGTCGTACTTCTCGAAGACGATCCCGCGGGCCGCGAGCTGCTCGACGGCCGAGTCGATGTCGTCGACCGGAAAGTTGAGGATCGTGAACGACGCCGGTGTGTGGTCCTCCTTGGGATACACCAGGGTGTCCCGGTCGCCGGCGATGTGCAGGCTGAGCATCCCGTACTCCTCGGACACTCGCAGACCGAGCGTCTCGCTGTAGAACTGCTTCGCCGCGGGGATGTCGTCCACGGAGAACCCGCTGAATGCCTTGGTGTGCTCGAACATGATGCTTCCTTTCGATGGACCTGGCGATGCGCCCGATGCGCTTCTCACTATGGACGTAGAAGCTGCCGTGCGGGTTTCGACATGGCGCCGCCGCTTCTTCGCCCCGCGAGTGGGGGTGGGCTGGGCATCACTTGACCTTGCACCGCACTGCAATGTTTACGGTCAGGGCATGGAGCCGCTCAGCCCGACGCGGATCGACCTCTGGTACGACCACGACTGCCCCAACGCGCCGCTGGTGCGGCAGCGGCTGCTCGCCTGCCTGCAACGGGCCGTCGGCGCCTGGGACCTCCGCGAGCACCGCGACGGCGGCGTGCTGTCACCGACCCTGACGGTCGACGGCGCCGACGTCTTGGACACCGCGATCAGCGCCGGCTCGGGCTGCCGGCTCGACCTGCCGAGCGCGGCCCAGATCTGCATCGCTCTCGAACGACACCAGGGGGTACGCCATGACCACGACTGACCGCACCATCGGACCGGTCGGGACCGCCGCCCGGGCCGTCATCGGCGTCGCGATCACGGTGTTCGCGGTCGCGACGATGGGCGTCGGGTCGTGGGACCTCGCCGCCGCCCTCGTCGTGTTGCCCGCTGTGGCCGTTGCCGCCGCACTGGGCATCAACGCAGTCCTGGGCTCGACGGCGACGAAGGCACGCGCCCGCGCCGCCTGGTCCGGCACCCAGATCGCCGTCGCGGCCGTGGTCATCCTGACCGTGGTCGTGGTCGGCACGGCGCTCACCTTCGTCACCCCGGTCGACGGGGGGAGCATCTTCGTGTTCTTCGGGCTCTCCATGCTGTTGGCGTCGGCCCGCGGGTACGACGGCTGCGAGGTGCTCGCCCTGCCGAACCTCGTCCTGCGGCGACGGGACGCGATCTGGTGCCCCCTGTACTCACCTGTCGACCGGTCCGAGTACGTCGAGACCCCATGACCCCGGCGGCCGTACGAGTATCACCCGCGGCCGCGATGGTGGTGTACCTGCGGCCGCACCTGCCCGCCCTGATCGCGGGTGCGGTCCTCAGCCTGGCCACCGCCGCGACCGGCCTGGCCTTGCCACTCGTCGTACGGGAGCTGATCGGACGCCTCGGCGCGGACCGGCCGGTGGGCGGACTGATCCTGGCCATGAGCGCGCTGGTGCTCGCCAACGCGGGGATCGGGGCGACCGGGTCGTACGTACTCGAACGCGCGGCGGAGTCGGTCGTGCTCGACGCCAGGCACCTGCTGGTCGAGCGGCTGCTCCGGCTGCGGCTGTTCGCGGTGGAGGAGACCGAGCCGGGCGACCTGATGACACGGGTCACCGCCGACGCCGACATGCTGCGCGGCGTCGTGACCGACACCTTCGTCGGCGGCGTGACCGGGTCGATCACACTGGTCGCCACGCTCGCCATGATGGGCTTCCTCGACCCGGTGCTGTTCCTGGTGACCCTGGCGGCACTGGCCGCCGCGGTGGTCGTCATCGGGTTCGTCGTGCCGCGGATCGGTCGGGCCGCCCGGCACGCCCGGGAGGCCGTCGGTGCCCTCGGCGCGGTGCTCGAGCGGGTGTTCGGCGCGTTCCGCACGGTGAAGGCGTCGGGCGCCGAGGCCCGCGAGACGGCGCGCCTGCACCACGCCGCCTCGACCTCCTTCGCCGCCTCGATCCGGGCCGCCAAGTGGTCGGCGCTGGCCGGCAACACCGCCGGACTCGCCGTGCAGGGCGCCTTCCTCGCCGTGCTCAGCGTCGGCGGCGGCCGGGTCGCCGCCGGACAGATCGACGTCGCGACCCTGGTGGCGTTCCTGCTCTACATCTACTACCTGATGCCGCCCGCGAATGCGGTCAGCGGCGCGGTCACCGAGTACCAGAGCGGCGCGGCCGCGGTCACCCGGATCCTGGAGGTCCAGCGTCTCCCGGTCGAGGCCGACCCGCCTCACGCCGCGGTCTTCCCGGTGCGCACCGGGCCGGCCACTGTGGAGTTCCGCCGGGTCGACTTCCGCTACCGGGTCGGCCTGCCACTGGTGCACCGTCAGGTCAGCTTCTGCCTGCCAGCGGGCGGGATGACCGCTATCGTCGGCCCGTCCGGCGCCGGGAAAACGACCGTGTTCTCGCTGCTCGAGCGGTTCTACGACGTGGAGGCCGGTCATCTCCTGGTCGACGGGACAGACGTGGCGCAGTGGCCGTTGGCGCGGCTCCGAGCAGCCATCGGGTACGTCGAGCAGGACGCGCCGGTGCTGTCCGGCACGCTGGCGGAGAACCTCCGTTTCGGCGCTCCCGACGCGACCGACGAGCAACTGGCCCAGGCCCTCCGTACCACCAGGCTCGACAGCATGGTCGCGGCCCTGCCCGCCGGGCTCGACACGACGGTCGGCCACCGCGGGGTGAAACTGTCGGGCGGGGAGCGCCAGCGGGTGGCCGTGGCCCGCGCCTTGTTGCGCGAGCCCCGGCTGCTGCTGTTGGACGAGGCGACCTCACAGCTCGACGCCGTCAACGAGTCCGCGCTCCGCGAGACGATCGCCGACATCGCCGCGACGACGACCGTGCTGGTGGTCGCGCACCGGCTGTCGACCGTCACCACGGCGGACCGGATCATCGTGATGGACGCGGGCGAGATCAGGTCCGTCGGGACGCATCAGGAGCTGGTGGCGGCCGACCCGCTCTACGGCGAGCTGGCGGCCACCCAGTTCCTCGCGACCCGGGACTGAGCCCGCCGCTCATCCCGCTCGCAGCTGTCAGACAATTCGTGCGCTATTCCGCACTCTTCGTCTGACACCTGTGGCTGGCCGCCACCAGGTGGCGGCAGCATCGCCGCGACGTGAACGAAGTGCTGCTCACCGACCGCCGTCGGACCGCGATGTCGTGTTCCGGCCGACGAGGACTCCCGTCAGCCAGTCGTATCTGGCCCGGCGGGCTTGGTCGCCCGGACGATCGCGGCATGCATGCTGTCGGCCGCTTCGTGCGTGAACGTCACCTCGGTGTCGACGAACCCGGCCGCAGCCAGCCCGTCGAGGTACTCCGCCCGGGACAGCGCACCGGCGATACAGCCGACGTACGAGCCTCGCTCGGCCCGCTGCTCAGGGGTGAGGTGGTCCTCGGCGACCACGTCGGAGATCCCGATCCGCCCGCCGGGCACCAGCACCCGGAACATCTCGGCCAGCACAGCGGGCTTGTCGGTGGACAGGTTGACCACACAGTTGGAGATCACGACGTCGACGGCGGCATCCGGCAGTGGCACGTCCTCGATCGTCCCCTTCACGAAAGCGACGTTCTCCGCGCCGGCCTTGGCGGCGTTCGTCCGCGCCAGGTCGAGCATCTCGTCGGTCATGTCCAGTCCGTAGGCGAAACCGCCGGCCCCGACCCGCTTCGCGGACAGGAGTACGTCGATGCCGCCACCCGACCCGAGGTCGAGCACCCGCTCGCCGTCCTTCAGGTCGGCGACGGCCATCGGGTTGCCGCACCCGAGGCTGGCCAGCAGAGCCTCCGCCGGGACGTCGTCGGTCTCGGCCGCGGCGTACAGCCCGGCGCCGAACCGGATGTCGACCGCGCTCCCTCCGCAGCACGAGCTGTCACAACAGCCCTGACCGTCGGCGGCCTGGCGCGCCGCTGCTGCGTACCGGGCCCGCACGTCCTCACGTACCTCCGCTGCGGTCATATCCCTGCACTCCTCACATCGACAATCTTCGATGTCTCTACCTGAGCATGGGCATCGATGGTTGTCAATGCACGAGGCATACTGGTCAGATGACGACCTTGCAGCTCGAACCCGTGACCGGCCTCGTCGACTGCTGCGCGCCGCTGACCCGCGAGCCACTCGGCGCCGAGGCCGCGGTCGTGCTGGCCGGCCGGGTGAAGGCAATCGCCGACCCCACCCGGCTGCGACTGCTGTCCTTGGTCGCGGCGTACGAGGGTCAGGAGGCCTGCGTCTGCGACCTGACCGAGCCGGTCGGCCTCAGCCAGCCCACCGTGTCACACCACCTGAAGATCCTGGTCGACGCCGGGCTGCTGAACCGGGAGAAGCGGGGCGTCTGGTCGTTCTACAGCCTGGTGCCGGGCGCCCTCGACTCGCTGGCCGCCGTGCTGCAGAGCTGACGCCCCGCCGACATCTCCCGTCGAGGTTGCGCGTAGGTCGGGATTCTTCACGCCGAGGTTGCGCGTATGTCTGCATTCGCGCAACCTCGGCGCGAGTATCCGGGCCGCTGGCGCCGCACCCGGGTCCGGGAACCCGCCGGCCACGACTAGATCGGTCCGGATCGTCGCTGGCCGACATGTGTTCGCGACATCTCCCGTCGAGGTTGCGCCTATGTCGGGGCGCCGTGGAACATTCGCGCAACCTCGGCGCGAAGGGGTACGACATTCGCGCAGCCTCGGCGCGAAGGAGCGGTCACTCGACCCAGACCAGGCCGACCGGAAAGGGCTGCCGCTTCGGCTGCTGGTGGGTGAACATCCACCGGTACCACTCTTCCTCGCTGACGATGTCGATGACGGTCTTCGCGTCACCGTTCTCGTAGCGCTCGCTGGCCGCCCGCATGTCGTACACGAAACCGTCGGGCATCGACAGCACGACCCGCTTGCCACGGAGCGCGGGCTCCTCGGCGGCAGGGCGCGGCTGACGGGCGGGCGGCACTCCGAAGAACGGGTAGTGCGGCTCGCTCACGGCTCAAGACCTTTCCGCCGCAGCCAGTCCAGCGGCGGGCTCGGCAAGCTGTCGATCCGGATCTCCAGGTGCAGGTGCGGGCCGGTGGAGTTCCCGGTCGACCCCACCGCCCCGATCGGCATGCCGGCCGCGACCTCGTCGCCGACGCGGACGTCGATCTTGGACAGGTGGGCGTACCACGACTCGACACCGTCGGCATGCGTGACCCGCACCAGGTTGCCATAGCCGCCGTCCACCCCGGTGAACGACACCCGGCCGCTCGACACGGCGAGGACCACGGTCCCGGTCGGTGCCGCGAAGTCCTCACCGGTGTGCATGTCGGCACCCCCTCGCGTGGGCGAGGTCCGCGGGCCGAACGTCGAGGTCAGCCGATAGGTCCCCTGCACCGGCAGCTGCCACGGTCCGCGCGCGAGCTCGGCGCATCCAGACGTCTCACCGGACAGCGTCTTGACCAGCGAGGTGGCCAGCGACTCGTGCTGGGCGTACGCCATCGGGAACGCCGACCGCTGCACGGACTGCGACGCCTCCCACAGCGGCATCTGCTCCCAGCCGGAGATCGACAGCAGACCGGGGTTCTTCGTCGGCGACCCCGGGCCGCCGTAGAACGCGCGGGCGGCGTACGCAGGGTCCTGGACCTGGTCCGGCGTCCCCCATCCGGACGACGGGCGTTGCTGCATCATCCCCAGCGAGTCGCGGTCGCCGAAGTCGAGGTTGCGCATGCCGGACTCCTGGAGGGCGACCGCGATCGCGATCGTCCATCCGCGCGGTGGGACGCCGGTGTCCTTGCCGACCGCGATCAGCGTGCGGGCGTTCTCGACCTGTTCCTCGTCGAGGTCCTCGACCTGTGCGCCGGACGCCTCGAGGCTGCAGGCGGTGGTCGACTGGCCGGCCGATGCCTCGGTGTCGGCACCGGTGACCACCATCGCCATCAGCATGACCGTCATCCCGACCAGGGCGAGTCCGCCGAGCAACGCCAGCACGACGGTGACCTTGAGCGCGCGGCTCATGACGGATCCGCCGGTTGGACGTCGGCGACCCGCCAGCCGCCCTGCTCCCACACCAGCGACAGCGCGAGCGTGGTGTCGTCGGACAGGTGGGCCAAGATCTCTGCCCCGAACGCCCCGGCCGCGTCGACCTCGAGCTCCTCGACGCTGCCGCGGGGCAGCGCCGACGGGTCGGTGTGCTGCAGCCCTCGCCACAACGACGGCGTCACCAGCGGCTGCACCGCGGCCCGCCACGACTCCAGCACCGGTGGCGTCGTCCCGACCAGGTAGTGCGCGAGGAACTTCTCGGCAGCCGGCTCGGCGGCCGACCGCCCGGCCGGCGCCGTCTCGTCCGGACGGGGAGCACCCTCGCCCGCCGACGCCGGAGGCGGCACCAGCACGCTGCTCGACGCGGTGGCAGTCGGGGGACCACTTGGGCGGTCGGCCTGGTCGGCCGTCGCGGGCTGGTCCGTCGTACCCGCGACCAGCACCACACCGACGACCACGGCCGCGGCGGTCAACCCGACGGCGGCCAGCCGGCCCGGTGAGTGCAGGCACCAGGCCACCAGGTCATGCAGCATCGTCGCCGTGACCGTTCTCGCTCAGCCCGCTCTCGGGTCGGTAGATCGCGTACACCTCTTCGGCGTCCTCCCACGCAGGCTCGTCCGGCGCTGTCGGTGCGCTGGTGGAGAACGGCTGGGGTACGTCTCCCTCGGCCGCGGCGGCCTCGGTCCGTCGAGCGGACCCGTCGGCCCCCGACATCGACCCCGAAACCGGCTCCGACGTGGGCGCCTCCGTGTACGCCGTCCGACCAGCCGCATGCTGGGGTACGCGGTCCTCGCTGCCGGGGTGGTCCCGCGGGCCGTCGGACATCGGCGCGGACTCCGGCCGCGGCCTCGCCTCGACCACCTCGCGCCCGACCTGGTCGTCCTCGGGCGCCGCTCCGGTGTCGAACCTCGCCTCGGCCCGGTCGGGCACCACCGCGCTGTCGTCCTTGTCGGCCGCCAGCGTGGCGCCAGCGCCGACCGTCCCGGTGTACGTCGCGGCAGCCGCTGTCGCCGTCCGCTTGATCACCCTCATGCTGTTCCGACTGACGGTGCCCGGCGCGCCCGCGGCCTCGCCGAACGGGTCGGCGGTCGACGTCGTCATCGCGGTGAGCCGCCGGAACGGCTTGAGCGCGTACCACATGACGAAGCTGAACAACGGCAGCAGCACTAGGGTCAGCCAGGGCGGGAGCCGTGACGCCGGGTCGAGGATCAGCCCGATGCAGAGCACCGTGACCGCCGCCCCGATCCCGAAGATGACCGCGTTCACCAGGGCTGCGCCGACGGTCCGTCCGACGCCCAGCACGATGCCGCGCGCGGACGGGAAGACGCCCAGCGTGGCGAACGCCGGGAACAGCATCACGGCCAGCCGGACGATCAGGAACGAGCCGAGCAGCAGCAGCGAGGAGATCAGCAGGAACGGCAGCGCCAGGAAGGTGGCGAGCGTCGCCAGGAACGCGTAGCCGACTCGGGTCTCGGACCGCTTGCCGGTGAGGAACTCGTACGCCGTGGGGTCGGACTCACGGATCTCGTCGGCGATGTCGCCGAACCGGTCACGCTTCTTGTCGATGATGTCGCGGCCGCGGTCCGGGTCCTCCTCCAGGATCCGCGCCTCCCGCCAGGTCAGCGCCTGTGCTTCGAACAGGTCCGGGCCGTATTTGCGGGCCGTCTTGCTGTCGGTGGACCCCAGCTCGCCGGCCAGCCAGGAGCGGTAGAAGATCGACTCCTGGACGCTCGACGCGACCGCCGTCGCGGGGCCGACGTCGCGGCCGCGGTCGTTGATCCCGTTGACCACGCTGCCGAGGGTCGTCGTGACGGTGGCGTCGGCGAAGTGGCCGGCCGCGATCGGCCAGCGGAACAACGCGGTCGCGACCAAGATGATCATCAGCGCCCAGCCGACCGCGGCGGTCGACGTGGCGAGCGAGGACCGTTTGGCCCGGTAGAGCAACAACACACCCAGCGCCGCGAGGACCACCGGCATCCAGCTCGCGAACAGGCTGTCGTGCAGCGCGCCGGACACCCGGGCGATGGTCGGGTCGAACACGTCGAGGAAGTCCGGCTCGAACGCCACCTCGGTCACCGAGGCGGTCAACGCCGCCAACGCCAGCGGCGCGTTCATCATCCAGTTGCTGATGGATGTGCCGATGACGCCGTCGGGGCTGCGCGCGGCGTCGGGACCGCAGCCGAGGTCGTAGGTGTTCCAGCGCAGCCCGGCGAACCCGTACTGCTCGTAGATCGTGGTATTCGCGTTCTTGGCGAACGGGTCGCGGTCCGGTGGGAGCTTGTCGGGCGCGTTCTCGAAGAACGCGGTGAGGCCGTGACCGGGCATGTCCGGGGTCGGCGACTCCTTGCAGTCCAGGTCGGCCCAGGCGACGCCGGGTACGACCAGCCATGAGACGAACACCATGGCCAGGGCGAGCAGGAGCCGCCTGGTCATGCGACCTGTGCCTCCTCGGCGTCGGCCGATGGGGACGAGTCTTGCTGGCGCGCCGTGGTATCGAGCGCCGCGAGCAACCCGGGGTTGCCGGTCAGGTCGACCCGGATCTTGTCGACGTGTCCCTCGACGTCGCGCATCACGAACTCGCGGTACGACACCGAGCCCCGGGTCGAGGACAGCGAGGCCAGCGCCCGTTCGTACCCGACCCCGGTCTGCACCCGCAGCATCCGCAGCCCGTCCTGGGCCGCGTCGGGGTCCTCGATCCGGCCGACGAACGCCGCCGACATGAAGTTGGCGACGTCCATGCCGAGGACGTCCGAGGGGTTCTGCGAGGCCGCGAGTACGCAGGTGTTCCACTTACGTGAGTCACGGCCGAGCCGGTTGAACAGGGCCCGGCCCGCCGACCACTCGCCAAGGAAGTGTGTCTCGTCCAGGGAGACCAGCTTCCGTTCCTGCATGCTGCGGCCGTAGACCGCCCGGGTGGCGTACCACGCCGCGAGATGCAGCAACGGCACGGCGAGCTGCTCCGACGTCGACCAGTGCTCGCGC
Source organism: Nocardioidaceae bacterium (assembly GCA_050699035.1). Classification (GTDB taxonomy): domain Bacteria; phylum Actinomycetota; class Actinomycetes; order Propionibacteriales; family Nocardioidaceae; genus WHTB01. The sequence continues at coordinate 36,887 of JBOHDE010000001.1, read as the reverse complement.
GGCACAGCCCGTGGGGGGAGCACGAGGCCCGGCATCGTCAGCACCGTGAGCGTCCCGTCGAGCTGGCTGAACGGGTGCGCCCCGACCGGGAAGAACAATCGGGCCAGCGGGAGCTCGGCCATGTCGCGCAGGTACGCGGCGACCACCCGGCCGTGGTCGTTGTCGTGGGTCTCCAGATGCTTCACGACGTCCCACAGCGACGCCATCTGGGCGCCCTTCGTCGTACGCACGGCGTCGGAGATCACCAACGACGTGTTCGGCATCTTGTCGAGCGCCGGCGGCAGCAGCATCTTGATGATGTCCATCGCCAGCAGCTTGCGGTCCTGCGACGCGAGCACCTTGGCCTCCGCGAACGCGTCGTCGCTCGGGTACGCCGCCCGCCGCGGCTCGACCACCACGGTGAACGGGTTCAGCGTGCCGGCCGGGGCCATCGTCAGGTCCAGGTGTCGCGAGTGCTCGGCGAGCTCGGGCAGCTCGGTCAGCCGGGCCAGCGGCCCGGACGGGTCGAGGACGACCGACGGGATGCCCCGGCGGACGGCCTCGTAGGTGACTTGGCCGAGGAGCACGCTCTTGCCGGCGCCGAGACCGCCGACGACCGGCACCAGCCCGGACGTCTCCTTGACCTCGGTCGCGTAGTGGGTGTCGAACATGACGGCCCGGCGCGACGACCCACAGGTGTAGCCGATATAGGGGCCGCGCCGGTCGCCGAGCTGGCTGCTCGCGGTGGGCACGCCGGCCGCGAAGTACAGCACGGGGAGCCGACGCCGGTACGCCGACGTGGACACCCGCTCGCCGGGGATGAACTCCCGGAGCAGGCCGTACTGCCCGCGCGGGTGCTCGATCGAGATGCGGCGCCCACGGAAGCTGGCCGTCACGCGGCGGGCCCGCTCGAGGCAGTCCTCCTCCGTGGTCGCGGCGACCGCCAGCCGGAACCAGCCGTGCAGTCGGGCGGCCGCGACGTCGACGCCACGGCTCATCTGGTCCTCGACCTGGCGGGCATGACGCGCCTGCCGGTCCAACGCCAGCGGCTCGTCGAGGTCGTGCTCGCGGTAGTGCCGCTGCATGTCGCGTACGACCAGCAGCTTGCGCTGGATGGACTGCCGCGCCTCCCCGCCGGACAGGATGTCGAACTGCGCGGTCCACTCCACCGGGAACGCCAGCCGGTCGGTATGCGCGAGCCACGGCTCGTGGCCGGGGTCGGGCGCCTCGATCTCCTCCAGCCGGCCCACCGACATCACCGCGACGTGCCGCTCGACGGCGCGCTCGTCGTCGCGGCCGGTGACCCGGACCGTACGGCCGAACGGCACGGAGGCGTAGTCGACCGACTCGGTGAAGCTGTGCAGGTCGTCGGGCTCCCAGCTCTCGACGTTCGCGGGCGACAGCGCCGACGGAGCCGGGAGGCCAAGACCGACGGAGCGGCGCAGCAGCCACTCCATCTGGGCGCTCGTCGCCGGCCGACCCTCGAGGCCGGGCAGCGACACCGTCTCGGCCACGCGTTCGGCCGCCGTCTTCAGCCTGGTGTGCTCACGCGTACCCGGACGCCGCAAGACGCCCGCGGTCAGCTTGCTGCCGGTGGACCGGTTGTCGAGCCGGACGCCGAGGTAGATCTCCTTCTCGGCCATCGTCTGGTGCCGAAGGTGCTCCTGCGCCGCGACCAGGTGGTCCGACCACGTCGACCCGTTGCTGCTGGCCAGCGGCGTCGGGGTCATCTGGTCGAGCTGGCGGGCCCATTCCGCGGCAGGGTACGGCCGGGTGGTGACCCGCAGATGCACCCGATGCCCGGCCAGCCAGGCCAGCGCATCGCCCGAACCGAGCAGCAGCCGCTCGCGCTGGGCGTCGGACCGGAATGCCCACGGCTGGGTGGGCAGCACGAACCAGGCCCATACCTCGTCGTCGGTGAAGCAGAGGTTGCCGTTGATGTCACGCAGGGCCAGCTTGGCCCGGGTGGTCAGGTCGCGACCGTTGTGTCGTCGCCGGAGCATGGCGCCTCCTTTACTCGCACGGAGGATGGGGAGAATCGGATGGGTCGGTCCGGATCTTCTTCCCGTGGTGCGGTGAGCTCAGCCCGAAACAGCTGCCAGACGCTGCGAACCGGCCGATCGTGGTCGATCAGGCCGGTCAGGGCGTACGTGGCGAGAACCGTGAGCACGACCTCCCAGACGGGTGGGATGGTCACCCCCATCGGCAAGGCGCTCTCGACCAGCAGCACCGTGACGAAGAGGATCAGCCAGATCCCGTACGCCGAATATCGGGCCGACCACGGGAGGGTGAGGCCCTTCGGCCCCAGCCAGATCGCGTCGACCCGATACACCTCGTCATCGGGGCGCAGCAGCACAGTCGGTCACCTCTGGAACACGAAGGTCGTGATGCTGTCGGCGAACGCGTAGATCACGGTTGCGCCGGCGATCACGCCGCACCCCAGCAGTACGTTGGTGAGCGTCAACGCGTTCTGGCTCATCTGGCCCTTGCGCGCTCCCGCGATAATGCCGATTCCGATCACCAGCAAGACGATCGGAATGATGTTCCGAACTCCCCATTCGACCATTCCGTCGCTGTTGATGTCCGGGGCCGCGGCCACGATCATCGTGAGACCTGCCATGAGCAGTACACCTCCTCGGTCACTGAGGTGCGCAGCACTGGCCAGCGCCGCAGCCCCCAGCGTTGTGCACGGACTGCCACCAATGTGACGCACGGCGTCACCGAGATACAAGGCCACATCGAGCCCCTTTACGGTGTTACTGTGCGTCACGGTGATGACGCACCGCGTGACGAGGCCACTGTACGCGCCTGCTCAAGGCAGATCTGTACCGGTCCACCACCTGAAACCGCCGGTCGTGGCCCGAGGTGCCTCGCGCCGAGGTTGCGCGTATGTCCGGCTCGACGCGCTGCTCGCGGCGAAGTGAACGGAATTGCTGTCTGCAGTCGCTGGTGGCGACCGTTTCGTTCACTTCGAGCAGCGGTTTCAGCGCGCCCGCTCGCTCAGTCCCGCCCGGTCCGACCACGCGGGGACGGTCGGTGGATGGCCTGTCCGGGACATCGACAGCTCAGGCCGGCCTGACTCAGTGGACTGGCGCGTTCAGTGCCCGCCGACCACCACGTCACCCTCCGAACCGACATTCTGAGCCCGGAATCGGGCCGAAACTGTCGGTTCGAGGGGTGAAGTCGCCCAGGCAGCCCGAGATCGGTCCGGGTCGTCGTCTGCCGACAGGTGTCCGCGGAATGCAGGCTGGTCCGGCCGCCGGCACCCCGGTCGCCGCCCCCGTCGCGTGTCATCGG
>JBOHDE010000001.1:8889-33511 GCA_050699035.1 Nocardioidaceae bacterium | reverse complement strand
TCGAGGGGTGAAGTCGCCCAGGCAGCCCGAGATCGGTCCGGGTCGTCGTCTGCCGACAGGTGTCCGCGGAATGCAGGCTGGTCCGGCCGCCGGCACCCCGGTCGCCGCCCCCGTCGCGTGTCATCGGCCCGGCGACGTCAGGCCCACCACATGACACGCGACCGACCGGAACCGGTCACGGCGATCGCCGGGCAATTTTCTACGTCGGTCCCCCGAACACTCGCGCCGAGGTTGCGCGTATGTTCGCGCCGGCTGGCAGGCTGGACCGGTGACCAGCACTGGCGCGACTCCCGACTCCGACCCGGCGTGCGCAGTCGCCCACGGGGACGCGACGGTCGCCGGCGACGGACGGCGGCTGGTCGCCGTCTTCGACTCGCCGGTGGCGGCACACCTGCTGCACTTCGCCCGGGACTGCGGCTTTGGCACGGCGTTGCTGGAGCCGCGCGGAGTCGACTCGGCGACCCACGCCGCTCCGTACGCCGATGACATCCTCACTACAGCCGACCCCGACCGGTTCGGCGAGCTGACCGACGTCGTCGTCACCGACCACGACCGCCCCGAGCTGGGCGAGGTCCTCCGCGACTTGCTCGAAGGTCAGCCGCGCTGGATCGGGGTGATGGGCAGCCCACGGCACCCCGCCCCGCACCCGTCGGCCTTGCGGGCACTCGGTGTGCCCGACGACGCGATCGAGCGGGTGCACCGGCCGATCGGACTCAACATCGGTTCACGCACTCCGGCGGAGATCGCCCTCGCCACCGTGGCGGGCCTGGTCGCCGACCGTCGCGGCCGGCCGGGTGGGTTCGCGTTCGACTGAGGCGGGCCACGCGGGAGGCGGGCCGAGCCGGACGGGCAGCGACTCGATGCCGTACACGATGGACAGGTCGCGGAAGCGCAGATCCTGGCGGGGTACGGCGAGCGTCATGTCCGGGAACCTCCGGGCCAGCGCACGAAACGCGGCCCGCAGCTCCATCCGGGCCAGCTCGGCACCGACGCAGCGGTGGAACCCGTGCCCGAAGGCGAGGTGCGACCTGGCCGGCCGGCGTGGGTCGAACTGCTCCGGAGCCGCGCCGAACGCGTCGTCCCGGTCGGCCCCGTTGAGCGAGCACAGCACCACGTCTCCGGCCGACACCTGCTGCCCGAACAGCTCGAGGTCGTGCCTGGCGAACCGGGGGAAGGCGACCTGCACGACGGACAGAAAGCGGAGCAGCTCCTCGACCACACGGTCGGCAGCGTCGTCGTCGTCGCGCAGCACGGCCATCGCGTCGGGGTTGTCCAGCAGCACGAGTACGCCGAGGGCGAGGGTGCTCGCCGACGTCTCGTACCCACCGAGGAACACCCCGTCGGCCAGCCCGCCGAGCTCGACGTCGTCGATCTCGTCGCCGTGCTCGATCACCAGCCGCCCGATCAGGCCCGGCCCGGGAACGCTCCGTTGCCGCGCGGCCTCCCCGAACAGGAACTCGCGTGACTCCGACGCCGCTCCGAACGCATCGACCCCTCCGCGCGATACGTCGAAACGGGCCGGGCCCAGCTGCTCGAACCGGGTGCGCACCTCAGGCGGCAGGCCGAGCAGCTCGCAGATCACCTGGAACGGCACCGGGAACGCGAACGCCGGCACCAGGTCGACGACGGGACCCGACGCCGCCATCAGGTCGAGCTGGTGCTCCACGATCCGCGCGACCTGCGGCTCCAGCCGCGCCAGTCGGCGCCGGGTGAACTCCGGGGTCAGCAGCTTGCGCAGCCGGGTGTGGTCCGGCGGGTCGGTGAACCCCAGCCCGCCGATCGACCCCGCGGCCGTGACCCCCTGGGTGCCGATCAGCGGCCGGATGTCGTTGCTGTACGCCGACGTGTCCGCGAGTACGGCACGGGCCTCGTCGTACCCGGTCACCAGCCAGATGTTCATGCCGAACAGACGGCTGAGCCGGGTGACGGGTTCGGCGGCCCGGGTCAGTCCCAGCTGCGGCACCGGGTCGACGCCGTGGCGCTGCAGCGGCATCTTGAGCGGCCCCGGCACGGCTCGCAGCGAGGTCAGGTCGAGTCCGTTGCGGGTCGCCCTGGCCAACAGCCGTCGACCGATCCAGCCCTTGACCGGTGCGGCGATGTCCAACATGGGTCCCCCCGTAGTCCGCCCTCGTTCCTTTCCCTCACGCTAGGCACGGCGACCGACGCCGTGGAATAGGGATTGCACCCCACCGGAGGTAGGGCTCACCCCACCCCCTCCCCGAGGTCGAGGCTCCGGAGCACCGTGTCGCAGATGGCGCCCAGCTGGGTGACCTGCGTCGGGCTCAGGGCGTCGAACAGCACCCGGCGGACCGCCTCGACGTGGTCCGGCGCCATCGCCACCAGCCGCGCGAAGCCGTCGTCGGTGAGCTGCACCTCGGTGCCCCGGCCGTCACACGAGCTCGGCCGACGGCGTACCCAGCCCTTCTCCTCGATCCGGGAGATCGCGTGCGACGTCCGGCTCTGCGATACGCGCAGCACCTGCGCCAGCTGTTGCATCCGCAGCGTCCGGTCGGGCGCCTCGGAGAGCATGGCCAGGACGAGGTAGTAGCTCATCGGCATCGCGGCGTCGCGCTGCAGCTGCCGCTCGAGCTGCTCATTCACCAACACGGTCATGTGCAGGTAGGCGCGCCACACGGCCTGCTCGCGGTCGTCGAGCCAGCGAACCTCGGTCGTAGTTTTCACGACAATCCCCCAACGTAGGCGAGCGCTCGGGCAGCTGCGGACGACGTGCCCTAGTGTATGAGGGTTCACACAGACGGGAGTACGGAATGAACGTCGTCCTCTGGGTGCTCCAAATCCTGCTGGCGGGGGTCTACCTCGTTGCCGGTGGTACGAAGCTGGTCACCCCCCGCGAGAAGCTCGTCGTCAACCCGCAGATGGCCTGGGCCAACGACTTCTCCGCCGGCGCGATCAAGGCCATCGGGACGGCGGAGGTGCTCGCCGCGGTCGCCCTCATCCTGCCGTGGGCGCTCGACGTGGCTCCCGTCCTGACCCCGCTCGCGGCGATCGGCCTCACCCTGCTGATGGTCGGTGCGCTGATCACGCACATCCGGCGGGGCGACCCGATCGCGCCCAAGGTGGCGACGCCCGTGCTCGGTGCGCTTGCCCTGTTCACCGCCATCGGGCGCTTCTGACCGCACGGCCCGGGGCGCCGTTGCACCAGCTGGTACCTCGTCGACTGGCGCGTTGCGTAGGCCCGCTGTCCGGTTTGTCCCTACGGAACGCGCCAGTCGACGGGAGCAGAGCCGCACGGCTCAGGCGACCGACTCCCGCAACGACTCCGCGGGCGTGACCACGAACTGCGTGACGACGCGGACGACACCGGCGTCACGCAGCAGCCGGCGATGCCCCAGCCCCTGCGTCGTCACCAGGCGGGCGTCGGGCCAGTGGTCGACCAAGCTGACGCTCTCGTCGTACGACGTCTCACGATCCCGCGTGTCGTGGACGACCAGCAGCGGGGGCAGTTCGCCGTCCTCCTGCTCGAGTCGAGCGGCCAGCCGACGCACGTCGAACTCGTCGACCGGCAGCCCGGTGCGCTCCGCCACGACCTGCTCGAGACGGTGCCGGACCCGCGCACCGAAGCCCACCATCGACCCGAACGCGTCGAAGTGGGTCGCCAGACTTGCCATCGGTGCGAGGAGAACCAGCCGCTGCGTCGACAGCCAGCCGTAGTGCAAGGTGAGCAGCGAGGGCACCGCCCCCATCGAGTGGGCGATCACCGCATGGGCGGGTCCGAAGCGTGCCGCCACCGCGTCGAAAGCGCGACCGAACTCCGCCCCGTGCGCCCGCCCGGCCCCGGACGGACCCGCGTCGGAGGCGCCGTGACTGGGCGCGTCGAACGTCACGACCTGGTGGCCGCGAGCCACCAGCGGTTCGACGAACGGCGCCAGCTGGTCGCCTCGGCCACCCCAGCCGTGCATCAGGTAGACGACCGGACCGGTCCCCCACGAGTGGCCACGGACGACACCGCCCTGGCTGGCCACTTCGAACGGGACTCCGCCTGGCGGCAGGTCGCCGACCGGCGATGCGGGTGGGATCCGGAACCAGAGATCCGTGGCGAGCCGACCACCGACGCGAGGAGCGACGAGCTCGGCCAGTCGGAAACCGACGCGCAGCGCCATCGTCCGGACACGAACGGTCGTGCTTTTCTTGCGTCCTGCGTGTGCCATGAGAACCCCTCCGTGGATGAGACTGGTCAGTCGGAGCGCCGCGCGGCGGCGACTCGGGAGTCGAACGCGCGCCGGGTGCGATCCGTGGCGCGGTCGTCGCGCAACAACCGGCTCGCGTGTTGGTGCGCCAGCATCACGGCGTGCACCTCGTAGGCGAACTGTTCGAGATCGACGTCGTCCCGGAACTCGCCCTCAGCCACCGCGGTGCCGGCGACGGTCGCGATCAGCTCCAGCCAGTCCAGCTCGGAGCGCACCAGGGCGTCGCGCAGCGGTCCGGGCTGCTCGTCCAGCTCGGCGGATGCGGCGACGAAAATGCAACCACCGTCGAGAAAACCTCCGGCCCAGTCGAGCCAACCGTCGAACAGCTTCTGCAGGCGAGTGACGCCGCGCGGTGCGGACAGAGCCGGACGAACGACGAGGTCGACGAAGCGCTCCCGGGCCCGGCCGAGCACCTGCAGCTGCAGCTGCTCCTTCGACTTGAAGTGTGCGAACAGCCCGCTCTTGCTCATCTCGGTGGTCTCGGCGAGCTGGCCGATGGTCAAGCCACCGAAGCCCACCCGCGACGCTGTCTGCAGCGCCTCGTCCAGGATGACGGTCCGTGTCGCTTCACCTTTACGCACCTGGCCATAATAGCACGATCGTACTTTTACTAGCGGGCAGCTAGCGTCGACGACCGATCCCGAACATGCCGCGGACGATCTCGCGCGCCATCGTGCGGCCGGCATTCCGCATGAAGTCCTTGACCGGCGCCGAGCCGAGGACGTCCTTGACCACGGAGTCGTCGTCCTTCGACACCGTGGTCTGACGCGGTGCTCGCCGCTTGCCACCGTCAGCCGGTTCCGCAGCTTCCTTCTCGGCCGCCGCGGCCCCGGCCTCCAGCTTGGCGGCCAGCTTCTCCTTCGCCGACTCGCGGTCGACCGCCTCGCCGTACTTCGCGGCCAGCGGGGAGCCCTTCACGATCTCCTGCTGGGCGTCGTCCGGCGCCGGCGCCATCAGCGACTCGGGCGCCCGCATCCGGGTCCACGCCACTGGGGTCGGCGCGCCGCGCTCGTCCATCACGGTGATGACGGCCTCGCCGATGCCGAGCTTGGTCAGCACCTCGGCCAGGTCGTACGCGGAGTGCGGGAACGTGGACACGGTCGCCTTCAGTGCCTTCGCGTCGTCGGGGGTGTGCGCCCGCAGCTGATGTTGCACGCGTGAACCGAGCTGGGCGAGCACGTCGGCCGGCACGTCCTTCGGCGTCTGCGTCACGAAGAACACCCCGACACCCTTGGACCTGATCAGCCGTACGGTCTGCGCGATCGTGTCGAGGAACGCCTCGGACGCATCGTCGAACAGCAGGTGCGCCTCGTCGAAGAAGAACACCAGCTTCGGCTTGTCGACGTCACCGACCTCCGGCAGGTCGTGGAACAGGTCCGCCAGCAGCCACATCAGGAACGTCGAAAACACCGTCGGCCGGTCCTGCAGGTTGGGCAGCTCGAGCAGGGACACGACTCCGCGCCCATCGTCTGTCACCCGGAGCAGATCGGCCGACTCGAACTCCGGCTCGCCGAAGAACGCGTCGGCACCCTGGTCGGAGAACGCGATCAGCTCGCGCAGGATGACCCCGACCGTCGACGACGACAGGCCGCCGAGGTCCTTGAGCTCGCCCTTGCCCTCGTCGCCGGTGAGGAACTGCAGCACCGCGCGCAGGTCGGCCAGGTCGAGCAGTGGGAGTCCTGCCTTGTCGGCGAAGTGGAAGACCAGGCCGAGCGACGACTCCTGGGTGGCGTTGAGGTCGAGGACCTTGGCGAGCAGGGTCGGACCGAACGACGACATGGTGGCGCGCAACGGGACGCCGTTGCCCTGGCCGCCGAGCGCGTAAAGGTCGACCGGGAAGCCCTTGGGCTGCCAGTCCTGGCCGATGCTCTCGGCGCGGGCCTTCAGCTTGTCGCTGGGCTCTCCCGGCACCGCAAGGCCGGACAGGTCGCCCTTGATGTCGGCCGCGAAGACCGGCACACCGTTGGTGGAGAGCTGCTCGGCGAGCAGCTGCAGGGTCTTCGTCTTGCCGGTGCCGGTCGCGCCGGCGACCAGGCCGTGCCGGTTGAGCATCGCCAACGGGATCCGTACCGGTGCGTCGGCGACGACGGAGTCGCCGTCGGCCGCGTCGACCAGGGCACCCATCTCGAGCGCCGCACCCTCGAACGCGTACCCGTCGCGCACCTGCGCAGTGGTGTCGGACCCCTCAGCCATCACAGTTCCTCCGTGGTAGACGAGCGCACGCTCGACAGCCTCTACGAACGAGTGCTGCCGCGTCTAGTCTCCGGGTCCCGGCGTCAGACACCCCCTAAACTCTGCGTGTGATCTTCAAGCGTGTCGGCCAGGGACAGCCCTACCCCGACCATGGGCTGAAGCAGCGGCAGTGGGCCGACCTGCCGCCGCGGCAGGTCCGACTCGACGATCTCGTCACCACCAAGGACACCCTCGACCTGGCGACCCTCCTCGACGAGGACTCGACCTTCTACGGTGACCTGTTCGCCCATGTCGTCCAGTGGAAGGGCGACCTCTACCTCGAAGACGGCCTGCATCGCGCCCTGCGTGCGGCCCTCCAGCAGCGGCATGTGCTGCACGCCCGCGTCCACGTCGTACGCGGGTAACGAGCTGGGTGCGCGGGGAGGACGATTGCCGTGGTCAGCCACCTGCGAACGACCGTCACCATGCTCGTGCTGCTCACGATCGTCGCGGCCGGGGCCTGGTACGGCTGGAACGGCCTGCAGGGCGACTCGGCGGGGGCGGGTTCGTCGAATGACCCTGAGCCCGCCTGTGAGACGCCGGCGCCGGTGGTCACCCGCGCGGGCAGTGTCACGGTCAGCGTCTACAACGGCGGCGCCCCGAGCGGCACCGGCGGTCGAGTGATGGCGGTGCTGACCCGGCGTGGGTTCCAGCGGGGCGCGGTCGAGGTCGTCCCCGATGGCTCGACCGTGGAGGGCACGGAGATCTGGACCCGTACCCCTGGCTCGGCCCGCGTCAAGCTCGTGCGCGAACACTTCGAGGACAGCACGGTGGTGGCGAAGAAGGGTCCCGGCCCCGGAGTCAACGTGGTGCTGGGCAAGGACTACGGCGGGACGAAGCCGGGGCCGCGCGAGCTCGCCGTGCAGGCAGAGCCGTCCTGCTGACGAGTCAGCCCCGCTCGCCGGTGATCCACCCGGCGAGCCGGCCCGAGCGGCCGACCGCGCGCAGCCGCTGCTCGGTCTGCTCGCGCTGCTTGCGCGGGGTGACGACGAGCAGGTCGTCGCCGGTGCGCAGCACCGTACGCAGCTCCGGCACCAGGCTGCTGCCCTGTCGAACGACCAGGGCGAGCGACGTCCCGGGCGGCAGCCGCAGCTCACGTACCTCGACGCCGTGCAGCCGGGACCCGTTCGGGATCCGGACCTGGAGCAGGTCGGCATGCAGTCGGTCGAGCGGCGCCACCTCGACCTCGACGTCGCGGGCGGCGCCGTCCGTCGACACTCCCAAGACCTTCGACACCCAGGGCAGGAGCGGGGCCTGCACGAGGGTGTAGACGACGGTCAGCACGAAGACCAGGTTGAACAGGTCGTCGGACTCGCCCACCTGCTCGGCCAGCGGAATCGTCGCCAGCACGATCGGCACCGCCCCGCGCAGCCCGGCCCAGCCCAAGAACGCCTGCTCTCGCCACGGCAATCGGTCGGTCACGGCACAAACTGCCACCGACAGCGGCCGGGCGACGAAGGTGAGCATAGCGCCGGCGGCGAGCCCGGCCCACAGATGCCACAGCGTGAACGTGCCGGGGCTGGCCAGCAGGCCGAGCATCACGAACAGCCCGATCTGGGCGAGCCAGGCGAGACCCTCGGCGAACGACCTGGTGGCGAGCCGGTGCGGCAGCTCGGAGTTGCCGAGGACCAGGGAGCCGATGAAGACGGCGGCGAAGCCGCTCAGGTGCAGAGCCGCCGCACCTCCGTACGCGAACACGCTGAAGGCCAGGACGGTGATCGGGTAGAGGCCCGACGACGGCAGCGCCACCCGCCGCAGCACCCAGGCGCCGCCGAAGCCGACCACCAGCCCGACCGCGACGCCGCCGGCCAGCTCGAGGGCCGCGATGCCGACCAGGGTCAGCGGGCCATGCTCGTCGACGACGCCGGTGCTGATCAACGTGACCAGCAAGACGGTGGGTGCGTCGTTGAGCCCCGACTCCGCCTCGAGTACTCCGGTGAGGCGCCGGGGCAGCGGCACGACCCGCAGCACGCTGAACACAGCAGCCGCGTCGGTGGGCGCCGTCACCGCGCCGAGCAGGATGGACAGCTGCCACGAGAGCCCGAGGGCGTAGTGCGCGAACACCGCGAGCAGGCAGGTGCTGACCCCGACGCCGACCGTGGCCAGGATGCCGCCGAGCCGCATCGAGCCGCGCACCTCACGCCAGCTGGTGGTGAGGCCGCCCTCGGCCAGGATCACCACCAGCGCCCCGAATCCGAGGGCGTGAGCCAGGGCGGCGTCGTCGAACCGGACCCCCGCCGCGCTCTCGCCGAGCGCCACCCCGATCAGCAGGTAGACCAGCAGGCTGGGGAGACCGGCGTGGACCGACAGACGCACCGCGAGGATCGCCGCCAGCAGGACGACCGTGCCCACGAGGAGGTACGTGTCGAGCTGCTCTACATCCACCGGCCCGTACCCTCGCTATCGACAGGTCAGGATCCTATCTGGTGCGAACAGGGGCGAACGGATGATCTCGGGCGAGGAGCCCGCGTGACGGGCCCACGGTTGGCCCGCCGGCTGGGGACCTTCGACGCCGTCGTGGTCGGGCTGGGTGCGATGGTCGGTGCCGGCGTCTTCGCGGCCTTCGCGCCGGCCGCCGCCGCAGCCGGCGGCTGGCTGCTCGTCGCGTTGGCGATCGCGGCCGTGGTGGCCTACTGCAACGCCGTGTCGTCGGCGCGGCTCGCCGCCCTCTACCCGGAGTCCGGCGGCACCTATGTCTACGGCCGGCGCCGGCTCGGCGACTTCTGGGGATACCTCGCCGGCTGGGGATTCGTGGTGGGCAAGACCGCGTCGTGCGCCGCGATGGCGTTGACGTTCGGGGCGTACGTCGCGCCCGCGTACGCACGGCCGCTCGCGGTCGGGGCCGTCGTGGCGCTGACCTCGCTCAACCTGCTCGGCGTGCACAAGTCGGCGCTGGCGACCCGGGTGATCGTCGGGTTCTCGCTGGCCGTGCTCGCGGCCGTCGCCGGCGCGGTGCTGCTCGGCGGCGACACTGGTCGAGTCGGGTTCGGCGGTGGGCCCGCGGTGTCGGTCTGGGGCGTGCTGCAGGCTGCGGGCCTCCTGTTCTTCGCGTTCGCCGGGTACGCCCGGATCGCGACCCTCGGCGAGGAGGTGAAGGTTCCGACTCGGACCATCCCGCGAGCGATCCCGATCGCGTTGACGATCGCCCTGGTGGTGTACGCCGCGGTCGCGGTCGCCACGCTGTCGGCCCTCGGCCCGGCCGCGTTGGCGATGTCGACTGCTCCGCTCGCCGACGCGGTGACCGCCGCGGGCGCCGGCTGGCTGACGCCGGTCGTACGTGTCGGTGCGGCGGCCGCCGCGCTCGGCGCGCTGCTGGCGCTCGTCCTCGGGGTCTCGCGCACCGTGCTCGCGATGGCCCGTGACCGGCATCTGCCCGCGGCGCTCGACGTCGTCCACCCCGTCCGGCAGGTCCCGCACCGGGCCGAGGTGGTCGTCGGCGCCGCCGTCGTCGTCCTGGTGCTGGTCGCCGACCTGCGCGGCGCGATCGGCTTCTCGTCGTTCGGCGTCCTCGTCTACTACGCGATCGCGAACGCGTCAGCCCGCACGCTGCGCCGCGACGAGGGTGCGCCTCCCCGCGCCGTACCCCTGCTCGGCCTGACCGGGTGCCTGGTGCTGGCCGCGACGCTGCCCACCGTGTCCGTGCTGAGCGGGCTTGCCGTGTTCGTGGTCGGCGCCCTTCTCTGGCTGGTCAACGTTCGGCGGAGGCGTTCTCGTACGCCCGCGCCACGCTGAGCCGCTTTACGGATCGGCACTGCCTCGCCGATGCTGTCCCGGAGGATCCAATCAGCATGGAGGGGGATGGCAGCCGTGACGAACGTCGTAGCAGCATGGGAGAGCATCGAGGGCGATGTACTCCTGCCGGGCACTGCGGGGTACGACAAGGCGCGCACGGTGTGGAACGCGATGGTGGACCGGCGCCCTCGGATGGTCGTCCGCTGCCGAAGCGCGGCCGATGTCGCCGCCGCCGTCCGGGCCGCCCGCGCCGACGGCCTCGAGGTCGGGGTGCGCTGCGGCGGACACGGCATCCTCGGCAAGGCGGTGCCCGACGACGGCCTGATGATCGACCTGACGCCGATGGGGGACGTGCGCGTCGACCCACAGCGGCGACGGGCCTGGGTGCAGGGCGGCGCGATGCTCGGCGCGCTCGACCTGGCGGCGCAGCAGCACGGCCTGGCCACGACCGCCGGCAACGTGTCGCACACCGGCGTCGGGGGCCTGACGCTCGGCGGCGGCATGGGGTGGCTGGCCCGTCAGCTCGGGCTCTCGTGCGACAACGTGGTGGCGTTCGAGATGGTGACTGCGGAGGGCAGCCTGGTCCGCGCCAGCGCCGACGAGAACCCCGACCTGTACTGGGGGCTTCGCGGCGGCGGCGGGAACTTCGGGGTGGTCACCGAGTTCGAGTTCCGGCTGCACCCGGTCGGCACCCGGGCCCTCGTCGCCGAGTTCTTCTACCCGGTCGACGACGCTCTCCCCGTCCTGCGCGGATGGCGTGACCTCGCCGCACAGGCACCCCGAGAGGCGACGTTCACCGCCTGGGTCGGCGACGCCGGGCCAGCACCGACGTTGCCGCCGGAGCTGCATGGCACTGTGCTGGCCAACGCCGGCTTCGTGTGGGTAGGTGACGTTGCAGCCGGCCGCCGACTCGTTCCGACGCTCCGCGAGCTCGGGACGCCGGCCGCTGAACGGGTCGTCGAGCCGTCGTACGTCGACCTCCAGCAGATGGACGACACCCTGGAGGAGCACGCGCTGCGCCGGTACTGGAAGGGCAACTACTTCCGCGAGCTGCCCGACGAGGCGCTCGAGCTGTTCCTGCGCCGCGGGACCGCGGACGGACGCGGCGACGGGCTCCCGGCCGCGAGTATCCAGGCGTACGGCGGAGCGATCGCCGACGTGCCCGAGGACGCCACCGCGTTCAGCCACCGGGCAACGAAGTTCGAGTGCATCGCCGCCGCGCGGTGGACCGACCCGGCCGAGGATGACGACCGGATGGCGGCCGCCCGGACGTACTCCGCCACCCTCGAGCCGTTCGCGAGCGGCGCGTACGTCAACGCCCTCGGCGACGAGGGACAGGCCGGTGTGCGGCGGGCGTACTCCCCGGACAAGCTGGCCCGGCTGACCGCGCTCAAGGACACCTACGACCCGGACAACGTCTTCCATCTCAACCAGAACATCCCGCCGAGCGCGTCCTAGATGTCGCCGGCCGGCCTCACTGGCTTTGTCACATCGGCGGGGTTTCGTCGGTCATTGCTGTGACCCGACGTGACTGAGGAGTGGACCGATGGACGAGTTCCTGGCGGAGCAGTTCGAGGCACACCGCAGCCATCTGCGGGCAGTGGCCTACCGGATGCCAGCGACGTCGAGAACCTGGGGGATGACTGACGACCGCCGTCGCCCGGGTGTCCCTCAACCTGCTGCGCTCGCGCACGTCGCGGCGCGAGGCGTCGCTGGACGTGCACGTACCCGACCCGCTGATCAGCAGCGCGGACCGGATCGACCCCGAGCAGCAGGCTCTGCCGGCCGACTCGGTCGGCCTGGCCCTGCTCGTCGTCCTGGAGACGCTGCCTCCGGCCGAGCGCCTCGCCTTCGTCCTGCACGACATGTTCGCCGTTCCCTTCGACGACATCGCCTCGATCGTGGATCGCAGTGCGGCCGCGGCCCGGCAGCTGGCGAGCCGGGCACGCCGACGGGTGCAGGGTGCGGACGGATCGTCGAGATCGACGTACTCGCCGATCCGGAACGCCTCCGCGAGCTCGACCTGACAGTCCTCGACGACTGACCCCGTTGTACATAAGCGCAACCTCGGCGCGAAGGAGGGTCGGCGCTGGCGCCGGACCAGTGTCCCGGGGAACTGGCGGTGCTCGCGTGTCGGAAGTCCGTCGGCAGCCGCGACCGAGGTCGAACTTTGCCCAATTGGGCAAAGTTCGACCCGGTTCACGCGGGTCCGAGGTCGAATTTTGCCCAATTGGGCAATCTTCTACGGGCCGTCGAGGGGGCCAGCCGGGCCCAGCTGCGCTGGTCTCCCCAGATCGAGTCGTGGTCGACGTACTCGCTGAGCAGGTCCAGCAGCTCGGCGTCGCCGCTGCCGTTGAGCGCGTCGGAGGCGATCCGGCGCGCGGCTCCGGCCAGCAGGTCGGCGACCTGGACCCGTGGGTCGGATCGTGAGTCGACCAGCCTGACGCCGGCCAGTCGACCGATCCGGGGCGTGCCACTGATCTCCTGCAGGTGCGCGATGCGTTCAGCGGTGAGCGCGTGCTGCACATCGTGGACGATCGACACGGGCCGTCCACCCGCGCCCCAGTAGCCGACGGCATGGACGATGGCGGGGAACAGCGGGTTCCGCAGCGGATCCATCCTGGTGGTGTCGAGCAGCTGCCCGAGCAGGGAGTCCGCCTCGGCGTAAGACAGCCGGGCCATGAGTTCGCCGACCCGGCCGTCGGCGCCGCCGAGTCGCAGTCCGTCAACAAGCCGAAAGAACGTGCCGGCCGACGTCGCCACGTCGACGGCACTCTTGGCGCGGATCAGGTCGTTGAACGCCGCCAGGAACGCCGACCACGGATCGCGGCCGAACGTACCCGGTCCCTGCTGGTGCAGCTGCGCAGCCATCGCTGCCACGGAGTCGGTCGACCCGCCGACCAGCAGGTCGACCGCTCCGCCCACGACGAAGAACGACTTCTCGGTCAGGTGCACATGAGCGTGCCCAGGCAGCGGCCCCGTCGGCCCGAGCAGCCAGCAGAGCGCGGCCCGGTTCCGCTCGCGGAGCACGACGCTGGCCTTGTACTCCTGCGCCGGCGAACGAGTCCGGGCGCGAAGCTCTCGGATGCAGTCCGACGCCACATCGGCGTCCACGCACACGCTCGCGTGCGCGAACACGTCCGTACTGCCGCCGACGAGTTTCTCGCCCTCCGACCCGGACTCGTCGCAGGCTACCTCCAGAGGCTCACCTGTCAGCCCAGCTCACCCCGCACCGGTGGGAACCCTTCACTCGTGATGGGGGTTGTCGAGGTCTTCGCCGCGCTCACGGATCTGGTCGGCCGGCGCCGTACTCGTGGTCCACAACGTCCCGTCGGCGGCTGCCTCCAGGACCGACGCGGCAGCGACCTGCGCGGTCTTGGTGATGTAGCCGTTGGACTTGGCCTCGATACCGCCACGCATCTCGAACAGCACGGACGCCGAGCCGAGCAAACCGTAGGCGTTACGGGCGATACCCGGGGTGGAGGTGCTGGGATACCGGGTGATGTTGGCGTAGCCGTACTGGTCCAGCGCGGTCAGCATCTTCGAGACCGCACGCTTGGACAGGGTGATGGTCTCGGCGAACTCGTCCGAGATCCCCATCTCCGCCGCCTCGTCGAGCGCGTTCGGCCACATCGTCGACCCGGTGATCATGCCGCCGTCCTCATCCACGAAGGATCCCTGGTGGTGGAAGTCGACCACCAGCTCGGGCTGGCGCTCGTCCCAGAGCAGCCGCATCGCAATCGACTCCGGCACCGGGTTGAGGTTGTCGTCACCTTCCCGGTAGGGGTGGTCGAAGGCGTTAGCGGAGTACGAGTGGTAGCGGTTGATGTCGTAGCCCCGGCCGAGCTCGTAGAACGGGTCACACGGCTCCACGGTGCAGCTCGGGTCGTAGTTCTGTCGCCAGGGCGTCGTGTCGCCCGATGTGTCGAAGACGTCGGCGTCGAAGCCGTCGACGTTGACCCGCGGGACGATCGTCACCGACAGCTTGTCGCGCATCTCGCGGGCCTTCGCCGAGCTCCCGCTGAGCCCCTTGACGATCTCGATCATCGCCTCGCTGACGACGTACTCGTTGCCGTGCTGGTTGGCGATCAGCATCACCGAGGTCGGCCCGTCACCGATGCTGACAACCGGAATCTCCCGCCCGGTGTTGGACGTGAGTGGCGCCGGGCTGAGGTCGAACGTGCCCTTGGCGTGGCCCTCGATGTTCTCGAGTGTGCTCCACAGCTGTTCGTAGCTGCGGATGGCCGCGATGTTGGAGTCGTTCTCGCCCGGCCAGGGCCCGTTCGGTGTGCTCTGAGGGTCGGCCACCGCGGGCGCGACCAGTGCCAGCGGGATCAGCGTGACCGCAGCAGTAATGGCGAACAATTGGCGTTTCATGGGTGCGCCTCCAGGAATCCCCGAGGATGAAACTGCTCATTGAACGGTGCGGGTCCAAAAGTAGTCGAGTTCCCCTTCGCGCGTCGATAGGCCCCAGACGACAGCGAGCGATGGGGCCGGCCCGGTGCCGGGCAGCGGACTGGTGGTGGATGAGTTCTTTGTCAACAGGGCAAGGAAAAAACTGGCGCCGCCATTGCACACCTGATAGACTCGAACATATGTTCGACATGGTGCGGGTGGACGCGATGGCGCCGGGGCCACAGCTGGCCCAGGAGCTGCTGACCGTCGACCCCACCGACCTCGACCACGAGCAGCTGCTGGTGTGGCTGCGGTGCTGGCAGCGGTTCGAGGCGTACGGCGAGAGCCGACGGGTCGAGATGCTCGGCCACTACGCCGACATCCACCCACCCGAGCAGCCCGACCGGCCGGGCCGGCTGTGGGCCGAGCGTGCCCAGCAGCCCGGCGGAGACGGCACGCCCCAGGTCGCGGAGTTCGCGGTCGACGAGCTCGCGGTCGCGGCCGGCTGGTCGCACGGCCGGGCGTTCGGCCAGCTCGGCGACGCGTTGGACCTGCGGCACCGGATGCCGCGACTGTTCGCCCGGCTGGCCGCCGGCGAGGTCGCGCCGGTGAAGGTGCGGCAGGTCCTCCGCGCCGCGCACGGGCTGTCGCAGCTGGCCGCACGTCGCCTCGACGAGGCGATCGCGCCGATCGCCGAGAAGGTCGGGCCGCGCCGCCTCGAGCAGGAGATCGACAAGGTGCTGATCGCGGTCGACCCGGCCGAGGCCGACCGCCGCACCGACGCCGCCACCGGCCGGCGCCAGGTCGCGGTGTCCAAGGACGAGCACGGCAACTGCCAGATCCTGGCCGACGTCGACGCCCTGGACGGGATGGCGTTCGATGCCGCCGTCGACCACGTCGCCGACCTGCTGCGCGACCTGGGTGACACCCGGGCCAAAGACATCCGCCGCGCCGCCGCGATCGGCTGGCTGGCCAACCCCGCCGCCACCATGGCGCTGGCCCGCCGGCACCGCGCCTGGCAGACCGGCGACCAACCACTCCCCTGGCCCACCTCGGTCGACTGCCGCACCGACACCGACCCCGACGGCCACCAGCAGCTGGTGCCCGGGATCTGGCGCCTCGACCTGCCCGAGCCCGCCGATCTGATCGACCACACCCTCTGGCCCACCGCCACCATCGTGATGCACCTCGACCCCCACACCTGGCAGACCCAGACCGGACCCGTCGACCTGACCGGACACGGCCCGATCACCGCCGAACAAGCCTTCGACCGGCTCCGCCACCACCACGTCACCATCAAACCCGTGATCGACCTCGACAACATCCACTTCACCGGCACCCTCGGCACCGACTTCACCGGTACCCTCCGCGAAGCGGTGCTGCTGGCCAACCCCTGGAACCCGTTCCCCTACGCCGACGCCCAGTCCAAAGACTCCGACGACCTCGACCACACCCTGCCCCGCAACCTCGGCGGCCCCACCACACTGGACAACGGCGCACCACTCCGACGCCGCCTCCACCGGACCAAGACCTTCGCCAACGGCTGGCGCGTCAAACAACCCGAACCCGGCATCTACATCTGGCGCACCCCCGAAGGCCGCCTCTACCTCTGCGACCGCCGCGGACTCACCCACGACCTCGGCAAATCAGCGGCGGGCTAGTCAGCAGGTGCCGACCTCGGCTAGGCCTGCGGTCGGTAGGACAGGTACAGCACTCCGCTCTCGTACGACTCACAAGCCGCCAGCGACAGCGTGCCGGGTACGTCGTGCTCGGCGAAGAGCCGCGGACCCGATCCCCGGTTGCTCGCCACCACGGCGTTGCCGATCGAGGCGGGCCGCTCGGGTGGGTCGCGAGGGCGCTCAGCCCAGCGCGGCCAGCTTGCGCTCGAGGACGGCCCGCTCCTTGTCGTTGCCGCAGCGCTCGACGGCGAGCTGCAGCTCCGACCTGGCCTCAGCGGTGCGGCCCATCCGCGTGAGCAGCTCACCGCGCACGCTCGGCAGCAGGTGCGAACCGCGCAGCAGGTCGTCGTCGCGGAGGGCGTCCACCTCCACCAGGGCCGCCGCCGGGCCCCGGGCCATCGAGATCGCGACCGCCCGGTTGAGCGCGACCACCGGCGAGGGCGCCAGCCGGGCCAGCACGTCGTACAACAGCACTATCCGCTCCCAGTCGGTCTCCGCGACCGAGGGAGCGACCGCGTGGCACTCGGCGATCGCGGCCTGCACGCCGTACGGGCCGAGGCCGCGCCCGACCCTCTCCGCCGTCGCGAGCGCTGCCCGGCCGCGCCGGATCGCGGCCAGGTCCCAGCGCCGCCGGTCCTGGTCCTCGAGCAGCACCGGCTGACCGTCGGCATCGGTGCGCGCGGGGAACCGAGCGGCGGTCAGCTCGAGGAGTGCCAGGAGGCCGTGCACCTCGGCGTCGTCAGGCACCAGCCGGGCGAGTACGCGGGCCATCCGCAGCGCCTCGCGGGCCAGGTCCACGCGCATCCACTCCGGGCCGGACGTCGCGCTCGCGCTCTCGGTGAACACGAGGTACACCACGCTGAGGACCGAGCCGAGGCGCTCGCGCTGTTCCTCCCGCGGCGGCACGGCGAACGGGACCCGAGCCGCAGCCAGGGTCTTCTTCGCTCTGGTGATGCGGGCCTGCACGGTGGCGGTGGGGATGAGGAACGCGCGGGCGATCTCGTCGCTGGTGAGACCGCCGACCACGCGCAGGGTCAACGCCACGCGGGCCTCCCTGCTGAGCACCGGGTGGCAGGCGACGAACACCAGGGAGAGGACGTCGTCGTCGATCCGGTCGGGGTCCCACAACAGGTCGCTTTCCTCGTCGACGACCGGTCCGGGCGTACGCACGCCCGACGAGGCGCCGCCCTGGCCCAAGTCACGGGCCAGGGTGGCGTACCGGTCGTCGAGGGCGGCGCGGCGGCGGAACGCATCGATGGCGCGACGCCGGCCCACGGTGAGCAGCCAGCCGGCCGGGTTGCGGGGCACACCGTCGCGCGGCCAGGTCACCAGCGCCTCGGCCAGCGCCTCCTGCGCCAGGTCCTCGGCCAGCGCGAAGTCGCCGGTGAGCCGGGAGAGCGCACCCACGATGCGTGCCGACTCGATCCGCCACACCGTCTCGACCGCCAGGCGTCCCTGGCTCGGCTGACCCGTCACAGCTGGCCGGTCGCCTCCCGCCACGCCCGCTCCTTCTGGATCCACTCGTTGTCCTGCGGGAACTCGTCGATCCTGGTGACCCGACGGATCTCGGTCTTCAGGCCAGGTCCGGTCATCGGGGCCCGCTTGGCCCACTCCACCGCTTCTTCCTTGGACGCGACGTCGAGGATCCAGTAGCCGCCGAAGAGCTCCTTGGTCTCGCCGTAGGGTCCGTCGGTCACCACCGGGGTCTCGGCGGAGAAGTCGACGACGACACCGTCCGCGGCGGCGTCGAGCCCCTCGGCCGCCACCAGAACGCCGGCCGAGATCAGCTCATGGTTGTAGCGTCCCATCGCCTCGATGATCTGGTCGAAGTCGACGTCCTGGAACGCCTCGTTCGCCTCGTCGGTCGCGCGCATGATCAGCATGTACTTCACGGTCGTCTCCTTTGCTGGCAGGTCCCGTACGGACCCTTTCACTCCCAGGTCGAATGGCGCAGCACCGGATCGACACCGAGTCGAAGAAAACCCACCGCCGTCCTTGCCGTGCTTGGTCAGGGCTGAGGGCTGACTAAACCGGTCTGGTAGGCGATGACGACCAGCTGAGCCCGGTCGCGCGCACCCAGCTTCCCCATCGCGTGGCTGACGTGGGTACGGGCGGTGGCCGGGCTGAGGTGCAGCGTGGCACCGACCTCGTCGTTGCTCAGGCCCTGACCGACCAGCGCGAGCACCTCGCGCTCGCGCTGGGTCAGGACAGCCAGCCGGTCGTCGCCGGCTTGGGTCGCGACCCGCGCAGCGGTGAAATGCGCGATGAGGCGGCGGGTGATCCGCGGCGCGAGCAGCGCTTCGCCGGCGGCTACCACCCGGATGGCGTGCAGCAGCTCGGCCGGCCCGGCGTCTTTGAGGAGGAAACCGCTCGCGCCGGCTTCGAGCGCGTCGAAGACGTACTCCTCGGTCTCGTAGGTCGTCAGGATCAGGACCCGAACCTGCTGGAGTCCGGCCGTCTTGGCGATCTGCTGGGTGGCCTGGATACCGTCGACCCCGGGCATCCGGATGTCCATGAGTACGACGTCGGGCCGCATGGCGCGGGCCTGGTGGACGGCCTCGACACCGTTGGTGGCCTCGCCGACCACCGTGATGTCGTCCTCCGTGTCGAGCAGCAACCTGAAGCCGGAGCGGACGAGACCTTCGTCGTCGACGAGCAGCACCTTGATCGGGGCGCTGTCGGAGGAGGGGATGGATGCGCTCATCGACGTGCCGTTTCGGTCGGCGCCAGCGGGAGCCGAGCCCTGACCTCGTACCCACCCTCCGCAAGGGGGCCTGCGTCAAGCTGTCCGCCCAGGAGCTGACACCGCTCACGCATGCCGAGGATCCCTCGGCCCGACCTGGTCGAGGCCCCCGCGCCGTTGCTCGGCAGCTGGGGACCTTCGTTGGTCACGCGCAGCTCGAGTGAGTCGAGGGCGTAGGTCAGCCCGACCGTCACCCGAGTCGGGCCGACGTGGCGGATCACGTTGGTGATCGACTCCTGCAGGATCCGGTAGACGGCACTGCCCACCGCGCTCGGAAGCACTGCCGTCGGCGAACCTTCCTGCAGCTTGATGTCGAGTCCCGCGTCGCGTGCCTTCGCGACGAGCTCGTCGATCTGCCCCAGGCCGGGGTGCGGAAGCCGCCCGTCCTGGTCGTCTCGCAGGACCCCGAGGATGGTGCGCATCTCCTCGAGCGCCTGGGAGCTGGTGTGCTCGATGGCGACCAGCGTGTCGCGCGCCCGCTCGGGTCGCTTGTCGAGCACATGCGCGGTGACGCCGGCCTGCACGTTGATGATCGCGATGGCGTGGGCGACGGTGTCGTGGACCTCGCGGGCGATCCGCAGCCGTTCGGCGTCGACCCGGGCTCGTGCTTCCTCCTCGCGGGTCCGTTCGGCCCAGTCCGCACGCTCGTGGGCTTCGGCCGCGATGACTCGCCGGGATCGGGTCGACTCCCCCAGGGCGGCGCTCATGATCGACGCGCCGATGCGGAAGAAGACCCAGCCGATGGCGGCGCGCGGCTCGATGTCAGCCGCGGCGGTCAGCCAGACCGTCGCCAACGCGGTGATGCCGACGCCCGCGATCACCAGCGAGCGACGCCCGTCGCCGTGGGCGGTGAGGGTGTAGAGGGCGACGAAGAGCCCGAGCCAGCCGGGCCCGTCGGGAAAGTCGAGGGCGAAGTACGCCATGCTGGCAAGCGCGGCGGTGAGGAACACCGGCAATGGCCACCGGCGGCGCCCGGCCAGTGCCAACCCACTGACGACCAGCAGGACGTAGCCCAGACTGCCGAGCTCGGTCAGGTGCCGCGCCGCGACGGCGCCTTCAGATTCCGAGGCGCCTCTCACCCCTTGCACCTGCATCACGGTGACGAACAGCGCGAGCAACACGTCCTGCACCGGGGCAGGCAGGCGGAACGAAGCCACACGATGTCGCATGCCGCGATCATAGGTTCACGCGGCGGTGAAGACTCCCGCCGGGAAGCGCGGTCACCTACGACGACGAGCGCGGTCGGGCGAGTGCTGCCTACGTCGACGTCGTGCTCGTTGCCATCCGTGGGCTGACGCCGGCGCAGGGCCGATCGCGTGACGATCGCTGTCGTGAAGCCACGTACCGAAACCTCTCACCCTGACGTAACCCCGCGCATCGGTCGCCAGGAATCATCGGCTGCGCCGCGGCCGGGACCCCTGGGGAGACTCGCCGGGATCGCCTTCCGACGGCGCGGAGTGGTGGTGATCGCCTGGCTCCTCGGGCTCGGCCTCGCCTTCGGCCTGTCATCGGCGTTCGGCGGAGATCTCACCAACGGCACCACCTTGCCGGGTTCGGATTCCGAGCGGGCGCAGCGTCTGCTGGCGGAGCGGTTCCCCGCCCAGTCGGGCGATCGCGTGGATGTGGTGGTACGCGCCGACGAGGTCACCAGTCCCGAGGTAGAAAGCCGGGTCAAGGCCTTGCTCGGCACGGTTGCGGGCATGCCCCATGTGGCCGAGGTGGAGGACCCCTACTCCACCGAGTCCTCGGTCTCGCCCGACCGGCGGACGTTGGTGGCGCGGGTCTACCTCGATGTCACAAACTCCAACGACATGCCGGTCGAGGATACCGAGAAGCTGCTGTCCGCCGCGGAGGAAGCCGAGGGCGGCGGCCTGGAGATCGCTTTCAGCGGACAGGCGGTGCAGCTCGCAGAAGCACCCGCGGGCAGTACCGAGATGATCGGGTTGCTTGCGGCCGCCGTGATCCTGCTGTTCACGTTCGGATCGTTGGTGGCTGCCGGGCTGCCGCTGGCCATCGCGCTGGGGGCGCTGCTGGTGAGCTCCGGCCTGGTCGGCCTGGTGGCGTCTGTGGTCGACGTGCCGGACTTCGCGCCGCTCATCGGGGCGATGCTCGGTATCGCGGTGGGCGTCGACTACGCGCTCTTGATGGTGACCCGGTTCCGGGAGTGGCGAGCCGTCGGACTCGATCCCGAGACCGCCACAGTGGCCACCCTCGACACCGCGGGTCGGGCCGTTCTCGTGGCCGGCGGCACTGTCATCGTGAGCATGGGCGGGTTGTTCGCGATGAATCTGTCGATCATGGACGGCACGGCCGTCGTCACGATGGTCGCGGTGCTGACCGTGATGCTGGCGGCCCTGACCCTGTTCCCCGCGTTGCTGGGCTTTTGGGGAAGGTGGGTCGACCGGCTGCGGCTGCCGCTGCGGCGTCGCCGTGCCGTTGAGATCTCCACCGACGGTCACCTGGTCCCGGCGACGGGCTGGGTGCGGTGGAGCGGGTTGGTGCAGCGGCACAGCGGTCTCGCCGTCGTGGGGAGCCTGGCCGTGCTGGTCTTGCTGGCCGCGCCGTTCCTTGGCGTCCACTACGCCATGCCCGACGCGGGCAACGACTCCGCGGGCACCTCGAACCGGCAGGCACACGACCTGCTGGCCGAGAGCTTCGGTCCCGGCACCAGTGGACCGCTGCTGGTGGCAGTGGATCTGACCCGAGCCGACGACGACGCTGCGATCGCCCGGTTGCACGCCGGCCTGGAGTCCACCGCCGGCGTCGCCGCGGTGTCGCCGCCGACGGTCACTAGTGACGGAGACACGGCGCTGTTGACCGTCGTACCCACCACCGGTCCGCAAGACACCGTAACCGTCGACCTGGTGCGTAGCGTCCGGGACGACGTCCTCCCGGCCGCCACCAACGGCACCGGGGCGCGGGCCCACGTCGGCGGCAGGACCGCCACGACCATCGACCTCAACAAGTCTCTGGTCGACCGGCTCCCGCTCTTGATCGGCGGCGTCGTCATCGTGTCGATGCTCCTGCTGCTCCTGGCGTTCCGCAGCGTCGTGATCGCCGTGACGGCGGCCGTGATGAACCTGCTGTCGATAGCGGCGGCGTACGGCGTGCTGGCGTTCTTCCTCGAAGGCGGCTGGGCCGGCAACCTGATCGGCATCGAGTCCCCCGCCCCGCTGGCGGGATTCGTGCCGGTCATCATGTTCGCCGTGCTGTTCGGGCTCTCCATGGACTACGAGGTCTTCCTGATCAGCCGGATGAGCGAGACCTGGGTGCACACCCGGGACAACAGCCGGGCCGTCCTGTCCGGTCTTGCCGGCACCGGCCGGGTGATCACCGCCGCCGCGACCATCATGATCGTGGTCTTCGCGGCGCTGATGGCGACCGACAACGTGACCATCAAGTCCTTCGGCGTCGGGATGGTCGCCGCCATCGTGGTGGACGCAACCATCGTCCGGATGCTGCTCGTGCCCGCAGTCATGCAGCTGCTCGGCCGCGGCAACTGGTGGTTGCCCCGCACCCTGGACCGCTGGCTGCCTCAACTGCACGTCGAAGGGCGGGCCGACACGTTCCGGCCCGCGAACGACCCCGCGAACGACCCCGCAACCCCGCACCAGGTCCCGGTCGTATCGTGACTCCGGTCCTGGCGCGACCTGGCCGCCTGTGCCGAGGTCGATCCCGATGTCTTCTTCCCGATCGGTGTCGCGCTCGGTCAGCTCGCCGCTGCCCGCGGTGTGTGGGGCGGCACCACCCCGGAGGAACGACGGCAGGTGTCCGCCGGTCGCGCTCGACCGTAGCGTCGGGTGTGGCGGCCCGTCATCCGGGGACCCGGCTCTCCTGTCGCCAGACCATCAACGACGTGCACGCTTCCCGCGCGCGACCTCGGTGGCCAGAGCTTCGAGGGGTGGGCCCCAGAACCGGCGGAACTGTTCGAGCCACGCGTCGACCTCGGCCAGCGGCCCCGCGTCAACCGCGTACACCCGGCGTGCACCCTCGGCACGTACGGTCGCGAACCCACTCTCCCGCAGGACCTTGAGCTGCTGGGAGACCGCCGACTGGGTGATGCCGAACTCTGCGGAGATGACCTCGACGACCTGTCCCGAGGAATGTTCCTGTTCGGCCAGGATCTCCAGGATGCGCCGGCGAACCGGATCACCGAGGACGTCGAACGCGTGCATCATTCACCGGTGTAGAACGCGATGGTCCGCTCAGCCTTCGCGCGGGCGTCGTCGGCGTCCTCACCCGACGCGGCGTGCGCCTCGCCCCAGGCCTGGCCGCTCGCGCGGATGAACGCCTTCCCCTCGTCCGACGCCGTCCACGCCTCGGCCTCCTCATGGTCGAAGGAAGCCGCCGGATCGGCGATGTGCCGCTCCAGTCCGTTGAGCCCGAGATCCCAGCCGATGCCGACCGCGCCCGGACCGAACTGCGCCAGGTGCTCTGCGCCCACCCCGTCCTTGTGGGCGATGTGCTCCAGTGTGAGCCGCGCCTGGTCGCCGTCGGGAGCGAGCCGCAGGTTGACCCAGCTCGTGCCTCCCATGATCTCCCAGGTGAGATCGAGGGCTTCGGGGGATTCGCAGCGGGTGATGCTGCCACTCGCGTTGCCCTCGAGCTGGTACCGGCCGCCGAGCACCAGGTCGCCGTCGACCGGGAGGAACCAGCGGGCCAGTCGAGCCGGCGTCGTGATCGCGTCCCACAGATCCTCGACCGTCGTGTCATAGGTACGGATCGCGACAGCGACGAGCGCGGGCTTGCCCAGGTGCTCGCTGTTCTCCACCCGACGAAACTCTGCTGCGAAGACGTCGCCCATGGTCAGCTCTCCTTGGTGTCGTCCAGATATTAGTCGTCTCTTATATTAGTTGAAGCTGTAGGTGTTGGCAATGACGGCGGCCGGTCGGCATGGGACTCCGGGCCTCGTGTCGCTGGAGTGCCCTACCCTTCGGCGATGGCATGGGAGAGGCAACGAGACGACTACTTCGACTCGCTGGCGTGGGTCGCATCACTGATGCGCACCACGGCGGGGGCGCACCGTGACTTGCCCACTCAATGCGCAGAGTTCACCGTCCGACAGTTGATGGGGCATCTGGTCGGCACAGCCCACCGGGGCCTAAGCACAGCGATGGGTACGTCCACACGGCACATCCCCCATGTCGTCACCGACGTAGCAGACGATGACCTCGCCACCACGTACTCCGCACTGACACAACAGATCGAGGCGGCCTGGACGTCCCGGCAAGGCGACGACGAGGTCACCGCCCCGTGGGGTGTCTGCAGCGCTCAGGCGGCGGCGCATGGCTTCACGGTGGAGACAGTGACCCACGGATGGGACCTGGCCGTGGCCACGAGCCAACCGGCACAGCTGGAGGCGGTGGCTCAACGGTGTCTTGACACCGCCGGACCGCAGATCGTTCCTGAGCGCCTCCGCGGCGTCATGTACGACCCGCCCCGTACGACCCAAGAGGATTCGGCGACCGCCCGCCTCGCCCACCTCCTGGGCCACCAACGCCGTTGACGCCTCACACCGCCTGCAACAGATCCCAACGGTTTCCGGCGATGTCGAGGAACACGGCGACGCGGCCGTACGGTTCGGTGCGCGGTGCGGTAACGAACTCCACGCCCGCCTCCTGCATGTGCCGGTA
>JBOHDE010000001.1:0-8789 GCA_050699035.1 Nocardioidaceae bacterium | reverse complement strand
CGCCTCACACCGCCTGCAACAGATCCCAACGGTTTCCGGCGATGTCGAGGAACACGGCGACGCGGCCGTACGGTTCGGTGCGCGGTGCGGTAACGAACTCCACGCCCGCCTCCTGCATGTGCCGGTAGCTGGCGTCGAAGTCGTCGACCTGGAGGAAGAAGCCGACCCGGCCGGCGACCTGAGTGCCGACCGCCTCCGCCTGCCGGGCTCCGTCCGCACGTGCGAGCAGCACCGCGGTCTGCGCACCGGGAGGACGAACGACAACCCACCGCTTCGGCTGCCCGTCGTTCGTGCGCGACGATGAGTCCTCGACCAGCTCAAAACCCAGTGCCTCAACGAAAAACTCGATAGCAGGGTCAAAGTCGTCCACAATGATCGCGATCAGCTCAAGGTGCGCCACCACCACATTCTGGCTCCGTCCTCGACTTTGGCCGCGCCGGGCCGGTATGAAGGAGAGGTGGGGGCTGTCTCGGAGGAGCACCCATGAGTGAACGCACAGACGGCACGTCGACCACAGTTGAGGAACCGCATCGGCTTCCGGTCCGCACGCTCGTGGCGGCGAGTGTCGGGAACGCGGTCGAGTGGTACGACTGGACGGTCTACGCGACGTTCTCGATCTACTTCGCCACCCAGATCTTCCCGTCGAGCAACGAGTCGCTCGCGCTCATCGGGACCTTCGCCACCTATGCCCTCGCGTTCTTCTTCCGACCTCTCGGGGGAATCGTGCTCGGACGGTTCGCCGACCTGAGGGGACGCAAGACGGCGATGCTCCTGACGATCACGCTGATGGCGGGTGGCTCGCTGCTGATCGCGCTGCTCCCGACGTACAACCAGGTCGGCTGGCTGGCGCCGATCCTGCTGCTCGCGGCCCGCATCGGCCAAGGCATGTCGCTCGGCGGCGAGGTGTCCAACGCGTCGGCGTATCTCGCGGAGATCGCGCCCCCGGACCGCCGCGGCCGCTACTCCTCGTTCTTCTACATCTCCACGGGGTCCGCGGTGCTGATCGCGTCGTTGCTGGGAGCGGGGCTGGCCAGCATCCTGTCCGACGACCAGCTCGCCAGCTGGGGCTGGCGCCTGCCGTTCTTCGTCGGCGGCCTGCTTGGGCTGATCGGGCTGTGGCTACGCCGCGACATGGCCGAGACCGAGCAGTTCGAGGAGAACAAGGTCAAAGCGCAGGCGCTGAAGAACCCGCTGCGGCTCACGATCACGGAACACCCGCGGGCGGTGGCGCAGCTGATCGGCTTCACGCTGCTGTCGACGTTGTGCTACTACACGTTCTTCTCGGCGCTGGCGCCGTTCGCGGTCAAACAGCAGGGGCTCGACGACGGCATGGTGTTCTGGGCGCTGTCGATCGCCACCGGGCTGTTCGTGGCGCTGCAGTACCCGTTCGGGTGGACCGCCGACCGCTATGGCCGCAAGCCCCAGATGATCGTCTGGTGTGTCGGGATCGCGCTGCTCGTCGTACCCCTGTCGAAGCTGATCGCGCCGGGCGCGTCGTTCGGCAGTGTGGTGCTGGTGTTCAGCGTCGGGCTCGGCCTGTACGCGATGCTCAGCTCGATCGCCCCCGCGATCATGAGTGAGATCTTCCCGACCGAGCTGCGCGGCCTCGGCATCGGCGCCTGGTACAACCTCACCGTCGCGACCTTCGGCGGCACCGCACCGCTGGTGATCCAGTGGCTCGGCGACCTCGGCCACAGCAACTGGTTCTTCTGGTACGTCGCGGTGGGCGCGCTGATCGGCCTCGTCGCGACCCTGTCGCTGCCGGAGACCAAGGGGTCGGTGCTCAAGTGAGCGCGCCGTGAGCCGCGCCACCGACCTGCTGGCCGAGCTGGTACGGGTTGACACGGTCGGCGCCGCCGAGGCCGGGCTGGGCCGCCGCCTGGCCGACCTGCTGGAGTCGTCCGGGCTGGCCGGCCGGTTCGTGGACTTCAAGCCGGGGCGGGAACAGTACGTCGGACGCGCCGGTGCCGACGCGCCGTTGACGCTCACCGGCCACCTGGACACCGTCCCGGCGACGCCGGCGGACTGGTCGGTCGACCCGTGGTCGGCCGAGGTCGACGGCGACCGGATGGTCGGGCGCGGCACCAGCGACATGAAGGCCGGGGTGGCAGCGCTGGTCGTCGCCGTGGCCGAGCACGCTCCCGCGTCGCACGAATGCCGCGGCGTGCAGGTGGTGCTCTGCTCGGGCGAGGAGACCGGATGCACGGGGGCGTCGGTGATCCCGCGCGACGCCCTCGCCGGGGGTGGGCCGCTGGTTGTCGCGGAGCCGACCGCCAATCGGCTGGTGCCCGGCCACAAGGGCGCCCACTGGATGCACCTCACCGTCGCCGGGAAGGCCGCTCACGGGTCGGCGCCGGAGCTCGGCGACAACGCCGCCGTGAAGGTGGCTCGGGCGGCCGTCGCACTGCACGACCACGACGGCTGGCCCGACGGCGTCACTGCGAACGTCGGGGTCCTGCGCGGCGGGTTGCAGACCAACGTCGTCCCTGACGCGGGCGAGCTCTACCTCGACGTCCGCACCGTGCCCGGCGTGAGCGGTGACACGGTGCGAAGTTTGGTGCGGTCGCTGGTCGGTGGCGACGTGCGGGTCGACGACCACGTCGTGCTCCCGCCGGTCGCCACCGACACCTCCTCCCCGTTCGTCGGGCTCGTCGGCGAGGCGCTGTCGGCGTGCGGCGCCGACGGGACGCCCGCCGAGACTGCGCGCTACTTCACCGACGCCTCGGCGCTGATCCCGCTGCTGACCCCGGACGGCGGCCAGACGACTCCTACCGTGGTCCTCGGACCCGGCGAGCCGGAGCAGTGTCACGTCGCCGATGAATGGTGCTCGCTGACCCGGGTCGACCAGGCGGTCGAGGTCTACGGCGAACTGCTGCGCCGCTGGTGTGCCGGCCGCTGACGCTGCTGGTTGGCCGCAAGACCAGTCGGTGGGCGGTACCCGATGGCCCTCAGGCCACATCTCGCCGGCTCCCGACTCCGAACACCGAGCGGATGCGTCCCCATGGTTTGACCGCGGCCAGCCGAACCAGCCGACCAGGACCAGCATGGCCACGATCACCTCGATCCCGATCCAGGTGCCGGCCGAGTCGATGTGGGTGACCAGCGCTGCCCGCCGCCACCCGCGCGACAGCGGCCACAAGGCCTTGGTGGGCGAGGGGCGAGAACAGGGCCGTGGCGTGCTGCCGGCCGGTGTGCTGGTCGGCGGGTGCTGGCCGGTGGGGATCGGGAGGTCGGTCCGTCGCGCGTTGTCCACGATGGTCTCCACTGGAGAGTTGGGTCATGCCCAGCGGCCGTTGCGGCAGCCGCGGACGATGCTCACCGCGGCGGACACGGTCCAGATCATGCACAGCAACCGGCCAAGCAGGATGAATACGGCCCCGAAGGTCAGCACCAGCGAGGTCACCGAAAGCAGGGCGACGCCGACGGCCGCCGCGGCCAGCCGGCGAACCGGCGTGCCAAAGCCTGGGGCGCGGGAGGCCATCCAGACGAAGATGCCAAGGACGGCCACGTGCGCAGTACCGCCGGCGACGAAATTGGCGGTGCGCATCGCATCGACGGTGCCCAGGTGGGCGTCGGCAGCGACGGAGGCCAGCAGCGACCCCAGCGCACTGGACGCCATCATCAAGCCCATCGCGGCCACGCCCCAGGTGCGCGCGCTCTTCAAGGTCAGGTGCTGTGTCTCGGTTCGCGCCATCCACGGCAGGAGCAGGGCGAAGACACCGAGGAAGGACACCGACAGGAACTGGCTGACGCCGATCATCACGGCGGCGACCTGGTTCTCGGCATACCAGTCTCGCACTTGGCCCACCGGGTCATCGGGCCGCGGCAGCGCCGAGGACGCTAGGTTGGGGGCAACAAAGTCCGTCGCCAGATAGAAGGCCACGAACGCGACGGCGGCGCCCAGCAGCGGCCAGGCCAGCCGGTCAGTTCGGTCGGGACCGCCGGACGCGACGGACTGGTCGGGCGGGTTCTGGTTGGTCATCATCGTTCTTCCTGTCCTCCCGTGGTGCCGAGTCGGAGCTGTCGGCTGGGTGGTCGGCCGGACGCACGCCGAGTTGGGCACATCGTCTGGTTTGCGTCTTGCCCTGCGTGCGCCCAAACGGGCGCCGCGATTGTGTGCCGTTACGCGGGGGTGTTCGTTCCAGCGGTACGACGACGCAGCCGCGCCGAACGTGAGGTGACGGGGAGATGTTGGCTTCGGCCACGGGTGTGGAGCGCGCGACGGTCTCACAACGAGCCCACGCGAACGGGTAGGCGACCGTCGCTGGGCTGGCCGTCGGCGTCTCCCTCGCAGTCGTCAACAACATCGATCGCGAGGTGGCGGGGCGGTGACCGTGCCGTACTCACGCGAAGATGATCCTCTCGGCGGTCGTGACGATGCAGCCGGTGTGAGCGTGAGGGCCACCTGCGACCTCACATCCGCCGGTGCCGCTTCGTCATATAAACGACGCGCGAAGGCGCGCCCGCTGAGGCACAGGAGGCCACGATCATGACCACCCCATCCCAGCCGGGACCCGACCAGCGCAGTTCCGATCAGCCGGGAACCGAACAGCCCGATCCGCGGCTGGATGCCCTCAAGAGCGAGCGTCGCCAACTGTTCGACGTTGCCTACCGGCTCCTCGGTTCGCTCGCCGACGCCGAGGACGTCGTCCAGGAGACCTACGCCCGCTGGTACGCGCTGACCACGGAGCAGCAGGAGGACATCAAGACGCCGGTCGCGTGGATGACCAAGGTCGCGAGCCGGATCTGCCTGGACCTACTCGGCTCGGCGCGGGCCCGTCGGGAGCGCTATGTGGGGGAGTGGATTCCCGAGCCCCTTCCCGATCGCTCGGAGTGGGTGAGCGGGCGGTCGGGGGTCCTTTCGGGCGATCCGGCGGACAGGGTCACCTTGGACGAGTCGATCAGCATGGCGTTCCTGGTCGTCCTCGAGTCGATGACGCCGGCCGAGCGGGTGGCGTTCATCCTGCACGACGTCTTCTCCTACCCGTTCGCTGATGTCGCCGAGATCGTCGGCCGTTCGCCCGACGCCTGCCGTCAGTTGGCGTCCTCGGCCAGGCGTCGAGTCCGCGAGTCAGGGTCCGCTGCCACCCCGGCACCCCACACCCGGCAGGCCGATGTCGTCCGGCAGTTCAAGGAGGCGTTCGAGGCCAAGGACGTCGCCGGGCTAGTCAGGCTTCTCGACCCGCAGGTGGTCTCGATGACCGACGGCGGCGGCGTGGCCAGCGCCTACCCGTCGCGTGTTGGTCCGGCGGAGGTCGTCCAGGCCTGCCTCGACCTCAAGAGCCGGATGCCCTACCTGTCGGTTCTGGAGCGCACTGTCAACGGGCAGCCCGGCTTGGTGGCGCAGGTAGACGGCGAGACGATGGCGGTGCTCGCGTTCAAGGTCGTCGACGACATGATCGAGCACATCTGGACGGTGCGTAACCCCGAGAAGCTTCGTCCATGGATCACCAGCTGAACCGCACTCGAGCGAGAAGGCGACGTCCAAGGGACACCATCGACATGTCGGCGCAGGTCAGTCCGGTTCCCTTCCCTTCGCGCGGCCACTCACGCGTCGTACGACAAGATCGGCTGGCCGGTGCCGGTGGCGAGGAGCTGCGGCAGGCTCTTGGTGATGTAGAAGGTCCAGCCGCGGGAGCAGGCCTGGAAGCACTCGGACTCCGCGGCGGTCAGGCCCTTGTGGGTGAAGTGGAGCGTCGTGCCGTCCGGGGTCGCGGTGAGCTCGAAGACGACATCGGTGTCGGTCCACTCGTTCCGGTCCTCGACGAAGTTGAGGAAGGAGTCCACGACGTGCCAGACCATCCGCTCGCCTGGCGCGACCTCGGTGAGGCGGAACCGGGCGAATCGGATGCCATCATTCGACCGGGCAGTCTCCCCCGGTTCCCTGCTGTCGTCGGTGAAGACGAACTCGTCGTGCAGGGCGGCGGTGTCGCCGATGAGGTTCTCGTTCCACCATCCGCGCACGTTCGTGATGGCTGCGAAGACCTCGTCCGGGGTGTGGTCGACGGTGATCGTGGCGGTCAGGTGCTTGGTGTGCGACATCTGATTAGCCTCTCTGTCCGGTGGGTTTTGCCCCACCGACGAAGGAGGCGGCCCGGGATCGACATCGACCCGCAACTTCTTTCCGTGACTTCGAGCGCGGTGGCCGCAGCGCAGATCACAGATCGCGGCGGCGGCCATCCAGGTAGCGGCGTTCAGGCTCGGTCGGCGCCAGCTCGAGCGCCTCTTCGTACGCCGCCGCGGCCTCGTCGCCGCGGCCGTCCCGGCGCAGCAGGTCAGCCCGGGTCGCGGGCAGCAAGTAGTAGCCGTCGAGCCGGCCCGACTCGGCGAGCTCGTCGACCAGGGCGAGGCCGGCCGGGATGCCGTCAGCCATCGCCACCGCCACGGCGCGGTTGAGGTCCACCACCGGGGACGGCGCCAGCCGCGCCAGTTCGGTGTACAAGGCGGTGATCTGCGGCCAGTCCGTGCTCGCTGCGTCGGATGCGGTGGCGTGGCAAGCGGCGATCGCGGCCTGCACCTGGTAAGGCCCGGCACGCCGCATGCCCAACGAGTGATCGAGAACATCGACACCCTCGAGGATCAGCGTACGATCCCATCTGGATCGGTCCTGGTCCTCCAGCGGGACCAGCACGCCGCCGACGGTGCGCGTGGCGCGGCGGGACTCGTGCAGCAGCATCAACGCCAGCAGGCCGCGCGGCTCTGGCTCCTGCGGCAGCAGCCGCACCAGCATCCGGGCGAGATGGATCGCCTCGGCCGTCAGGTCCCTGCGTCCGTCCGCTTCGCCAAAGCCCTCGTTGAAGATCAGGTAGAGCACCGCGAGCACCGCGGCCAGTCGCTCCGGCAGCACATCTGCGGGCGGCACCCGATACGGGATCCCGGCCTCGGTGATCTTGCGCTTGGCGCGCACCAGGCGCTGCGCCATCGTCGGCTCTGCGGTGAGGAACGCCCGGGCGATCTCCGCGGTGGTCAGGCCCGTCAGCGTGCGCAGCGTCAGAGCGACCCGGGCCTGGAACGGCAGCGCCGGGTGACAGCAGGTGAAGATCAGCCGCAGCCGCTCGTCCGGGATCTCCTCGGCCGGATGCTCCTCCGTGTCCCGGCCCAGCACGGCGAGTTCCCGCAGCTTCGCAGCCCCGGCCGTGGCACGACGTAGCCGGTCGGTCGCCCGGTTGCGTGCCGTGGTCGTGAGCCACGCCCCCGGCCGACTCGGGATCCCGTCACGCGGCCAGGTCGTCAGCGCCGCCGCGAAGGCGTCCTGGGCGCAGTCCTCAGCCAGATCCCAGTCGCCGGTCGAGCTGATCAGGGTCGCGACCACTTGGCCCCATTCGTCGCGATACACCGCGTCGACCGCGGCACGGACCTCGTCGTCGGGGGCGGTCATTCCCACACAGGGCGGATCTCGATGCAACCATGGCGTGCGTAGGGATGCAGCGCCGCGAGCTCGATCGCCTCGTCGAGATCGGCGCACTCGATGATGTCGATGCCGCCGATGAAGTCCTTCGTCTCCGCGAACGGGCCGTCCGAGACCAGCGTCTCCCCATCGCGGACCCGGACTGTCGTCGCATCCGCCACCGGGCGCAGCCGCGCGCCACCGAGCTCGGCCCCCCGCCGATCCAGCTCCGCCGCATAGGTCTGGTGCGTCGGGTCTGCCGCAATCTCCTCCATGCTCGGTGAGATCGATTCGTCGTCGCAGATCAACAGCACATACTTCATGCCCCGGATTCTGCCCTGCCCCAGAGTCTGGTACTCGAGCGCAGCACCCTTCCCGCAGGTCACGGGTTGGCTGGCCGCGCCGGGCGGTGGCGGCAAATAGTCACTCCGATCGCGGGCATCAGATTCAGGGCAGCCCGTGGCGCCGTGCTTCGCGTCGGAGCGCTGCTAACGCGTTCCCCCGGCTGGAACGCGACGCGCGGCGGGTTGGTGCTGGCTGTGCCGGCAACCCGGAAAGCCAGAAGCGCCACACGATGGGGTGGGTCCAGAGCATAGGTTCCCTCCTTGTTTGAGCCGGGACCCGCCTGGCGGAGGGTGCGCGCGGTGGCTGGACTATGGCGCTCTCGAATTAGCCTCATACCACCGACGAAGTACCGCCCCGATTTGTGAGGTTGGCTGGAGTTGCCCATGACGGCAACACACTCGCCGCGTTGTTCCTTTTCCTCGCCAATCCGAGCGGGCAAGGTCATCGTGGCCGATGCCATGAGGAAGCCGTCCGGGCGTGATGCAGCCGTAGGTGACAACTGACTCCTGGTGTTCGACGCCGGAAGAGAGGATGTCTCCATGCTGCTCCGTATCCCAAAGAGTTCCGCGATGACGTGGTCGCGGTGGCCTGCGGCCGTGAGCCGGAGTTCTCTTGAAGCAGATCGCCGACGACTTCGGGATCAGCGAGTCCACGTTGTCGAACTGGATGAAGACCGCGGACGTTGCGAAGGGACGCGACCCGGCGTCACCCAGGACGCTGCTGAGGAGCTGCGGCAGTTGCGTCGCCGGGCGAAGCTGCTCGAGGTGCGGCTCAGATCGGCTGGCGGAGCCCCTTGATCAGCGGACCGACCATCTGCTCCATGCTCGCGAGCCGCAGGGCCAGGTCCCGCACGGACGCGAGCCGCGGCGAGCTGAGGAACATCAGCCGGGCCAGTCGACGCGACTGGGTCTGTGCCGCCTCGACCCGGTGGCGCCGGCGCCGCTCATAGAGCTCCAGCGCGTTGGGCAGGTACGTCACGTCGGTACGCGACAGCTCGTCGGCCAGGACCGCGGCCGACTCCAGCGCCATCGAGGCGCCGATGCCCGCGGTGGGCAGG